>CP065018.1:0-335000 GCA_016700415.1 Flavobacteriales bacterium
GGGCCGATGCGCAGATGGTCGCCTTTCGTTTGTCACTTCCTTCAGCGCGGCGTGCCCGTAGAGGTCGACGGGCAGGGGTGCCATCCCGGTGCCTTGGAAGGAATTCACCAGGACGTCGGTGCCGTAAAGCGAGAGCGAAGTCGTCCGCGTGTTCCACCTGAAGCCATGGCCACGGCTACGCTGCGGTCCGTGGTTTTACAGGAAGATGCGCTCTGCGGTGATGTGGTTGCTCGGATAAGGGGAATTGCCAGTGCTATCGCGGATGATGCGCCCAAGGCGCATCATCCGTCTTATGACGAACCACGGATGGACACGGATGAACACGGATACTGAACGTACCGGCCTCGCCAGTTGGTCCATGGCCGCTGTCCCATGGTCAGGCCATCCGATGTGTGGATGATATGTATCCGTGGTTCATTCTATTTGCGCAGCATGACGTCAGGTACGACCTCTTGTTCTTTTTCTTCTCCTTCATCAGCTGCAGCACGCGTTCGGGGCGGATGGGCGGTTGCGGCGGGATGCCGCCACGCGTCGCCGGATATGGCGTTGGCATTGGCGGGGATGGGATGCAAGGCGCCTCGCCTGATCCCTTCGCGCCGAACGGGCCCCTTCCAGTTGGTTCATCACGGTGTTGGCAGTATGCAAGTTCCGGCGTGTCAACGGGGTGGGCATCTTGCTAATCGGGGAAGTTGTTGTTGATCGACAAGCCTTCGTGGTAGCGCATCTCCTCATCGCTCATGGCACGGCCCGATGCCCGTGTGCCAGGAGCCTTCAGGCTGGCCTTCCACAACGCAGGCGGGTTCGGGGCCTTTCCCGCGGTCATTGCGCACGCCCCAGACGTCGAGGATGCTTCCACGCGGCCCGATGCGCGGTCGGCGAATCACTTCCACGGCGCGGGCACCGAAGGAATAAGGACGGGCTGAGGCCCGCGCCGCTACCTTTGAAATCGCCGTCAAGCTTCGGGCTGATATACTTGCCGCTGTAGTTCACGGCGCCCCTTCCGGCGGTAATCGGGTCTACCGGCTTCCCGATCCACGGAAGGTCAACGGGCGGCTCGTTGCTGCGGACGCGCGCGTGGTCGAAATTCAGTTCCTCCCGCGGCGATGCCGCTGGCGGCGCGACACCGCCTCCGAAGGCGTCACAGCGCAACTGCTCCGCCGCGTCCTTAGCGGCGTTCCCGCCATGAAGGTCACCCGGCTGGAATAGCTGCGGGTCCACAGGCGTGAGAGCGTGTCGGCGCCGAGCACGAAGAGGTGCTCCCGTATCTGAGGCCGAGCACCTCGCCCACCACGATCGCCAGGCATCTTATCGCTGCCCACTGTCCGATGTCGTTGGCACCGGGTAGTCGGTACGCAGCCATCGAAATCCAGCAGGTGGACGGTGCTTTGCGGCAGACCGTTGCGGATGATGGCGGCAATGCGCTTCCGCTGATGAAAAAATACGACCCGCCCGGCCCATGTCCGTAGGGCGGTTTCCGTGGCGTTCACTCCACCGACCGCTGCGCCACGCTCTGGATCGAGTCGCGGCTGCCGTTGGAAGTGATGCAGTATTCACCGACGGTGAGGTGTGCGGCTCGAAGTTCTTCATGCGCATCTCCACCGGGTCCGTACCGTTACGGTGCGCGATATCGTCGACGAGCGATTCCACGGCGAAGCGCGGATTCACCGCGCCGCTGGCCGCGCCTTAAGCTGCCCTCTGCGGTTTGTTGACGCCACACGCGGTGGGTGGTGAGGCCGAAGTTATCCGAGCTTGTACGGGGCCTGCAACAGCGCCCGTTGCAATAGCTGGTCACCACGCCGAAACTGCCGTACGCACCGCCGTTTCGGTGATGTTGGCATCGAGCGCCTTCAGTACCCATCGTTATTCACCTAGTTGGATGGTCATCCGCGAAGGATGCCGACCGTGGTTGGTGAGAAGCCCTCCTCCCGGCTCAGGCGGACGCGGACCAGGACGCCCTGTGCGCCCGTGCGATGTGCGAGACTGATGATCTCTCGTGCAGGAAGGGATCAGGCTCTTGCCGCCGAAAGCCACCGCCGACCCGCGGCTTGATCGCGCCCGGTGCAGCGGCACTCCAGAGCTTCGCCAAGGCGCGGGTGCAGGTAGTGGGTGACTGCGTGGGGTGGTGATCAATCAGTGTCCGTTCTCGTCCCAGAACGCGTTGGCGGCATGCAGCTCGAGTAGACCCGTAGTTCCACTCCATACTGAAGGTCATCGCGCTCACCACATCGGCGTCCTTCAATCCGGGCACAGTCGCCGAAGCCGGGGATCGACTCTTATGCGTTATTGCCATGGCGCGTGTATGGCGTGGATCTACCTCCTCCGCCCCAACATCCGCTGGGCTCGTCCATGGTGAGGAGGACACGATGGGGCGGTATGAACACCTGGATCGGGGCGCGAGCCAGCCGAAAGCGATAGTCTCCGAATCCCCCGCGACCGGCCGCGGCAATCGCCGATGTATGCGAGTCTTCCACAGCGCCGTAGCGGGGTCTCGTCCTGCGAAATCAATCTGCACGCCGAAGGGATGGACAAGCTCGGTGCCTGTGGCGACGTATTGCACGCCGGCAGACGCATCACCTCGGCGGTATCGATGCCACCAAGGATGTACGCTGAGGATGCGGGCTGGAAGAACTACTTGCAGGGGCGT
Source organism: Flavobacteriales bacterium (assembly GCA_016700415.1). Taxonomy (NCBI): domain Bacteria; kingdom Pseudomonadati; phylum Bacteroidota; class Flavobacteriia; order Flavobacteriales; species Flavobacteriales bacterium. The sequence goes on from CP065018.1 coordinate 2,645, forward strand.
TCTTCGCCGGGGAAAGTCATCCGGCGAGTCGGCGATGCCTGTCGCCTTGCGAGCCGCCTCGATGAAGGAGCGGCCCGTGCCCACCATGCCAGTCGGGCGCCGGTGAGGCGGAACGGCGTCCTCCTGCTGCTCTTGGCGTATTCGGCCACGGCCTCGATGGTCTTCTTGTAGCCGGTGCGGCGGCTGCACGTTCCCGGAAAGCGCCTCGCCGAGTCCCTCCACGTCGGTCAATCGCTTGCAGGCCCATGGTCCAGCGCGGTGGGCACCATGCCGGGCGTGCAGAAGCCATTGGACGGCGCCCGCCTCCACAATTTCTATTGCAGACGGTGCAGTTCCGCGTTGGTGGATAGCCCCTCGACGGTGGTGTTGGCGGCACCGTCGAAACGCATGGCGGGCGTGATGCAGTTGAGTACCGGTTCGCCGTCCACCTGGCGCGGTGCGGAAGCGCCGCAGCTGCCCTGCGAGCAACCGTCTTGGACAACGTCAGCCCGACCTTCGTCCGGATCGCTTCCGAAAGCATTTCATGCGGACCCACCAGCACGTAGTGTTCCTGCCATTGTTAGTGAACCGGGCTGTTCCCAGGATGCGAGCGGTTAGTAGTGAGATGAAGTGAGCGGAGGGTCGTCATCGTGGGGTGTTCGTTCGTGGTCAGATTCCGGCGCCGATGCTTTGCCGCCGTCCGCATAGAAGTCTGCCCGGTGATGAAGCGGGCCTTGTCGGAAAGCAAGAAGGGAGGCGACAGTGTGCTCCGTTTCATCACCGGCTGGCCCATGGGGCGTATGGGTTGCGCGACGATCGGCGTTAGAGCACTTCGGGTTCGAGGCTTTAGGTGAGCGGCGTATCGGTCCCGGGCCAGGGTGCCACGGCGTTCACGCGCACGTTGGAAGGGCGAACTCCAGCGCGAGCACGCGGGTGAGCGCCACCACCTGCAGACTTGGAGGGCCGGCGTCGTTGCTCTGGCCGGGATGCCGAACCGGGCGCGGGAAGAGATGTTCACGATTAGGCCCCGGACTTCTGGTGAACGCATGCGGATAGCGGCTCGCGGCACATCGACCAGTGCCCTGCACGGTTTCACGTCCAGCACCGCTTGCGAAATCCTCCAGCGTCATTTTCCAGGTCGGCCGGTCGCGGATGATCACGCGTTATTCACCACGGCATCCACCTTTCCCGCGAAGGCCATCACCTGCTCGAAACGGGTCACACGGCCTCCTCCTGCCGGATGTCCACGGCGATGAAGGTGACCTGTCCTTGCCGAATCCGTTCGTGTGCTTCGCCCTGCAAAACGTGGTCGATCTCCACGGCGACCACGTAGTGGCCCTCCGCCACGAGCTGCCCGGTGATGGCGCGCCCGATGCCCTTGGCGGCGCCGGTGAGCGATGGCAATGGGTCCGTTGCTCATGATGCAATACTGTTTTCACGCGGATCGATTCGGCGAGGATACTCACGACGATACTCACCTCCGGCCCCGCTTCCGCGCCGATGTCGATGCCCATGGGCATCCACCCGCGCCAGTTCCTCCACCGGGTGGCGATGCCGCCCTCTTGGAACATCTTCCGTCATTTCCACCTTGCGCTGACCACCGATGATGCCCGGAGTAGGCGAAGGACTTCTTCAGGCGGAAAGGCGAAGATATGCCGCCGGTCCATCGGATGGCTGTAGGTCATGATGGCGATGTAGCTGCGTTCATCGAAAGGCTGGGCAGCTGACTGGTCGTGCGACCGGCAGTTGATTGATCAAGTATCGGTCGAAGTCCCTGAACTGGTCCTTGCGGTCATCCACAAAGACCTCAGAAACCTGTCCGATGGGCGAGATTGGGCAAGGCCGTTCCCGTATGGCACGCGCCGAAAATGTAAACTGTTCTTCTTCATCCCACCGGCTCGATGCTCAAGGATGTCCACGCTTGCCCCCACGACATGCCGTTAGTGTTGCACCAAGGTCGTGGCACGTCCCAGGAGGTTACGCCGGTGCGGATGACATCAAGGCCTGCTGGATGACCGAGCGTTCCAACTCCCACCGCCGATGGTGCCATGGATACTCCCACAGAGGCCACCACAAGCATCTTTGCACCCACTCGCCGGGGCGTGGATCACCCGTGGAGACGATGATGCACAGGGCCGCGGCCTCCTTCCCGTCCCGCACCGGATGGTGCTGGTATTCGGGTCCATCAGCAGAGCATGATGGGGCCGGTCAGGTGTAGTGCCGGGAGTGCTCCTCCGGCGTATTGATGTTCGGCGAGACACGCAAGGATCGGCGGTGGGTACGCGATGCCGTGCGGACCCGGAGAAGAGCAGGTTGAGCGGCGTGTCCGTGCTTCGTCGGCCTGAACGAGTTCGATGAGCGGACGACCGATGAGCACCGGATGGCCACCAAACGCTGTCTGCTCGGTGTGATGTACGGTGCTTCTTCGCGTGCGGCGTAGAGGTGCGCCGATCAGCTCGGCTCCACGAACGGGTTGTCGATGTTCTGGACGAAGCAATAGCGGGCGGGGAAGCGCCGCCAGCCCCAAGCGCAGGGAATGGGCACGCCGGGGAATCGGTCTGGGTTGCGTACGATACGCACGCCGGGGGATACCTTCATACAGTTCCGTGGGGATCGTCGGTTGCCACCACCAGCGCCAAGGTGCAAAGGTCCGAGGAGGCCAGGGGTGAATCAATTGATGTGGGACATATGGGTGCCAACACCCGGGAAGGGCAGCAGCGCCTTGTGCGCGCCATCCGCCGGAGCGCCCGGCGGACAGCACCACGCAGCCCGCATCGTGCTTGGGCGCTGCTTCATGGCCTGTGATGTCTGCGGGATGGTGGCACTTGCTCAGTATGGCGGGGTTCTTTTTGGGAAAGCGTTCCTGCCGGATGTGCATGTTGCCGGTGCCGATGCAAGTTCTGACACAGATCGGCAATGTCGGAGCAGGTGTTGAAAAATATTATGATATAAATCCATATTGTTGGTTGAGAGTTGATCTACCTGAGCCCGCAATGACTGCGTCCCTTCGACAGGACACAACACCACTGCGAATGGCCGAACAATTGACCCGAAACCCCGCGCGCGCCTTGGAGCGATCCTGGCGGAATGCGAAGAGGTCGCCTTCGATCTCGGAATTCAAACGTGCCAGCAGTGGCGGGAAGCGGCGCCGGACCGCCTGCTCGTCGGCTACCTGCCGATCTCATCCCGCGTGAGGTGCTGCACGCGGCCAACGCGCTGCCGGTGGGCATAAGCGGGCGCGGGCGACCGCAAGCGAGACTTCATCAAGGGCGATGCCTACTACCAATCCTACATCTGCCACCTGCCGCGCGGGGTCATCGAGATGGCGCTGGACAGCAACCTCGTGGGCTTCGGTTTCCTCTTCCCCCGATTTGCGATTGCGTCCGCAACCTCTCCGGCATGTTCAAGCTGGCGAAGAAGGGAAGTTCACCCGCTACTTCGACTATCCGCAGAACTTCACCGAGCATCAAGGGCGCACCTTCTCTCCCGCGAGCTGATCCAGACGGTCCAACAGGACATGTTCAAGCTGAACGGGAGGAGATCACGCCCGAGCGGCCCATGCGACCGGGCTGTACAACTCACGCAACCGGCGGATGATCGAGAAGACCTACGACATCCAGGAAATACCCGGTGGCGCCTCCGCCGTCGATACCTAATACATCCTGCGCGCCGGGCTGGCGATGCCGGTGGAGGACCACAACGTCATCCTCGAAGAGGTGCTTCACCGTTGGTCAAGCAGGACCACGGCGAGCCGATGGACTGGCATCCGCGTGGTCATGGCCAAGTTCCTTCTGCGAGCAACCGCCCATCGGCATGCTGAAGTCCATCGAGATGGTGATTGCTACATCGTGGACGACGACCTGATGCTCGGCTCGCGCTGGACGCAGGGCGACGTGGACGAGAACACGGCGGACTCCCTGGGCGCCATCGTCACTGCCTTCCTCACGAAGAGCCCGGCCTCTTCCATAAGTGTACGACGTGGGAAACCCCAAGGGCGCGCGCTTGATAAAGCTGGTGCGGCGCCGGGCGAGGCCGACGGCGTGAAATCTTCTGCGCGGCCAGCTTCTGCGACCCCCGCCCTGCTGGGACGCCCCGAGCCGCAAAAGGCCTGCGACGCGGAAGGCGTGGCCCACATCAACTTCCAGTTCACAGTTAACCGGCCAGTTCAAGACATCGGGGAACAGGTGGCGTTCTCCGATTCCATCAAGCTCTGGGTCTGACCCACCAACGCACAAGCACAATCCCATAACACCAGCACCCCATGGCACAGGCGATCCCGAAGCTATCAAGGAAAAGAGCATGCTCATCCAGAAGGAGATGCTCGCCGAGCTCTTCACGGATGAGCACCGCCAAGGAAAAGGCCGCAAGGGTGGTCCACACCTTCGTGCCGGGGGACCCCACGGAACTGATCACGGCCATGGACATGCTCCCGGTATACCGGGAATCAACGCCCCGCAGTCCGGCATGCGGAAGAAGTCCGTAAGCTACATCAGGACGCGCAGAAGGCGGGTTTCAGCGAGGACGTCTGCACGTACGTGAAGTGCGACATCGGCATGATGCTCAACGGGAACATCGGGCCCACCGGCGAAAACTGCCGGAGCCCGACCTGCTGCTGCTGAGCTACCGGCTGCTTCACCTTCATGAAGTGGTTCGAAACCTCGAGCGCCTCTACCCCGGCGTGGAGATCGCCATGCTGCACACGCCCTACCAGGAGGACGGGCGCATCACCGACGACAAGAGTGGCCTACATGGTGAAGCAGCTGGAGGAGGAGGGTGATCCAAGATGGAGAAGGTCGCTTAAAAGAAGCTGGACCGTTGCGCGCCTTTCGAGATGCTGGAGGATTCCCTCAAGGCGGAGGACCTGTGGGTGAAGGTGCTCGAGTCGGCCAAGAACGTGCCCTCGCCGATCGACTCCTACTTCGCCGGTGTCTACTACATGGGCCCGTTGTTCACCGCTTTCCGCGGCAGCGAGCGCGCCTTGGAATACTATCAGGAACTGCACGACGAGATCGCTGGCCCGCAAGGAACAAGGTCTGTTCCCCATCACGCCGGAAGGGGAAATGAAGGAGGAGCGCTTCCGCTTGGTGGTGGAAGGGCCGCCGAACTGGACCAACTTCCGGGAGTTCTGGAAGATCTTCTACGACATGGGCGCGGTGATTCGTGGCCTCCACCTACACGAAGGTCGGCGGCGTGTGATCAGGGGTTTCCGCCACGATCCGAAGAACCCCATCGAGAGCCTCGGCCGCTACTGCATGGGCTGCTACACCAACCTGAGCCTGCCCCAGCGCGTGGACCTGCTGGAGAAATACATCAAGGAATACAAGGCGGACGGCTTCCTGATCAACTCCATCAAGAGCTGCAACTCGTTCTCCGCGGGCCAGCTGCTGATGATGCGCGAGATCGAGAAGCGCTGCAGCATCCCGGTGGGCTTCATCGAGAGCGACCTGGTGGACCCGCGCTACTTCAGCTACGCCAACATCAAGAACCGTTTGGAGTCCTACTTCCAGATGCTGGCCCAGCGCAAGACCATCCTGGCCCAGGAAGCCACCACTGAACAAGCCTGAAATCCACGAGCAACAATAGATCACCGGCCATGAGCAAGTACTATCTCGGCGTCGACCTCGGGTCCACCACCTCCAAAGCGATCATCATCAACGACAAGGATGAGATCATCGGAAGGGGCATCACCAACACCCGCGCGAACTATTCGGTGGCGGCGGACATCGCACGCGACGAGGCGGTCTACGACGCCCGCTTCTCCGTGCTGAAGAAGAACCTCGAGGCCGAGCTCACCGCAAAGCCCGCCTACCGCAAGTACATCAACGACCTGGAGAACGTGTTCCGCTACGAACAGTTCAAGGTGCGCCTGGACAAATTGGGCGATGAACTGGTGAAGACCTGCAGCGAGTATTTCACGGAGGAAGAGACACAGCAGGAGTTCCTGAGCCACCTGCGCTCCATCCGCCGGGCCTTCAAGCCGAAGATCAAGCACGACTACCTGTACAACGACCTGGGCTCGAAGAACCAGTTCTTCCGTGACATCGTCTCGGAGAAGTACAACGAACAGGTGAACCAGCTTGCCCCGATCTCTTTGAGCCGCTGATGACCCTTTGGGACAAGAGCATCACCCCGGCGGAGAACGAGGTGGTGAAGTTCGACTTCAAGACCCTGGTACACGAGGCCATGGAGCTGCTGAAGGAGAAGTACGCCAGCCTGCCGGACGAGCCGCAAGGGACGCCCATCGCGGACGGCCCCGCTTTCGATCAAGAGATGTACGTGCTGAAAGGACAGTTCGGTGCCGTGGCCGATTCCCTGCGCGACCGCATCGATGAAGTGGCCGGCCTGGAGTTCCACATCGCCAACATGACCGGCACCGGTTACGGCCGCGCGCTGCTGCCCTTCCCGGAGGACTGTATCCGCTCGGAGATCCTCTGCCATGCCTTCGGCGCGCATGCCGTGTTCCCGGACACGCGCACCGTGCTGGACATCGGCGGACAGGACACCAAGGCCATCCAGGTGGACCAGTACGGGCTGGTGACCAGCTTCCAGATGAACGACCGCTGCGCCGCGGGCTGCGGGCGCTACTTGGGGTACATCGCCGATGAAATGAGCATCTCGCTGAACGAGCTGGGGCCGCTGGCCCTGAAGGCCGAGAAGGAGGTGACCATCTGCAGCACCTGCACGGTGTTCGCGGGGGCCGAACTGCGCGAGCTGACCAACCTCGGCGAGAAACGCGAGGACATCCTCGGCGGCCTGCAAGGCGATCATCATGCGCGCCATGTCCCTGATCGCCCGCTCGGCGGCGTGTTCAACGAGTTCACCTTCACCGGCGGCGTCGCCCGCAACCAGGCCGTGATCAAGTACCTCGGCCAGCTGGTGCGCGAGAACTACGGCGAGGGATCAAGATCAACATCCACACCGATTCCATCTTCATGGGCGCGCTCGGCGGCGCCATGTTCGCCCGGCGCAACGTGAAGGCGGAACTGCCCGGCCAAAAGAAGACGAGCGCGAAAGTCGCGTAACACAAGATGAGCGAGAAGAAGGTATTGGTCCTGGGTGCCGGCCTGATCGGAAAGGCGATCGCCATCGATCTGTGCCGCAGGCATGCCGTCACCAGCGCCGACCGAAGCCCTGAAGCGCTCGAGGAACTCACACGTCAGCATCCCATCACCGCGCTCGTTCTGGACATCACCGACCACCGCGCTTTGGCCGAGGCGGTGTTGCCCTTCGACCTGGTGATCGGCGCGGTGCCAGGGGCCTTGGGCTTCGCAACGTTGCGCACGGTGATCGAAGCCGGGCGCGACGTGGTGGACATTTCGTTCTTCCCGGAGGACGCGCTGGCATTGGACGCACTGGCCCGTGAGAAGAACGTCACCGCCGTGGTGGACTGCGGCGTGGCGCCCGGTCTGTGCAACATCATCGCCGGTCATCATCACCGGAAGAGCCCGCTCACTCATTACGAATGCTTAGTGGGCGGACTTCCGCGCAAACCCGAATGGCCCTTCGGCTACAAGGCCGTCTTCTCCCCTGCTGATGTCATTGAGGAGTACACCCGTTCGGTACACATGCGGGAGGACGGACAGAACGTGGTGCGTGAAGCATTGAGCGGGATCGAAGCGATCGACATGGAAGGCGTGGGCCGCTTGGAAGCCTTCAACACCGATGGCCTCCGCACCCTGCTCACCAGCATGCCCAAGGTGCCGAACATGGTGGAGCGCACGCTGCGCTATCCGGGGCATGCGGAACTGATGAAGGTGTACCGCGCCACCGGCCTCTTCTCCGCGGAACCAATTGACGTGGACGGGAAGAACGTATCTCCCTTGAAACTCACAAGCGCCCTGCTCTTCCCTCGGTGGAAGATGAAGCCGCAGGACGAGGACCTCACCGTGATGCGCGTGACGCTGAAGAACAGGAAGGGGACCATTACCTACGACCTGCTCGATCATTTCGACCGCGAAAGCGGAACCAGCTCGATGGCGCGCTGCACGGGATACTCCTGCACGGCGGTCGCTGAACTGGTGCTGCAAGGCACGTTCACGCAAAAGGGGATCAGCCCGCCGGAGGTAGTCGGTGCGGAGGACGCTTGTTTCGATGGCGTGATGGACTACCTGAAGGAGCGCAAAGTGAATTGCACGGAACGGAAAATGGAACTTCAACTGCGAACAGCATAGAACGGAACAATGGAGCACAGCACATACACCATGGGGATCGACGTGGGCAGCAACTTCATCAAGTTGGTGCTCATGGGCTACGACGGGGAACCCGAGATAATGGACAAGCGCACCGAGAAGATCCGCAAACGTGACCCGTCGGCGCTGGGGGATGAAATGGTGCAGTCGATGCTGGATCGCAACAAACTCAAGTACGAGGACATCGCCTACTTGGCCAGCACGGGCGAAGGGGACATGGTGAAGCGCAAGCGCGGCCACTTCTACGGCATGACCACCCATGCGCGCGGCGGTAACTTCTTCTTCCCGGAGGCCCGCACCGTAGTGGACCTCGGCGCGCTCTATGTCCGCGCAGTGCGGATCACCACCGAGGCCCGCGTGGAGGACTACAAGATGACCGGGCAATGCGCATCGGGATCCGGTCAGTTCCTGGAGAACATCTCGCGCTACTTGGGCCTGAGCATCGAGGAAGTGGGCGACGTCTCCTTGACGAGCACCCAGCCCGAGGTCAGTTCCGGCATCTGCGCGGTGCTGGCCGAGACGGACGTGATCAACATGGTGTCACGCGGCATCTCCACGCCGGACATCATCAAGGGCATCCACATCAGCATCGCCTCGCGCATCATCAAGCTGATGAGCTCCTTGAAAGCCGTTTCGCCCATCGTGCTCACCGGCGGCATGGCGCTCAACAAAGGCATGATCCAGGCCATCAACGAGGCCTTGGCCGAAAGCAGCAAGGGCTTCGAGGTGCGCACCCATCCCGACGCGATCTATGCCGGGGCCATCGGTGCCTGCCTTTGGGGCGGGTACCGCGACGCCAAGCTCCGCGAAAAGGAGGCCCAACGCGCGATGCAGGCCGGATGATACGGAACTGTATGGTCGGGCGATGACCCTTCCACCCAAGGCACACCGCAGAAGCACAAGTGATGTAACCAAACCGATAAACGATGCAACTCAGCGGACCCGAACTACCCCCCGGTGCATTGATCCCCAACGTGGCCACGTTGCTGGAGATGAACGCGCATCTTTTTGGTGATCGGCAGGTGTACTGTGAAAAGCGCGACGGCGTGTATGAAGGCATCACGTGGAAAGCGCTTTTCGCCGACGTACGCTCGATCGCTCACAACCTGCGCACGCGTTACGGGTTCAAGCCGGGGGAGAAGCTGGTGATCTTCTCGCCGAACCGTTCCGAGATGCTGCGGCTCCAACTGGCCGTGATGGCCTCGGGCGGTATCGCCGTGCCCATTTTCGCCTTCTTCCACCAAGAGACCGCGGAGCTGCTGATCCAGCATAGTGATGCCCGCTTCCTCGCCGTGGCCGGCGAACTGCAACTGGAGCGGCTTGATCCGGAACTGCCCTTGGAGCATGTGTTCTGTTTCGATCGCGTCAAGCACCCGGAGCGGAAGAACCTGGTCGCATTCAGCGAACTGCTGGCGCCTCCGGCCAATGGCGCCGACGTGCTCGAACCCAACGCCGACCCGGACGCACTGTGCCTGAACATGTACACCTCGGGCACGATGGGCACACCGAAGTGCGTGCAGCTGAGCCATCGCAACATCCTTTCCCAACAGGCGGCCTTGGGGATGCTCTGGGACCTCGGCCCGGGCGACCGCTTCCTCAGCTACCTGCCGTGGCACCACAGCTTCGGCGGCATCTTCGAGCTCTTCACGGCGTTGCGCTCCGGCGCCACCCTCTACTTGGAATCCAGCTACGGCAAGGACGCGAAGGAGATCATGGAGAACTGGAAGTTGGTCAGGCCCACGGTCTTCTTCAGCGTACCCAAAGTGTACCAGAGCCTGGTGGAACTCACGCGGCAGGACCCGGAGGTCGATCGCATCTTCTTCCACGCCGGGCTGAAATTCATCTTCACGGCGGCGGCGGCGCTTCCGCAAAAGCTCTCCGAGGAATTCGAGCGACGCGGCGTCCCGGTGGTGGAGGGCTGGGGCCTTACGGAGACCTCGCCCTGCTGCACGTTGACGGATCCGGTGCGGAAGCGCACCACCGGCGTGGTGGGCAACCCGATCCCCGGCGTCACCATCCGCTTTGCCGAGGACGGCGAGGTGCTGGTGAAAGGCCCCAACGTGATGTGCGGATACTACAAGAACGACGAGGCCAACGCCGGGCTTTTCACCGACGACGGCTTCTTCCACACGGGCGACATCGGCGAGGCCACGCCGGACGGACTGAAGCTGATCACGCGCAAGGACCGCATCTTCAAACTCAGCAACGGCGAGAAGGTCATCCCCTCCGACCTTGAGAAGCTGATCGAGTTCAAGTGCCATTACATCTCTTTCGCCATGGTGGTGGGCAGCGGGCAGGAATATCCCATCGCGCTGCTTTTCCCGAACAAGAAGCAACTGGACCATCCCGATTACTCGGTCAGTCCGATGGAAGGCTGCTTCTGCCCGCGCAGCTTGGACGAATTGAGCAACTGCCTGCGAGGTTGCCTGCACGACGCCAACTGCGGCATCGGCCAGAAGTTCGCCAAGATCAAAGCCGCCATGATCATCGACGATGAACTGTCCCTGGCCAACAACACCCTTACGCCGAGCATGAAGGTGGCGCCGCGCAAAGTAGTGGAGGCCTACCGCGCACACTTGGAAAACCTCTACGGCGCCGACAATCCGCTGGACGAGGAGGTCTTCATCATCAAGCTCGACGAGATCAACACCGTGGGAAGAAAGATCGCGTGACATGCGTACGATAGAGTCCACCAACGAATTGAAGCGCCTGATGGGCGCGTACTTCCAGGGCATCAAGAAGCCGGTGGCCTGGTGTACCAGCGTGGGCCCCGCGGAATTGCTCCGGTCCTTCGGCTTCGAGGTGTATTTTCCGGAGAACCACGGCGCCCTGCTCGGCGCCACGCGGACGGCGGGCGACTACATCCCCGCTGCCGTGAAGGAGGGATACGCCGGCGACATCTGTTCCTACCTCACCAGTGATATCGGTGCGCACCTCAGCGGCGAAACGCCCTTGAAGAAGCATTACGGATTGAAGGAGGTGCCGCGCCCCGACCTGATCGTGTACAACACCAACCAGTGTCGCGAAGTGCAGGACTGGTTCGGCTTCTTCGCCAAGGAATACGACGTGCCCGTCTTCGGCATCACCCCGCCGCGACACGTGGACGAGGTGACATCGGCCCATGTGGCGGACGTCGTCTCGCAGTTCAAGGACATGTTGCCGCTGTGCGAGAAGATCAGTGGCAACCGCTTCGACATCGACCGCTTCCGCGAGACGCTCCGGCTCAGCCGGGAGGCCACGGACCTGTGGAAGGAAGCACTGGCCACCGCGGTGAACAGCCCGGCACCGATGCTCTTCTTCGATGCCACTATACACATGGGCCCGATCGTGGTGCTGCGCGGCACGCAGGAGGCGAAGGACTACTACGCGCTGCTGCTGAAGGAGCTGCAGGGCATGGTGGCCAAGGGCGAGGGCGCCATCCCCCGCGAGGCCTGCCGCATCTATTGGGACGGCATGCCGATCTGGGGCAAGCTCCGTTCGCTCAGCGACCTCTTCGCCAAGAACCAGGCGGCGGTGGTGGCCTCCACCTATTGCAACAGCTGGGTGTTCGACGCCTTCGATGAGCGTGATCCATTCACCTCCAGCGCGCTGGCCTACACGGAGATCTTCATCAACCGCAGCGAGAAGGCGAAGACCGCCATCCTCGGCCGCATGGTGAAGGACTTCGGGATCCACGGCGTGATCTTCCACGACGCCAAGACCTGCCACAACAACTCCAACGCGCGCTTCGGCATGCCGCAACGCCTGAAGAAAGAGGCCGGCGTGGAGACGCTGGTGCTGGAAGGCGACCTCTGCGACCTGCGGTTCTACAGCGAAGGCCAAAGCCACACCAAGATCGAGGCCTTCATCGAACAACTCACTTGATCACCATGGAAGAGCACAACGGGACCTTGCGGGTGGGCGTGATCGGCATGGGGCCGGTGGGGCAGATACTGGCCGTCCACCTGAAGGAGGCCGGCTGCCACGTCACCGTCTGCGACCGCAACAAGGAGCGCGTGGAACTGATCCGGAAGGAGGGCCTTCACCTGGAGGGGAAGATGGCCAAGCAGGTGATGCCGGACGAGGCTTTCGATACGGTGACCGAGCTCGCTTTGCAGCGGCCGGACGTCATCATCCTCGCCATCAAGGTCTACCACACCCGCGCGGTGATCGATGAGCTGATCGCGGCGGGAGGGGACAAGCCGCACATCATCTGCGCGCAGAACGGCATCGATGTGGAGGAGCCCGTTATCGACGAGTTCGGCGAGCAGCACACCTTCCGCATGGTGCTCAACTTCGCCGGCAACCTGGCGCGGCCCAACGCGGTCAACGTCACCTTCTTCAACGCGCCGAACTTCATCGCTTCCGTGGATGATTCCCAGGAAGCCTTCGCGCAGCGCTTCGCCGCAACGCTCACCAGCGTCCATCTGGACACCGTGGTCGTCGACTCGTTCTCCCTCGTGGACAAGGTGTGGGAGAAGACGATCCTGAATTCCTCGCTCAGCGCGCTCTGCGGCATTTCGCGCCTCACCATCCGCGAGGCCATGGAGCAGCCGGGCATGGCGGAGATCATCGAGCAGGTGATCACGGAGAGCGTGCAAGTGGCCAAGGCGGAGGACATCCGCTTCGGCGACAACTTCGTCAAGCTGTGCATGCGCTACCTGCGGAAGGCCGGCAACCACTTCCCCTCGTTGGCGGTGGACATGATGAAGAACAACCAGACCGAGATCGACCACTTCAACGGGCAGTTCGTGAAGTACGGCCGCAAGCATTACGTGCGTACGCCGCTCAACCTGCTCTTCACCAACATGGTGCAGTCGCACACGAAGAAGGGGGGCGCTCTGGATGCGCCGGAACCCTTGACCCTCGCGGGCATGTTCGCCATAGAAGGCACCGGCGCGATCAAGGAGACCAATGCCGGCGCGCATTACGTGGGGGTCGACATCGGTTCCTACTACACCAAGATCAGCGTGATCGATGAGGCCGGTGAAGTGGTGTACCGCGAACTGCTGCGCACGCTGAACCGCGACAAGAACGCCGTGCAGAACACGCTCAAGGACATCGAGAGCCGCTATACCGTGGAAGGGATCTGCGCATCGGGCTACGGCCGCGAGCATTTCCCGAACGCCCAGAGCACGAAGACCGAGGTGAGCTGCGCGGCGTTCGCGATCGACTCCCTGTACCCGGGACGCAAGAACATCGTGGACATCGGCGCGGAGGACATCAAGCTGATCCGCGCGGGCGACGGCGGCAAGGTGGAGGACTTCTACATGAACAACAAATGCGCGGCGGGCACCGGCGCGTTCATCACCGAAGTGGCGGAACGCGCCGAGATCGACCTGCGGCAGATGAGCGAACTGGCCGGCCGGTCCGAGGCGATGAAGGAGCTCAATAGCTTCTGCACCGTCTTCGCGAAGACCGAGATCATGGGCTGGATCTTCGCGGAGATGCCCGTGGAGGACATCGCCAAGGGCATTTACCTCAGCGTGGCCAACCGCATCTACAAGATCCGTATGGAGCCTGACCTCCCGATCTATTTGGTCGGCGGCGTCATCGCCTATCACCCGTATTTCAAGACCATCCTCTCCGAACGCTTCGGGCAGGAGGTGGTGATCCCGGACCATCCGCAGTTCATCGTCTCGCTCGGCGCCGCCCTTTACGCGCGCAAGCATGCACAACTGCAGGTCGCCGATAACAACGAGCAGAAGGAAAGGGCATGAAGGCCATACACGATAAAAAGAAGGGCTTCGGCATCCAGTACGACGGGATGTTCCTGGTCCAAGGGGCGCGCACGGCATTCGGCAAACTGGGCGGCACGCTCGCCCGGATATCCCCGACGGACCTGGCCATTTTCGCCAGCCGCGCAGCCATGGAAAAGTCGGGCATCCGTCCGGACGAGGTGGATCAGGTGATCATGGCGAACATCGGACAGAGTTCGTACGATGCCTACTTCCTGCCGCGCCACATCGGGCTGTACGCCGGCGTTTCCCAAGGGGTGCCCGCCGTGATGGTGCAGCGGATCTGCGGCTCGGGCTTCGAGACGATCACTGCCGCCGCGGACCAGATCACCTTGGGCAAGGCCGGCGTGGTGCTGTGCGGCGGCACGGAGAACATGTCCCTCGCGCCCACGGTGTCTTATGGCAACCGCATGGGCTATCCCTTGGGCCGCGTGGAATTCAAGGACGTGCTCTGGGAGGCGCTCAACGACAGCGCCGCCGTGCCCATGGGCAACACCGCCGAGAATGTGGCACGACTGCACAGCATCACACGTGCGGAAGCGGACCTCTTCGGAAAGCTCAGCGTGGACCGCGCCGTGGCCGCCACCGAACGCGGCTGGTTCAAGGAGGAAGTGGTACCGATCGATGCGAGGGTATTTGAGGCCGAGGGCCTGCTGCCGCGCAAGGTCGGCCTGCCCCGAGGCGTGAAGGGATTTGTCACCGATGAGCACATCCGGCCGACCAGCTTGGAGGACATGGCCAAGCTGCAACCCACGTTCGACAAGGACGGCGTACAGACAGCGGCCAACTCGAGCGGCATCGTCGACGGTGCTGCTGCCGCCGTGGTGGCGGGCGCGGACCATGTGCAAGCGCGCAAACTGCAACCGCTCGCCCGCATCGTGGCATCTACCACCAGCGGTGTCGATCCGCGGACGATGGGCCTCGGCCCTGTGCCCGCCATCCGATTGCTTTTGGAACTCACCGGCCTGAAGCTCGCAGACATCGGCCTGTTCGAGATCAACGAAGCCTTCGCTGCGCAGTTCATCGGTTGCGAGCGCGAACTGGGACTTGACCGTTCGATCTGCAACGTCAACGGTGGTGCCATCGCATTGGGCCATCCACTGGCCGCCACCGGCCTGCGCTTGTCGCTGACCCTTGCCCGCGAGATGAAGGCGCGCAAGGTGCGCTACGGCATCGCTTCCGCATGCATCGGTGGTGGGCAGGGCAACGCCATCCTTTTCGAGAACACGGAGCACTGATCACATGGCAACAATGGAACAATGGCAGATGACCGCGCTGAAGGCGGACTTCGCGCGAGTGGAAAGTGAACTGCCGGCGATCACTGCCGATGAGGCGCTGGTGAAAGTGGCTGGCTGCGGCGTGTGCCACACGGACCTCGGCTTCTGGAACGATGGAGTCCGCACGAAAAAGGAACTGCCATTGACGCTCGGCCACGAGATCAGCGGCACGGTGCTGGAAGGACCCGCTCACCTCAAAGGCCGCCACGTGATCGTGCCCGCCGTGCTGCCCTGTGGCGAGTGCGATCTGTGCCGCAAGGGCCGCAGCAACATGTGCCAGAAGCAATTGATGCCCGGCAACGACCTGCACGGCGGCTTCGCATCGCACGTCGTTGTGCCGCACCGCTACCTCTGCGTGCTGCCGGAAGATCTGCTGCAACGGTACCCGTTGGAAACGCTCGCCGTGATCGCCGATGCGATCTCCACGCCCTACCAAGTGGTGCGGAAGAGCGAACTCGAAGCGGGCGACCTCGCCATCGTGATCGGCGTGGGCGGCGTGGGCGTGTACGGCGCCTTGATCGCGGGTATTATGGGCGCGAAGGTGCTTGCGCTGGACATCGACGACGGCAAGCTGGAGCGGGCGAAGGCGCACGGTGTGCATGCCACCCTCAACACCAAAGGGATGAGCGGCAAGGACATCAAGGCGCGCGTCCGTGAACTGGCGGTGGAATTAGGCGCACCGGAACTGGGCTGGAAGATCTTCGAGTACTCCGGCACCACCGCAGGTCAGGAGTTGGCCTTCAGCCTGATCACCTACACGTCCACACTTAGCGTGGTGGGCTTCACGATGGACAAGCTCGAAGTGCGCCTGAGCAACCTCATGGCCTTCGATGCCAAACTGATCGGCACCTGGGGCTGCAAGCCGGAGCTCTATCCCGAAGTGGTGGACCTGATCGCCAGCGGCAAGCTCGACATCCACGACTTCGTGGAGGCCGTCCCCCTGTCGCGGATCAACGAGGTCTTCCGCAACTCGCTCGCCCACAAATACACGAAGCGCATCGTTCTCGTGCCCGATCACAGCAATTGAAACCGGATCCCTCCGCATACCATGGAAGCACTGCACAGCCACAACATCGTTGAACACACGTTCACCGAGATCATCTTCGAGAAACGTCCTTGCTTGGACCGCGATGGCAGCCCCGTGAAGGGCTTGTTCAACGCGTGGATCATGCTGAACAATCCGAAGCAGTACAACTCGTACACCACCGCAGCGGTGAAGGAGGTGATCCTCGCCTTCCGCACCGCGTCCAACGACCGCAGCGTGGTGGCCGTGGTGTTCACCGCCGTGGGGGACAAAGCCTTCTGCACCGGTGGCAACACCAAGGAATACGCGGAATACTACGCGGGCAATCCGCAGGAGTATTCGCAGTACATGCGCCTGTTCAACGACATGGTGTCGGCGATCCTGATGTGCGAGAAACCTGTGGTGTGCCGCGTGAACGGCATGCGCATCGGCGGCGGGCAGGAGATCGGCATGGCCTGCGATTTCAGCGTCTCCAGCGACTTGGCGCGTTTCGGGCAAGCGGGTCCCAAGCACGGCAGCGCGCCTATCGGTGGTGCCACGGACTTCCTGCCGTTGTTCACCGGGATCGAACGGGCGATGGTATCGCTCACCCTCTGCGAACCGTGGACCGCGCACCAGGCCTATTGGAACGGCGTGATCTGCGAGATCGCACCGGCCTTGAAGGTGGACGGCAAGTTCATCGCGAACCCCTTGGTGCGCCTGGACCGCGTGACGGACGACCATGGCCGCATCGTCTTCGGCACGATGAAGAGCGGCGATGAATTGGCGAAGGCCAAGGAGATCATGGCCAAGGGCGAAGTGGACCTTTCGATGCTGGACGCGGCGGTGAACGCGCTCATCGCCAAGCTGCTGCACACCTTCCCCAACTGCATGAACAAGACCATCAGCGAGGTGCGCAAAGTGAAGCTGGACCGTTGGGATCGCAACAAGGAGAGCAGCCGCGAATGGCTTGCGTTGAACATGATGACCGAGGCCCGCTCCGGCTTCCGCGCCTTCAACGACGGGCCCAAGGAGAACCGCGAAGTCGATTTCATCAAGCTGCGCCGCATGCTCGCAGAAGGGCATCCGTGGAACGACGAATTGGATCAGGCGATCTCGCCCCAGTACCAAGCGGCGAAGCAATGATCACAACGAACTAAGAATGCAACAGCACGAGCGATGACACCGACGATGGCGACGCAACAATTGGAGAAGACACGACTGATGATGGAACACGGCGGCGCAGTAGCGCGGATCGTGCTCGACGACGGAAAGGGGAACGTGCTCGACCATGTGATGATGGAGAGCTTGCAGCAGATCCTGGACGGACTGAAAGACAAACCGGATGTCAAGCTCATCACTTTCGAGGGCAGCGGCAAGCACTTCTCCTTCGGGGCCAGTGTGGAAGAGCACCAGAAGGACATGGCGCCCACCATGCTGCGTTCGTTCCACGCGCTGTTCTTCACCATTCGCGACTTGTCCATACCGACCCTCGCACGAATCAGCGGCCAATGCTTGGGCGGCGGCATGGAGCTGGCCATCATGTGCGACTTCCTTTTCGCGGATCAAAGCGCGCGGCTCGGGCAACCGGAGATCGTGCTTGGCGTGTTCCCACCTCCGGCATCGGTGATCCTGCCGGAGAAGATCGGCCTCTCGCGCGCCACTGACCTCTTGCTCACCGGGCGCACCATCGACGCGCAGGAGGCGCATGCGATCGGCTTGGTGAACGCTGTCGTTGCGGACCGTGCAGCGCTCGAAGCGCACGTGGAAGCCTTCATCGTTGCGCAGATCCTGCCCAAGAGCGCGTCCTCCCTGCGCTTCGGGGTGAAGGCCGCCCGTGTGAAATTCAACCATGTGCTCGGCAATTTCCTGCCCACGCTGGAACAACTCTACGTGAACCAACTGATGAACACCGCCGACGCCAACGAGGGCATCACCGCCTTCATCGAAAAGCGTGCGGCGAAGTGGACCAACCGCTGAATCAAGACCAGCTATGAGAACGATCAAGACCGTCGGCGTGGTCGGTGCAGGCACAATGGGTGCGGCCATCGCCCAGAAATTCGCGCAGGAAGGCTTCACCGTCCTGCTGGCCGACCGCGACCAAGCTTCCGTGGAGAAAGGCCTGGG
Organism: Flavobacteriales bacterium; assembly: GCA_016700415.1. NCBI lineage: Bacteria > Pseudomonadati > Bacteroidota > Flavobacteriia > Flavobacteriales > Flavobacteriales bacterium. The sequence goes on from CP065018.1 coordinate 20,937, forward strand.
GCACATCCGCACGATGCTGGCCCAAGGCGTGGAGCGCAAGGTGTTCAGCGAAGCGCTCATGAACGGGGCCTTGGCGCGCATCACCGGCACCGCCGACCTGCAGGATATGAAAGGCTGCGACCTCGTGGTGGAAGCCATCTTCGAGGACCGTGATGCGAAAGCACAATTGTTCCGCACGCTGGACGGCATTGTTCCGCCGACCACCATCCTGGCCACCAACACCTCTTCGTTCTCGATCACCGAACTGGCCACGTTCGCGTCGCATCCCGAGCGCTTCATCGGCCTGCACTACTTCTACCATGCGGCGAAGAACCGTTTGGTGGAGATCATCCCCGGAGCGCACACATCGCCCGAGGTGTTCGATGCGGTGCGTGCCTTCTGCGACCGCTCGGGCAAGGACGCCATCACCTGCAAGGATGCTAACGGCTTCGTGGTGAACCGCTACTTCGTCCCCTGGCTCAACGAGGCATCGCGCCTGCTGGAGGAAGGCGTGGCCGACATCCCCACCATCGATGCCGTGTGCATGCGCACCTTCGGGATCGGCATGGGGCCGTTCGCGCTGATGAACGCCACCGGTGTTCCCATTTCTTATCACGCCCAACGCACGTTGGAAGTCTTCGGCCCCCTGTACGCCGTGAGCAATAGCCTGAAGCATCAGGCCGAGGCCAAGCAGCCTTGGACGCTGGAAGGGGAGGCCGATGCGGACGAGGCGAAGGCCCGCCTGATCTCGGAACGCATGCTGGGCACCGTGTTCCTTGTCTGTTCCCAACTGCTCGATGAGCAGGTCTGCGGCGCGGTGGAGATCAACCGCGGTGCGCGGATCGGTCTACGCTGGCGCAAGGGCCCGATCGATCTGATGGAGCGCTACGGCGAGGCAGAAGTGCGGAGGCTCTTGTCCGCCATGGCTGCGCGACACGGCACTCCCGTTCCCAAGTCCATCGGCCCTGCGCATTGGAGCATGGAGTTCGTGAAGTTGCGGAAGAAGAAGAAGAACATCGCGGTGATCGAACTGGACCGCCCGGAGGACAGCAATGCGCTGAACGAACTCGTGGTGCGCCAGTTGGACGCGAAGTTCAAGGCCGCGGATGAAGACCCTTCGATCGATACGATCTTCCTCATCGGTTCCGGCAAGGCCTTCATGGCCGGTGCCGACATCAAGTTCTTCGTCGATCACATGAAGAAGGGCGATCTGGAAGGGATCGATCGCTTCACACAGTACGGCCAGGAAGTGTTCGCACGGATCGACTCCTCGGCGAAGAAGGTCGTGGCCGTCCTCAATGGCCTCACCTTGGGCGGCGGTTTGGAACTCGCCCTGTGCGCCGACCTGATCCTCGCGTTGCCCGGTGCAAAGCTCGCGTTCCCGGAAACGGGGATCGGTATCTACCCCGGCTTGGGCGGCACCCAGCGCAGCGTGGCGCGGGTAGGGAAGGGCATGGCCAAATACCTCATTCACACCGGCCGCATGCTGGATGCCGCGCAGGCGGAAGAGATCGGCTTGGTGGACCAAGTGATCGACCGCGATCTTATGGCGGATCTGTTGGACGGCCGTGAAGCCCTGCCGCATCGCTGTGACCCTGAGTTGACGACCAAGTGGAGGTCGCTCGAGGACCTCTTCGGCAACCACGGGGTCGATGAACTGCTGGCCAAGGACCACGAGCCGAACGGCCTCGATCTCGAAGAGATCGCCCGCATCAAGAAGATCCTGTCCAGCAAGGCGCCCATCGCACTGCGCCTCGCCGACCGTTTGATCGACGAGGCCAAGGGACCGAGCTCCGAGCTCGCGCACCTACAGACCGTGTTCTCCTCGAAGGATGCCATGCTGGGCCTTACGTCGACCGGGAAGAAGGTGGTGTACACCGGGGTGTAGGGTCGCACACAATACTCTGGCGCGGGAGTTAGGCGAGCGGAGGCAAGTGCGCGGCGGGCCGTCCTCCCGTGCCCTTCAAAGATCGCTGATAGTCCGGCAATCTTATCTTGCAGGATGAGCCGCAAATACAAGTTCCATGACCCGGCCGGGGTATACTTCATCTCCTTCGCGACAGTGGGTTGGATCAATGTCCTCACCCGATCTGACTACAAGGACATCATCGTGGAAAGCCTTCGGCATTGCCAGAATGGAAAGGGACTGCTGCTCTATGAATGGGTGATCATGACCAACCACGTCCATCTGCTGGCAGCTGCCCGGGAGGATTATTCCATGTCCGACATCATGCGCGACCTGAAGAAGTTCACCAGCGGGAAGATCCATACGGCGATCAAGGAACATCCGGGTGATAGAGGCCGGGACCCGAAATCCACAGAACGCATCCTTCCAGCTCTGGCAGCAGAACAACCAGCCGATGCAGGTGACCAAGCTTGCTGAGATCGGCCGTGTGATGGACTACATAGGGATGAATCCGGTGACGGAAGGGACCGTCGATCGACCGGAGAGTTACTGTTATTCATCGGCCTATGAACCCGCGATGTTGAGGTTGGACCATGCGTAGTGTGTGGATAGTGGAGACGAAGTCTCCCGAACCACCATAGCCGTATTCGTTCTATGGTACGAGACACCATGCCTGCGGCAGGCAAGCCCGCTATCTGGAACGCAGACCACCGGAGGCGGAAGTCTCGCGCCAGAACGAGGCCGATCTTTCCGGTCTGGCCAATGACCGGATCGGATATAAAACAGGTGTGCCATGTGCATTTGGTGGATGCGGACATGATGGCCGCGACGGGCCTTCGCCTTGATATTGAAAAAAAATAGGATGATGGATCCAATGCCACAGCCTACTTTCGGCAAGATCTTCCCATTGACCGTGATCGACCTTGACCTTTGAAAACATGAACATCCTGCATTCCCGTTCCGTCTTGTTGCTGATGTCGGCATTCTTGCTGACGGGCATCCGAGCCCAAAGTTTCAACCCTGGCAACGCACAAGAATGTGGTTTCGAGGCCGCGCACCAGCGCATGATGGGCACGGACCCGCACTATGCCGAGCGCACCCAGGTCTTTGACGGGCTGATGCGGACCGGGATCGCAGTGGAACGCGACGGCAACCCCTTCGTGGTACCGGTGGTGGTACATATCATGGAAGCGGGCAACGCGCTCACGCAGATCACCGATAAGGAGGTGCGCGAGGCCATCATGATCCTGAACCAACGCTTCCGTAAGGTGCCGGGCACGATCGGCGATGGCAGCGGGGAGGACCTCGGCGTGGAATTCGCCTTGGCGGCGCGCGACCCGCAGGGCAATTGCACCAGCGGCATCACCCGTACCGACCTGAGCGGCTTTCCGGACTATGCGAACTACGGTATGCTTTCGGACGGTGCCTTGGGGATGACTGAGATGGACGTGAAGGACCAGGACCGTTGGGACCCCTTCAACTACTACAACATCTGGGTGGTGAACGAGATCGATAACAACGACGGCGGTTCGGGCACGCAGGGCTTCGCCTATTTTGCTTCGGCACACGGCCAGGATTACGACGGCATGGTGATCCTGTGCAACAGCTTGAAGGACCCTACGCGCACCACGCTGACCCACGAGCTGGGCCATGCATTGAACCTCTACCACACCTTCGAGGGCGATGCCAACGGTACGACCTGCCCCCCCAATACCAACTGCGCAACACAGGGGGATCAGGTGTGCGATACCCCGCCGCACATCCGTAGTCCGAGCACCTGCCCCTCCGGCGGCACCAATGCCTGCGACGGCGGTTCCTCCAACACGCTGTATGTCTTCAACTACATGGATTACTCCAACTGCCGCGATGGCTTCACCTCAGGGCAAGCCGTGCGCACAGGCCCGGCACTTACCACACAGCGTGCTTCATTGCTCGCCGTGAACGGCAACCTCTCGTTGGTGCCCCCGACCGGCTCGGCACCGCTGATGGACCTGTTGGCCACCAGCACCATGGTGTGCGGCACGGGTCAGGATGTCACCTTCTTCGATCATAGCTCATGCATCCCGAACACGTACTTGGAGGACACGCCCATGCCGGGCATCAGTTTCGCATGGACGGTGACCAACGGCGTGGTGACATACAACTCCGCCATGCACAATCCCACCTTCACCCTGGCCCAAACGGGTGTGTACAATGCCACGCTCGCCATCACCACCGCGAACGGGACCTTCACCCGCACCGAGCAGGGCATCGTGGTGGTGACGGCCTCGCCGGTGGCGGCCTGTGCCCCCACGACCAATAATGCGGCCAACTACGGCCAGACCGTGAGCAAGGTGGTGTTCAATACCATCAACGCCACCAGCAGCACGATCACCAATGTCGCGTACACGGACCTGTCGTGCGGCCACAATACCTCGGTGGCCGTGGGCGGCACTTACCCGCTGTCCATCACGATCAACGCGGGCGGTAGCGCGGCGGAATCGCTCAACGCGTACATCGATTACAACAACAACGGCGTGTTCGAGGACCCCAGTGAGCTCGTGGCCACCGGTTCGCAACCGGCGAACGGGTCGAGCGTCGTCGCTGCCAACGTCACCATTCCCGGCGGCGCGGTGACGAACACCCTGTTGCGGATGCGCGTGTTCGGCGAAGCCGGCACCTTGAGCGCGAACGAGCGGAACTGCGTCTCGGCCCTGTTCATCGGTGATGTGGAGGACTATGGTGTCTACGTCAGCAACAGCATCGCATCGGTCTCCATCGCTGCGGCGCCGGGCAGCACGATCACTTACGGCACGCCCGTCACCTTCACCCCGACGCCCGTGAACGGCGGCGGCGCACCCACTTATGCCTGGTTCCGGAACGGGGAGCCGGTCGCTACCGCAGCCACCTACCAAAGCAGCGACCTGCTGCCCGGCGAGGCCGTGCATTGTGAAATGACCTCGGACCTCGCGGGCGTGATCGCATCACCGGCGTTGTCCAACACCATCACCATGGTGGTGACCGGTCCGCCGCTTTCGGACTTCGGTGCATCGACCGTCGCCACGTGCGAGGGGACCGGTATCACCTTCACCGACAAGTCACTGCTTTCGCCCACCTCGTGGAACTGGAGCTTTCCCGGTGGGACCCCTTCCACTTCGACGGATCAGGATCCGGTGGTGAGCTACGCCGCACCCGGCACCTACTCCGTCACGCTGACCGCATCGAACGGCGAAGGCACGGGCTCCACGGCCACCTACACGGACCTCATCACCATCTATGCACCACCGCCCACGGCGTGCGCGGTCACGCGATCCAATTCGCCCACGTCCGGCATCGGTATCACGAACGTGACGCTCAACACCATCAACCACAGCACGCCATACAATGATGCCGTGATGAACGACTTCACCTGCACCGCGTGGACCACCCTGCAACCTTCCACGAACTATCCGATCGCGGTGACCGTGGGCAGTTCCAACAACCAATGGGTGCGTGTGTACATCGACTACGACAACAACGGCACCTTCAGTGCCGGTGAACAGGTGTTCGCGCCCGCCACCGGTACGGGCGTACGCAGCGGAAACTTCACCACGCCGGCCTCGCCGACCACGGGTGCCCTGCTGCGCATGCGGGTGATCACCGACTTCGTGAACACCACCGCCGGTGCCTGCACCAGTCCGGTGCAATATGGCCAGGTGGAGGAATATGCCGTCGTATTTGTTCCACCAGCCGCCGTGCAGGTGGCCGCGCGTGGGTTCCTGGACGGGCCGTACAATGCCACCACCGGTGTGATGAATGACGCCCTCCGCGGCTTGGGCGCATTCCCGCTGGCCGAGCCTTATACGGCGCTTGGTTATGCGCACACCGGAGGGGGTGGGGGAGAGACCATCCTGCCCGCCGTACTGGCCGTCTCGGGGAACAACGCGATCGTGGATTGGGTGGTGCTGGAACTGCGGGACGCCAACACAAACTCCACCGTGCTCGCCAGCCGCAGTGCGCTGTTACAGCGCGATGGCGACGTGGTGGACGTCGATGGCACCTCGGCGGTGAGCTTCGGCCTGCCACCGGCCAACTACTTCATGGCGCTGTTGCATCGGAACCACCTTGGCGTCATGACGGCGAGCAGTGTGGCCTTGGGCGCTGCACCCTTATCCGTGGACTTCACGAGCAATGCGACCACCACCTACGGTACCGATGCGCGCAGGAGCGTGACCGGGGCTTTCCCTGCGGAATTGCTCTGGTCCGGTGATGTGAACTTCGACCATTCGTTGAAATATGTGGGTACCGGTAACGACCGTGACCTCATCCTGTCCTCCATCGGTTCATCCATACCCACCAACACCATTACCGGCTACCACATGGAGGACGTGAACATGGACGGTGTGGTGAAGTACGTTGGCAGCGCTAACGATCGCGACCCCATCCTGTTCGCCATCGGAGGAACCGTCCCAACGGATACGAGGCCGGAGCAGCTGCCGTGAGGTCGTCAATGTCCGTTCGGGTGCTTAGCGCGATTACTCTCCGCAGCCATGCTAAGGGTTCCGATGTAGCGTGGTAGAGTCCGTAGGTACCGGCACATCGTCCATATAGCGTATGTGTGAGGTCAACTTGCCCTGTGCGTCCCACTGGGTGTAATCGCCGTTGAGCCGGTCGTTCACGTACATGCCTTCGGTGAGCATGGTGCCATCGTTTCCCCAAGTGGTCCAGATGCCTTGGCGTTTGCCCTTGTCGAACTGGCCTTCCATGCGTCGCTTGCCGTTCTCGTAGTACCAGGTCCATCGGCCGTTGTTGAGGTCGTTCACCACATTGCCGCTGTACCTGATCTGCCCGTTCTCGTAGCGCGTGGGGTCCTTGTCGCGGGCGGTGAAGTGGAAGGCCGCCCACAGCACGATGATGATCCCGGTGATGAACTTGTGGTTACTGTTGTAATTGAACATCGCCTGTTTGGGATACCGGTATTAAAGGATAGTGGCGTGGCAGGCCGGGGCTGCTGGCCGTTGTTGTTGACCATGTCCACCGAGGGGACGTGGTCCCGTGTACCGGTGCGGTTGGTTGAACATGTCCATGACGCCGATAATTCGCGAAAAGTAATACGGACGGGCTGCTTGCACAGCGGGCGGGGCACTGTGCGTACACGCTGCATGGCTATAAGTCGGCCGGGAGCATTACAGCTTCCAGGAAGGCTTTATGCGCAGCCTCGATGGACCGGAACGCGGCGATGAGCCGGAGGCATTGATCGGTCAGCTTCGTGCCCCCGCCGTCCGGGCCACCGCTGGTGCGGACCACAAGGGGGGCCACGGCCATTGCGTTCATCGCGTCCACCAACCGCCATGCCTTCTTGTAGGACATGCCCATGTGCTTTGCAGCTTGACTGATCGAGCCGGTGGAGGCGATCTCTTCCAGCAGCGCCACCCGGCCGCGGCCAAGGAAAGCGTGGCCATCACAGATTACCCAAATGCTGCCCATCACGGCAAAGGGGGAAGGGGAGGTGGGGAGGGATGTGGAGCGGGGGGGCGTCATAGTCGTAAGGGGATAACGGGCGCAATCTATGCTTCGGAGGCGGATGCGCTCACTGAGCTTGGTCATGTGATACCGCCCTGGTGCGGCACGTGTACATGAGCTGAAAGTCGCGTGGGTCAAAGGATGTAAGCATCGCTGCACGTTCGCCCCAAAGGTGTGCGGAGGGGCTTCAAATGCATCGGAGCGCCATCGGGTCCGTCCGCACCCTTGGCGGTTGTCCGATGCAAAAGTGACATGGGTCATATTCTGTTCCGTGCCGTGCGTGAACATTGGCCCAGCGGAATTGAACCTGCTTCACGCTTACGATCACCAACGATCACCACCGATGCGACAACCGATCAAGCTTCTTCCGATCCTGTTCTTCCCCCTGTTATTGGTCCATCAACCGGCCTCGGCCCAGGATGGGGAAAAGATCTTCAAACAGAATTGCGGCGCGTGCCACATGATCGGCCGCCGCTTGGTGGGGCCTGATCTTACAGGGATCACGGACAAGCGGTCCAAGGAATGGGTCCACTCCTTCGTCAAGTCCTCGCAGACGATGGTCAAATCCGGCGATCCGGACGCAGTGGCCATTTTCAAGGAATACAATGAGATCATGATGCCGGACCAGCCCCTCAGTGCCGGGGATGTGGATCAGGTGCTTGATTACATCAACAGCTTCGGTGCAAAGGGGGCCACGGCCTCCTTGGATACGGCCGCGGCAACGCCCATCATTGCGTTCACGGACGCGGACCGCGAAACGGGCCAGGCCCTGTTCACGGGCCGCTCCCGCTTTACGAACAAGGGTGCCGCGTGCATCTCCTGCCACAACGTGACCAACGACCAGGTGATGATGGGAGGGAGCTTCGCGAAGGACCTCACCGGCGTTTACGGGCGTATGGGCCAAGCGGGCGTCGCGGGTATCCTGGGGGCGCCGCCTTTCCCGGCGATGGCCACCGCCTATGCCAACACGCCGCTCACCGAGCAGGAGGTCCATTCGCTAACGGCCTTCCTCGAGCATGCCAACGCGGTGAGCGCCGATCAGGCGGTACGGTCACACTACAGACCCTTCGTGATCTATGGGGGCGGCGGATTGATCGCGCTGCTGGCCTTCATCGGCTTTCACTGGCGCGGACGGATCAAGAGGACTGTGAAGGAGGACATCTACGATCGGCAACTGCGATCCAACTGAAGAAAAACGGAACACCATGAGCTGGATAGAAGACATCATTTCGCCCAAGTCCCGACAGTGGGAGGAGTTCTACCGCAACCGCTGGCAGTATGACAAGGTGGTGCGCAGCACCCACGGCGTGAACTGCACCGGTGGTTGTTCTTGGAACATCCATGTGAAGGACGGCATCGTGGTATGGGAGATGCAGGCCCTGGACTACCCGTTGCTCGAGGAGGGGCTTCCGCCCTACGAGCCGCGCGGCTGCCAACGGGGCATCTCCTATTCGTGGTACCTCTACAGCCCGATCCGCGTAAAGTACCCGCTGATGCGCGGTGCCTTGATGGACCTCTTCCGCAAGGAGAAGGCACTGACCGGGAACGACCCGGTGCAGGCTTGGGCCAACATCCAGAACGACCCGGAGAAACGCACGCGTTATCAACGTGCCCGTGGTAAAGGCGGCTTCCGCAGGGCGCATTGGGACGAGGTGCTCGAGCTGATCGCCGCTGCCAACATCCACACCGTACAGAAGTACGGACCGGACCGGATCATCGGCTTCTCGCCCATCCCGGCCATGTCCATGATGAGCTACGCTTCCGGCGCACGCTACCTGCAGCTCATGGGCGGTGTGAACCTCAGCTTCTACGATTGGTACTGTGACCTGCCCTGTGCATTCCCCGAAGTGTGGGGCGAACAGACCGATGTCTGTGAAAGCGCCGATTGGTTCAACTCCAAGTTCTGCGTGAGCATGGGCGCCAACCTCGGCATGACCCGCACGCCCGACATCCACTTCTTCTCCGAAGCCCGGCACAACGGCACGAAGACCGTGGTGATGTCGCCGGACTTCAGCATGGTGGCCAAGCACGCCGACCAGTGGATCCCCTGCCACGCCGGCAGCGATGGCGCGTTCTGGATGGCCGTTACCCACGTGATCCTCAAAGAATGGCACTCGGACAAGCGGACACCCTACTTCCATGAGTATGTGAAGCGCTACACGGACTGCCCCTTCCTGGTGGAACTCGAACCCAACGGGGAGCACTTCAAGCCCATGAAAATGGTGCGTGCCAACCGCCTGGATAAGTTCAAGGACATCAGCAATGGTGACTGGAAATTCCTGTGCCTGGATTCCAAGACCGGCCAGCCCGTGACCCCTAAGGGCACCATGGGCTACCGTTGGGACAAGGAGCCGGGCAACTGGAACCTGAAGTACGAGAACGGTCCGGACAACGCGGTATATGATCCCGAACTGACCTTCCTGGAAAATTGCGAGGAAGTGCTCCAAGTGGAGTTCGTGGAATACGGGTTGAAGAAGAAGGTCCTCCGCGGCATCCCGGTAAAATACCTCACCGGTGTGGACGGCCGTCGCATCCCGGTCGCCACGATCTATGACCTCACGATGGGCCAATACGGCGTGGGCCGTGGTCTTTCCGGCGAATACCCGAAGGATTACGACGACAAGGAGCAGGCCTACACACCGGCATGGCAGGAGATCTTCACCGGCATCGGCAAGAAGACGGTGATCAAGTTCGCCCGCGAATGGGCCTCCACCGCCGAGGCCACCGAGGGCAAGTGCATGGTGATCGTGGGCGCTGCCATCAACCACTGGTTCCATGGCAACCTGATGTACCGCGCGTCCATCATGGCGCAGATGCTCACCGGGTGCAACGGCAAGAACGGTGGTGGCATGAACCACTATGTGGGCCAGGAGAAGCTCGCACCGGTCGATTCGTGGGGCACCATCATGGCGGCCAAGGACTGGGTCGGTGCCAACCGGCTCCAGCAAGGGCCCATCTGGCACTACATCAATTCCAGCCAATGGCGCTATGACGGCTGCCAGGCCGATTACAACAGCATCCCCGATGATGCCAACCCGCTGGCGAAGATGCACTCGGCGGACTGGATCGTGAAGTCCGTGCGTAACGGATGGATGCCCTTCTACCCGCAATACAACAAGAGCAACTTGGAGATCGCCAAGGAGGCCAAGGCCGCCGGAGCGAACACGGACAAGGAGATCGCGGACCATGTGGTGTCCCGCCTGAAGTCCGGCGATCTGCTCCATTCGGTGGCCGATCCGGACGATCCGGTGAACTTCCCCCGCAACTGGTTCATCTGGCGCGGAAATGCCCTGATGTCAAGCGCCAAGGGCCATGAGTACATGCTGAACCATTACCTCGGCACGCACCACAACGACATCGCCGATGAGGTGGCCGGGACCATGGTCAAGGACATTGTGTATCGCGACAAGTCACCCTCGGGCAAGATGGACCTGGTGGTGGACATCAACTTCCGGATGGACACCTCCGCGCTCTATTCGGACATCGTGCTGTCCACCGCCTCCTGGTATGAGAAGGCGGACATCAACAGCACGGACATGCACTCCTTCATCCATCCGCTTTCCGAGGCTGTGCCGCCGGTGTGGGAGGCCAAGACCGACTGGCAGATCTTCCAGATCATCGCGCAGAAGGTCAGTGAATTGGCCAAGCATCACCTGCCCACGCCTGTGACGGACATCGTGAACGTGCCGCTGCAACACGACAGCGCCGACGAGATCACGCAGACCAGCATTCAGGACTGGAGCAAGGGCGAATGCGAGCCCATCCCCGGCAAGACGATGCACAAGATCGTTACCGTGGAGCGCGACTATACCAAGATCTACGAAAAGTACATCTCGCTCGGTGGGAACATGAACACCAAGACCCTGGGCGCCCACGGCAACTCGTACATGGCCGACGACGTGTATGCGGAAATGATCGAGGATAAGCGGCACGTGCAGCGGATCGATGGCAAAGACCTGCCATCGCTGAGGGAGGATGTGGAGGCCGTGAACGCCGTGTTGAAGCTCTCCACGCTCACCAACGGGATGCTGAACGACCGTGCGTACAAGAACATGGAGGTGAAGGCCGGCATGGTGCTGGCCGACCTCGGCGAGGGCAGCAAGGACGTGCGGATCGATTACAAGGACCTGCAGGCCCAGCCCCGGCGCTACAACACCTCGCCGCTGTGGTCCGGCCTCATGAACGATGGCCGTGCCTATGCCGCGTACACCTACAACGTGGACCGCCTGATGCCTTGGCGCACGATGACCGGGCGGCAGCACACCTACCTCGACCATGATGGCTACATCATGTTCGGCGAGCACTTCACCACCTACAAGCCCTCGCCCACACCACAGGTCTATGGCGACCTGCGCAAGACGGTGAACGACGGCAAGGCCAGGATGCTCAACTGCCTCACCCCGCACGGCAAGTGGCACATCCACTCCACCTACGGTGATACGTTGCGGATGCTCACCCTCTCCCGCGGCATGGAACCGTGCTGGATCAATGAAAAGGATGCGGAGGAATTAGGTATCAAGGACAACGACTGGGTAGAGGTGTACAATGACCACGGGGTCTACTGCACGAGGTCCTGCGTCAGCTCGCGGATCCCGCGCGGGGTATGCATCGTGTACCACTCACCGGAGCGCACCTATTCCGTGCCCAAATCGCAAGTGCGCGGTGGGCGTAGGGCAGGTGGGCACAACAGTTTCACACGCGTACACCTGAAGCCCAACCTGCTGATGGGGGGCTACGGCCAGTTCTCCTACCACTTCAACTATTGGGGACCGGTGGGTGCAAACCGCGACACCCACGTGCTGGTGCGCAAAATGGACAAGGTCGAATTCTGAACCACGATAAAGCCAAGACCATGAACGTCAGATCACAGATCACAATGGTGTTCCACCTCGATAAGTGTATCGGGTGCCACACCTGTTCGATCGCCTGCAAGAACATCTGGACCGATCGCCGGGGTGCGGAATACATGTGGTGGAACAACGTGGAGACCAAGCCCGGTACCGGTTACCCCACCAAATGGGAGGACCAGGACGTCTACAAAGGCGGCTGGGTGAAGGACGGCAACTCCGTATCCCTGCGCGGGGCGGGCAAGTGGAAGGGGTTGAAGAACATCTTCCACAACCCGAACATGCCCGTGCTGGAGGACTACTACGAACCTTGGACCTACAAGTACTCCGACCTGTTCACCGCACCGGAGGGGGATGACCAGCCCACGGCGCGCCCCGTGTCCTTGGTGACCGGCGAGCATATCGACGTGAAGGCCGGGCCAAACTGGGACGATGACCTTGGCGGCTCGCAGGACTACGCCCGCAAGGATGTCAACTTCAAGGAGCTCTCACCGGTGGAGCAGGAGAGCCTGTTCCAATTGGAGCGGATGATGATGTTCTACCTGCCGCGTATCTGCAACCATTGCCTCAACCCGGCCTGCGTGGGTTCCTGCCCGTCAGGTGCCCTGTACAAGCGTGGTGAGGACGGCATCGTGCTGCTCAACCAGGAGCGTTGCCGGGCATGGCGCATGTGCGTCACCGCATGCCCGTACAAGAAGAGCTACTACAACTGGAACACCGGCAAATCCGAGAAGTGCATCCTGTGCTACCCGCGCCTTGAGTCGGGCCAGGCGCCTGCCTGCATGCACTCCTGCGTGGGCCGCATCCGCTACCTCGGCGTGATGCTTTACGATGCCGACATGATCGAGGCCGTGGCCTCCTGCCCGGAGAACGAGCTGGTGGACCGCCAGATGGCCATCTATCTGGACCCGAACGACCCGCAGGTGATCGCCGCCGCCAAGGCCAATGGTATCGCCGACTCCACGATCCGCGCGGCACAGCAATCACCGGTGTACAAGTTCGTGAAGGAATGGGGCATTGCCCTGCCCTTGCACCCGGAGTACCGCACGTTGCCGAACCTCTTCTACGTGCCGCCGATGCTGCCGGCCATGGCGAGCGTGGACAGCGATGGCGTGTATGATTCCACCACCAAGTCCCTGTGGGGCGGAGTGGAAACCTCCCGCCTGCCCATGAAGTACCTCGCCAGCCTCTTCACCGCCGGTGATGAGGAGAAGGTGCGGAACGTCCTGCGCAAATTGCTCGCGGTGAAGATCCACCGCCGTGATGCCACCGTGGGCGACCTGACCAAGGAGGAAGTGGAGGAAGCACTACAGATCGGCAGCACCAACCCCGGTGAAGCGGACGCTATTTTCCGGCTGACCTCTTTGGCCACCTTCAACGAGCGTTTCGTGATCCCGCCCGCACACCGCGAGGAGAGCATCGAGATGATCGAAGCGACCGCCGACGTGAAAGGCGAGACCGGGTTCGGATTCAAAATGAAGCCCGCCCGCGGCCTGTGATCATGCAAGCCGAACGCTATGCCCTGATGGCCGGATTGTTCCGGTATCCCAGCCCCGAATTGCCCGGGGCCGTGCAGGCATGCCGTGCCATGTTGATGGCCACCTATCCCGAGGCCGTGCCCGATCTGGAACGCTTCGCGACCTGGGTGGAGAATACCGCGATGTACGACCAGGAGGAGATCTATACCCGGACCTTCCACGTGCAAGCCATCTGCTACCCCGATCTCGGTTATGTGATCTTCGGGGAGGACTACAAGCGCGGTGAGTTCCTCGTGAACATGAAGCGCGAGCAGGCGGAAGCACAGAACGACTGCGGAGGTGAGTTGCCGGACAACCTGGTCAACGTCCTGACCTTGTTGCCGTTGATGAAGGACCATGCCATTCGCGATGAATTGTGCGTGCGCATCGTCATGCCCGCACTTCGCCTCATGCTCAAGGAGTTCGAGACGGCGCGCATGGCGCTACGGGAGAAGATGCTCATGCGCAAGCACAACGCCATCGTGCTCCAAGGGTGCGAGGACGGGAACGTGTACGGCAACGCGCTGAACGCATTGCTCACCCTCCTGCAAAGTGAACATATCGAGATCGAGAACCACGTGGACGAACTCCCGGCCTCACAAGCATTCATTCACGGTGCCGCCACCTGCGGTACCTGCAGTACCCCACATCCTAAGACCTTAAAAACGACCTGACCATGGTGATGCTTACCACAATACTCGGCGATTGGGCCCTCCCTTTGTTGCTCGTGCTCGGGGCGGCGGTACTGTATTTGGCGATCGGCGCATACCTCAAGGCCAAGCGGACGATCCAGGAACAAGGCATCGCACCAAGGACCCATAGGCCCAACTATGTCATGGTGTTCTTGGCCATGCTCGGTGTGGCGGTCCTGGTGTCCTGGGGGCTGAAGCTCGGCTGGGACGCGGGCGGGGCGGTCATCAACATGATGACGCTCGTGGCCTTCCCGTACATCGCGTTGGCCATATTCCTGATCGGCTCGGTCTACCGTTACATCAACCGGGGCTTTCAGGTCTCCTCGCTCTCCTCGGAATTCCTGGAGCGCAAGAAGCTCTTTTGGGGAAGCCAGCCATTTCACTGGGGCCTGATGTGGCTCTTCTTCGGCCACCTGATCGCCTTTCTCTTCCCGGCAAGTGTCCTTGCATGGAACGGTGAGCCTGTGCGGTTGTTGATCTTGGAGATGAGCGCCTTCGTTTTCGGACTTGCCACCTTGATGGGATTGGTGCTCTTGATCCGTCGCCGCCTCGGGAGCCGCAAGGTGATGATGGTGACCAACCGCATGGACATGCTGGTGTATGTGGTCCTGCTCGTCCAGATCCTGAGCGGATTGATAGTCGCCGTGGCCAACAACTGGGGAACCTCTTGGTTCGCTTCGTCGATCACGCCCTACCTGCGCAGCGTCTTCGCCTTCAACCCTGATGTGGCGGCGGTGAGTGCCCTGCCATGGACGGTGAAGATGCACATTTTCTCGGCCTTCTTCATCGTGGCCATCATCCCCTTCACCCGCTTCATGCACTTCCTGGTGGCACCGGTGGATTACATCTGGCGCGGTTACCAAGTGGTGATCTGGAACTGGAGCCGGAAGGCGATCCGTTCCTCCACGAATTACTTCCCGGGCAAGAAGGGGATGAACCACTGAGCGCACCCTCCGCAGGTCAGGCCCCAAGTGTCCGACCCTGCGGAGCCATAAGGTCTATGCCATATGGAGCATGGCCTGCCGGGCGTTGACCGGTTCGTCGATCAGGACGATCGCATTGCCTTTTCCAGCTCCCGCTTCTTCAGCACACGGATCTCCTTTCCCACGAGTTCGATAATGCCTTGCTGTTGGAATTCGGCCAAGGTCCTGATCACCGATTCGTAGGTGGTGCCGGCCATGCTGGCGATGTCCTTTCGGGAAAGGGTGAATGCGAATTTGCGCTTGTCCGTTTCATCGAAGCCGAAGGTGTCCCGGTTCCGCAGGAGCGTTTTGGCCACGCGCTGGGGCACGTCCAATTCCATCTGGTCGCGCATGTCCTGGTCCAGCTTGCGCATTTCTTCGGTGAAGTAGAGGAGGAAGTGGTAGCAGAACAGGTTGTTCGCCCGGAGCGTGCTAAGGAAGAGGGGCATGGGTATGGAGTTCACCCGGGTCTCGCTCAAGGCTGTGACAGCTGCGGTGTAAATGGGCTTGTCGCCGATGGCCCGATGGCCCAGCACTTCGCCGTCGCCCGCCACGCGGATGATGCGTTCGGACCCCTCGGCCTGGCGCACGACCACCTTCACCCGGCCTTTGTAGATCATGAACATGTGCGTGGCCACTTGCCCATCGCTGAAGATATGCTCGCCCTTGCGGAATGTGAGCACGGTGTTGCCCTCCCGCAGCAGTTCCCGCCATTCGGGGCTACAGTGTTCGGCGATCAATTTGTCAAGGCGAACGGGTTGTGCAGGTGTCTTTCCCATGGCCGCCAAGTTAGCGGTCAGTGCGTTCAGAAGGGGCTGGCCAATGCCGTGTCGGTCAGGAAGGTCTGGTCGGTGAAGGTGTGCAGGAAGGCCACCAGGTCGGCTTTCTGCTGCGGGGAAAGGTTCAGCCCCGTCTCCTTGCCGGGCTTGGTCATGATCGGGTCAAGGCTGGCCGAAGGCCTCACGCCGGAGTTGTAGTGCTCCACCACTTCCTCCAGTGTGGCGAACCGGCCGTCGTGCATGTAGGGCCCGGTCTGTGCGATGTTCCGCAGGGAAGGGGACTTGAAGGCCCCCATGTCCGTGGAGTTGCCCGTTATCATGTAGCGGCCCTGATCATTGCCCGTGAAGACCGAGTCCAGCCCGATGTTGTGGAAGGCATTGTCCGTGAGGAGCGGGAATCCGTGGCAGTGGAAGCAATCGCCTGTCTCAGTGAGGTAGACCATCATCCCGTTCATCTCCGAGGGCGTGAGCCCGATCTCGTACCGGAGATACTGGTCCAGCCGGCTGTTGGAGGAGATCATGCTGCGGAACCATTGTGCCAATGCTTTGCTCACCGCATCCTGCGTGATCGTGGAGCTGCCTAATGCCGATTGGAACAACTGCGGATAATCGGGGTCATTCTGCAGGACGCTCACGTCCACTTCAAAGAACTCCTCCACCTCGAAGCGCATGATGTCCTCCAGCGTGCCCTGCACGTTGCCCTTCCACAAAAAATTAGTGCTCCAGCCTAAGTTGACATGGGGCAGCACGTTGAGAAAACCGGGGGGGACGGTGGGCACACTGAAGCCCAGCTCCTGGGAATGGCAGCTACTGCACGAACGGCCTGCCCTGGGGCCGTTCGTGGAGAGGAGGGGGTCGTAGTAGAGCCTGCGCCCCAGTTGGATGCCTTCCTGCGTGGTGGGGTTGTTGGCCGGTACGGTCATCTGCGGGAAGTATCCCGGCCCTGCGAGGTCCACGGGTGTTCCGGATGGGCCGGAAGTGGCCGCTGTTGGTTCAACCGAGTCCCGTTTGCAGGAGGAGGCCAGAAGCACCGGGATGAGGAGGAGGCCCGCAAGAAGGGATTTGTTCATGGCTGATAGGCGATGGTGAAGGCGTTCGCGCAATTCTCCTGCAGCTGGCCCATCAGGTCCATGTTGCCCATGGAATAGTTGCCCGTAGCGAGGTCATACGTGTTCGGCGTGCGGAATACTTCGTTGAGGTTAAAGGTGAGCTGCAGTTTTCCGCCGCTGCCGGTGATGGTAAAGCCTTGTTGCAGCTCGGCGTGGGGCAGGAAGGCGTTCTTACCGATGTGCATGGCATAGCCCGGTGTTGTTCCGTCGGAAACGAAGCGACCCTCGAACTTGATAAAGTGGTAACCGCCGCCCATCGGTTCCGGCCAGGCCATATTGATGTTCTCGATGGTGTTGGGCAAGGCGCCCGTAATGTTCAGCGCCGGGGGCAGGCCCAGCAACATGGTTGCCCCGCTGTACGTGCCGGCGCGCAAGCTGCTGAGGTCGAAGTCCGTCACCCCGGCGGCGTTCACGTACCACGGGCCGTGCAGGGTATCATTCGCGGTACTGCCCGTGCCCATCAGCACCAGCTCGCTCAGGTAGTATTCCACCTTTGTGACACTGTAAAGCGCACCCGCCTCATTCGTATAGAGCAAGGTGTCGTAGGTCAACGGCAGGCCGTCCACCACATGGCTTACGCTCAGAACAGCCGGGTCGGCAGGAACGGCGGCGGGCGGGTACGTCGTCTCTTTTTTGCAACCACTAACGAGCATGGATAGCAGGAAGGAGGGGAGCAGGAGATGTCGGAGCATGATGGTTAAAAGTTGTTCGTTCCACAAAGAACGGGATCGGTCGATCATTTATGGTGATATGTATCACATAGGATGAATGTGGATCAGGCATGGGGTGATCTAAAAAGTCAATGAATACGGGGGAAGGAAGGTGTGGCATCGTCGATATCCACGATCAAGTTGAAAAATAATATGACATAGGTCATACAAATGCCTGTTGATCTCCCTACCTTGCCCTCACAAACGCCCCACACGATGCGACACCTTTACCTTCTGCTCCTTCTGCTGTTGATGGTCCGGACCGGTACGGCCACGGCCCAATGCACCACCAACAATGCCACCTCCTGCGCCTGCCCTGACGGGAGCCAGGATTGCGACCTGCTTCCGGACGTGACGATCTCGTGGTATGCCCTGTTGAACTACTTGAGCGGGCCCAACGAGGAGGCTGGCCGGATCTATGTGACCGGCTCCACACCGAACATCGGCATGGGGCCCTTGGAGGTGCGCGGCGTGGACCTCGACGGCTATCGGCGTTTTACCTGCGGTACGGACACCTTCACGGTGTACGACCCGAACGCGCAGCAGCAGTTCGCCTGCCCGAACGGCGGCACGGCCAAGCAGCTCACCACCCAGCGCATCTTCCACAAGAACGGACCGACCATGACCTCCCGGGAGCGCGTGATGCCGCAAGGCATGACCTATCACCCCACTCACGGGCATACGCACTACGACCAATGGGGCATCTACAGCCTGCGGATACCGGAGGCAGGGGTGACGGACCCGCGGGAATGGCCGATCCTGGGGCAGGGCTACAAGCTCGGCTTTTGCTTGATGGACTACAATAGCTGTGGCAGCTCATCGGTAACGAACCATTGCAAGGATGACAACACCGTGTACAACGCGGGGAACAGCTTGACGACATCGGATTTCCCGAATTACGGGCTCGGCGGGCCTTACGGCTGCAGCATGGTCCGCCAAGGGATCTCCTCGGGCTATACCGATATCTACAGCGAGTACCTCGATGGCATGTGGATCAACATTCCCGCCAACACCTGCAACGGCGATTACTGGATCGTCTATGAGGTGGACCCGCTCAATGTGGTGGAGGAGGCCAATGAGGAGAACAATTTCACCGCCGTGCCCATTACGCTGACCCAGCAGTCCTCTTCCGCCCCGCCCATGGCCGCCATCCATTGCGATGAGCAGGCTTATGTATGCCCTGGCGGTCAAGTGAAACTGCAAGCCAATGCAGGCGTCTCCTACCAGTGGTCCAACGGTGCTACGACCAATTCCATCATGGCAGACCCCGGTACGTACTCTGTAGTGGTGACCACGTATTGCGGTACGGCCACCTCCGCGCCGTTCACCGTTACGGAACTCCCCCAACCCGGGCCGCCCGTGGTTGAGGATGCCTTGGTCTGTGAAGGCGGGATCGCCGTGCTCACCACCACCGCTTCAGATCCGGTATGGGCCGATGCCCAAGGAAATACACTGGGGACCGGATCCAGCTATGAAACACCTCCGTTGTACGCCTCCACCACCTATCAGGTGACCAGCACGAATACGCTGGCCGGTGCCCTGTTGCACGGTGGGAAGCTCGATAACAGCGGGGGAGGCAACTACCATGCGGGAGGGATCGCCCTGAAATTCGATGCGCAGAAGTCCTTCCGGCTGAAGTCCGTGCGGCTCTTCGCGGGCAGTGCGGGCATGCGCACCATCGAAGTGGTGGACGTGGTCGGCGTGGTGCGCCATACACGTTCTGCCTTCGTTCCCGCCGGCGAATCGCGCATGGACCTGGACTTTGATATCCTTCCAGGAACGGACTACACGCTCACTGTTGCCGGCCAAGTGGACCTCTGGCGCAGCACCAGCACCGTTTCCTATCCTTACACCATCGGCGATGTGGCCACCCTTACCACGTCGAGCGTGGGCTCGTCCTACTATCCCTATTTCTTCGATTGGGAAGTGGAAGTGGGCGGTGGGCAATGTGCCAGTGCGCCCACCATGGTACAGGTGGAGGTGGAGATCTGCACGGGGGTGAATGAGCCGCTGTCGCTGCGCGGCTTCGAAGTATATCCGAACCCGAGCAACGGCTTCTCCGAGATCTCTCTGCACTTGCTGGCACCGGCCGAGGTGCTGTTGGACCTCACCGATGCGCTGGGCCGGAACGTCCGTACCGAGCGCTTCCACGCAGTAAGTGGCCAAGTGCTGCGACCGCTCGACACGAGCGTGTTGCCCAAGGGCATCTATCTGCTTTCCCTGCGGATCGAGGGGCGCCTCTTCCAGCGCAGGCTGGTGGTCCAATAGCAACGGGATGATGGGCCATGGCGACTAAGCGGACCCGCTCGTTCGGCAAGTGGCGCACGGCCACCCTCGTGGGCGTACATCTGCTTTTCATCGCCCATTTCATCCACTGGAAGCTGCGCGGGCGCACCTTGGCGCCGCTGGAGTTCAACGAGGTGCTGTACACGATCCATCAAGGCATCGTAACGGCGGGCTTCATCTTCATGGCGCTGGTGATGGTGGCCACCTTGTTCTTCGGCCGCTTCTTCTGCTCGTGGGGATGCCACATCCTGGCTTTGCAGGATGCATGCGGCTGGATGATGGACAAGCTGCGCATCCCGCGGACCTCGATCCGTTCGCGCACCTTGGTCTGGATCCCTTTCGTGGTGATGGGCTACCTTTTCATCTGGCCGCAGATATTGGCCTTGTTCCACGGGCTGGACCCCGCATCGCTCCATGTGGTAGAGGCCAGTGCAGCAGGTGGCTGGTCCTCATTCAGCACGGACAACCTCTGGCGTAACCTCCCGCCACCGGGCATCGCTGTGCTCACTTTCTTCATCTGCGGTTTCCTCATCGTTTACCTGCTGGGCAGCCGCGGCTTTTGCTTTCAGGCTTGCCCGTACGGTGCGCTCTTCAGCATCGCCGACCAGTTCGCCCCGGGGCGTATCGCTCTGAACGTCGCCAAGGATTGCACCTCATGTGGCTTGTGTACCAAGGCCTGCACCTCGGACATCCTCGTGCACAAGGAGCTGGCCCAGCACGGCATGGTGACGAATCCGCGCTGCATGAAGGACCTTGACTGCATCGCGGCCTGCCCCGAGGATGCCATCACCTACGGGTTCCGGAAGCCGCCCCTGTTCCGCAAGGGCCACCCGTTGGGCACCTATGCAGGCCGGTACAGTTTCTCCTTGGGAGAGGATATCCTGCTGGCGGTGGTCTTTCTGATCGCGATGTTCATTTTCCGGGGGCTGTACGATGCCGTCGCCTTCCTGATGGCCGTGGGCCTATCGGTGTGTACCGCTTATCTCGTTCTGATGGGTTTCCGCCTGTGGAAACGGAAGACCATGAAGGTCCGTGGACTGGTGCTGCGGAGCGATGGCCGGTTGCACTCGGCCGGTGTCGCTTACGGTGTGGTCGTGCTGGCCTTGGTGGCGTTCACGCTCCACAGCGGTTTTGTGCAATTCCTCACCTGGCAAGGAAAGTCCGCGTTCAAGGAATTGGCCGGTGCGCCTGCCGGAAAGATCGACCGCACCGAGCTCGACGAAGCCATCTCCCATTACGAAAAGGCATTGTATTACGGTCTGGTCGCACCCATTGACCGGCGCAAGGAACTGGCGAACCTCTATCTGCTTGCCGGCCAGGCGCCCAAAGCCATCACCCTGCTTGAAGGCATCGTGGAACAGGACCCCGAACATGTGGAGGCGCGTTACCGGTTGGGCGAGCTGGCCATGGCGGCAGGGGACCGGAAGCGGGCACTGGAACATTGGAGGAAGACCCTTGAACTGGGGACGCCCCGGCCGCATGGCAAGGACGAGGAACTGCTGGGGAACGCCGCGCTCCAAGTGGGGATCGACTTGGCCGGTGCCGGCAAGATGGACGAAGCACGTGCGATGTTCCAACGGTCGCTCCAAGGAATGCCGGGGGACCCGCGCCCGCAGTTGGCCTTGTCCGCGCTGGAAAGTGCCGCAGGACATGACGATGCCGCCATCGATCTGCTGGAACAGGCCTTGCGCAACGGTGCGGAAGAGGCACTGGTGCGGAATAATCTGGGCGCGCTCCATCTTCGGCAGGGGCACTGGCAGGAAGCACTTTTCCAATATGATCGCCTTGTGCAATTGCGCCCCGGGGACAGCAATGCGCAGTACACCCTCGGCGTGGTCCAGGCCCGGACCGGCGACACCAGCGGCGCGCGTTCTACCTTGCAGCACGCTCTTGCGCTCGATCCCGGGAATGCACGTGCCCGGACGGCCTTGTCCGTGCTTGATCACCAAGGGGGTGGTGCCGGGAACGCGCTTAACGAACAGTGAACCATGGCACACCGATCGATCCCCTTCATCCTCCTTTTTTTCATGCTGATCACAGCCTTCCGACTTTCCCAAGGCACGGGCGACCCATGGAAGGCCCCGGCGGAAGCTGACGCCTTGGTGGACCCCTTGGCCAAAGATGCCAAGGCTGTCACAAAGGGAGCACGGGTTTTCACCTCGCTCTGCTGGACTTGCCACGGTATGCAGGGCAAAGGCGATGGGCCGAACGCGGCCGTGCTCACGGTCCACCCGGCCGATCTGGGTTCACCGGGGATCCAGGCCCAATCCAACGGCGCTTTGTACTGGAAGCTCACCCACGGGCGCGGGGAGATGGCCTCCTACGAACAGGTGCTTTCGCGCGAGCAGCGCTGGGCCGTGGTGCATTACCTGCGTACCTTGAAACACGGTCCGGATGAAAAGTAGTCCACTGTTCGTCCATTTATTTTTCGGGGCACTCCTGTGTGCGTCCACGGCCGGGGTGCAGGCCCAAGAGGCCGGTAAGCCCGAGCTGGTAACGAACACCTTCTCGTGGTCGCAGGTGATCAATGCGCAGTCCATCGAGGTGGTGCCCAGAAAGCGTTCCTTCGGCTTCATGATCCAGCACCGCTTCGGTGCCTTTGGCATGGATGATCAATCCTACAAGCAGTTCTTCGGCCTGGACCTGCCCGCCAATATCCGCTTCGGCTTCCAGTATGCGGTGAGCGACCGGATCCACTTGGAGGTCGGCCGTTCCAAGAACGGCAAACTGGTGGACCTGGCGGTGAAGGCCCGGATCCTGCGGCAGACCGTGGACAATACCATGCCCATCTCGGTCACCGGCTTCTTCGATGCTGCGGTGATGACCGATGCGTTCCCCGCCGTGGCGGATAACTACTACTTCGCCGATCTGACCACGCCTTTCGTTTACGAGTTCAAGCACCGTATGTCCTACAACTCACAGGTGATCGTGGGCCGCCGCTTCAACGAGGTGTTCTCCCTGCAGGCTGCGGGCGCCTTCGAGTACCGGAACCTGGCACCTGCCGGAGGGGAGAACCTCACTATAGCCGTCCCGGTCAGCGGGCGGATCAAGGTCTCCACCAAGGGGGCCATCCTCTTCGAGTATGCACCGGTGGTGCAAGGGCGGCAACCCGTTGACCACCTTGACCCGGTGGCCATTGCTTACGAGCTGGCCACCTTGGGCCACGTGTTCCAGATCATCATCGCATCGAGCGGGGAGATCATGGAGCAGCGCTTGTACACTGCGCCACAGGTGCGCTACGATGAAGGCAACATGCTGCTCGGCTTCAACATCTCGCGCACGCTATTCGTCAAACCCAAGAGTCCACGTCCATGAGCACCTGTCGGGTTGTGTGGCCCATCGCGGCATTCATACTGTTGCTAATGGCGGGATGCGCCAAGGATGAGGGTCCTGTAGTGCTTCCCCGAGCGGATGTACCAGGCACGGTGGACACCGCCTACTTCAACACGGAGGTGGTTCCCATCTTCACCCAGCACTGTTGGAATTGCCATCCGACCAATGGCGGACTGGATCTTGGTGCTGCGGCGGCGTATACCGACCTGGTGAACGTGGTCTCCATGGGCTATGCGCCGGATGTGCGAATCGTGCCCGGCGATCCGGATGCATCGGTGCTGTGGCACAAGATCACGGGATCTACGAGCTATGGCCTCACCATGCCACCGAACGGCGCCACGCTGAACGCGGCAGATCTTCAGACCATCCGCGACTGGATCGAGCAGGGCGCCTTGGACAATTGATCGGCCTTATTCCCGCACCACACGGACCCGTGCCGATGATCCGGGCCCATCCAGCACGATGGTGTACAGCCCCGCCGGGAATGATCCCATGGCGATGCTGCCCTCTGTATTTCCGCTTCCCGGAGCACGTTGAAGGACACGCCCCGTGAGATCCATGATGGTAGTGGACCGCACGGCGAACGGTGCCTCGTAGGTTACGGTGGAGGATGTGGGGTTCGGGAACATGCGCACGTGTGCGGAAGCCGTTGCCTCTGTGATCCCCATGTTCGGGTCCGTCACGATGAACTGCAGCATCATCATGTTGTCCTCGTGCATCAGGTTGTGGCAGTGGTACATGTAGGGGTAGCCATTGCTCAGGTGCTCGAAGCGCATGATCGTGCGCACCGTTTCGAACCTGTCCACCAGCACCACGTCCTTCGCTCCGGCCTCTTCGGGTGCCACCGCAACACCATTCCGGTCCAGCACGAAAAACGAGACGCCGTGGACGTGCATGGGATGCGCCATGTTGGAGTTGTTGACGTAGGTCCAGATCTCCGTGGCGTCCAGTTGCACCGTGTCGTTCACCACGTTGATGTTGAAGACCTGGCCGTTGATCAGGAACATGCCCATGCCCACCATGCCGTTTCCGGTGATCGTTTTCACGCGGGTGCGCACGGCTTGTGCCTCGGGTATAGGCGTTGCACTGCCCAGCACGGCGGGGATGCTCGTGACCGGGTTTGTGGTGGGCGCCTGCACGCGGATGCGAAGCAAGGGGAAGTCGATGCCGTTGAGCGCACTGGTCTCCCAGAGGATATTGGCGCTGCCGGGCACGGTGACGGGAAGCTCGCTGCCGAAGCTCATCAGCAACAGGCTGTCGCCCTCCATTCCGGTAAGGTCCAGAAGTACTTCGGCGCGTTCACCGTTGCTGAGGTCCAGGCGTTGTAGCGGTACCGGAGCGTTCAACAGCCCACCGTCACCGGCGATCATGGTGAACATGCTACTGTCCTGCAGCCCGACACGATAAACACGCGAGTTGGATCCGTTCAACAGCCGCAGCCGCACCATTTGTGCGGGCAGGTCGAGGTAAGGGTGCGGCGTTCCGTTCACCAGCACTGAATCACCGTAAGGTCCAACGACGAATTCGCCGCTGGCCAAGAAACGACGGTCCTGCAACACCACGGGAATGTCGTCAACGCCGTAGGTGCGGGGCAGGTCCAGCGCGGATTCCTCATCGTCCTGCACGATGATCAAACCGGCGATCCCGCGCGTGGCCTGCGTTCCGGTGAGCATGTGCGGGTGCGGATGGTACCAGTACGTTCCCGCCGGGTTTACCACGTCGTACTTCACGTCCCAGTCCATGCCGGGGTCGATGGTGCGTTGCGGACCACCGTCCATGTCGCCGCTCACGTGCATACCGTGCCAGTGCATGGTGGTGACCTGCGTGAGCCCGTTGTGGACGCGCAGCCTTGCCGTATCCCCTCGATGGAAGATCAATGTAGGGCCGAGATAGTCGCCGTTCACGCCCAGTGTGGTGGTATTCATGCCGGGATAGAACTGGTGCGTGTGCTGGCCCACGTTCAGGTGGAAAGTGTCCTCGTCCAGCGCTGGCGGAATGGCCAACGGCTGCTGGGCGAAGGCACTGGAAATGGAAAGCACGGCAACGGATGTGAGGAAAAGTGGACGCATGTATGAAGGGTGTTCTAAGGTGGTGCAACAAACGCGGGTGCAATGTACCCATGGTGACATTGCTCACATCCCGGAAGGTGCGGAGGCAAGACCTTTGCGCATCGCCGATCGGATGTTCCGGGCGGCATAATTCAAAGACGATGACACACGACGTGGATGCGGTATGGATGGGAAAGATGCAGTTCAATGCACTGGTGGGCGGCCACACGGTGATCATGGACGGTCCCGAGCGCGCAGGCGGGGAGGACCAAGGGCCGATCCCGAAGCCCTTCATGCTCACCGCGCTGGCGGGCTGCACCGGCATGGACGTGGTAGCGCTGCTGCGCAGGGCGGAAAAGCCGCTCGATCGTTTCGAGGTCCGCGTTTCCGGGGAGATCACCAAATCACACCCCATCCAGTATTCCAGCGTCCACGTGATCTATGAAATGCACGGTGAAGCGGCACATGAGGAAGAAGCCCTTCGCGTGGTGGACCGCTCCCAGAATGAGCTGTGCGGGGTGAGCGCCATGATCAAGAGGGCCTTGCCCGTCACATGGGAGGTGACCTACAATGGGGTCGAGCGCTTCAACAACAAGGAGGCAGAGGTCGTCGGCGCGTAGTTCCAGACAATATCTCACACAGGGCCTTCCGTCGTACGGCGGAAGACCCTGAGCGGAAGGAGGTCTTGAGTGTGACTTGCTCCCGTGAACCATTCAGCCGGACAGCGTTTTGTTTCTGACAATGGTCAGCTTCCCGGACCACCTTGTTGGCCACTTTTGGAACGACCCATGAAAAAGCAACTCTCCTCTCCGCGCGGATCCCTGATCACCGCGGGGGTGATGGGTCTTTTCGGGCTCATCACCTTGGCGGCCAGTAGCTCGTTGTTGTTCAACCTTGGGGGAGCGCAGGAGGCCGCAGGTCATACCGTTCCGGTGGTGCTGTGGATGAACTTCTTCGTAGCCTTCCTCTACCTGATCGCGGCATACGGATTGATCTCCCGCAAGGGATGGACGCCGGCCGTACTTGCCATCGCCGTGGTGCTGATGCTGGTCGCCGCGATCGGCTTTTACTTCCATGTAAGTGGTGGCGGCGCGTATGAGCAACGCACGATCGGCGCGCTGTCATTCCGCATCTTTGTCACCGTGCTGCTCTATGCGGCCGCACGGTACTACATCCGACGTTCAAATCCAAGCAACTGATCAATACAACTCTTGAGCCCATGAAGACCACACCGATCATCCCCTTCTTCCTCGCAGCCCTGCTGGCCACGGCCTGCGGCAGTTCCGACACGACCCACGAGGGTCATGACAACGATACCACCGCGGTGGAAAGCCCGGAGCATGATGACCACGCCGGCGACGAGGGCAACGCGGTGCAATTGGACAACGGCAAGACCTGGGAAGCCAACATCGAGACCACCGACGGGGTGAATGCCATGTTGGATCTGGTAGAGGCCTATGACCCGGCCAGCGGCAAGGGTGCCATGTTGAAGGAGGAGCTGGAGGCGGAGTTCAAGGAGATCTTCGCCAAATGCACCATGACCGGCGAGTCGCACGAGCAACTGCACAACTACCTCATCCCGATCCACAAGACGCTGGACAAGCTTAGCCCGGAGCCATCGGCCGCGGAGCTTTCGCAACTCGGTGACTACTTGAAGACCTATGGGAACTACTTCCACTGAGGAGTAGCGCGACCCCACCGGGGAATTGATCTCCGGTACACAAAGACCCCGCCCGACGCGACCGCGTCAGGCGGGGTCTTTTATGCCATTTCGTAGTACAATTCAGTCCGAAGCCGGGAGCGGCATTCGAGGTGGCTCCAATGTTGAGCGGGGCCATTCAATTTGGACAGGATCAGCTGATCATTGCTGGAACCAGAATGTTCGGACGGGAGATGGAAAGCGAACATCGAAGCAGTATAGCAGCCCCAAAAATCGGGTGCAACTGTAATGAGAAATGGTACTGGGTTTTGTTAGATCCGCGTTGGGGTCACGGTGTGAATGGGAAATGAGGACCAGGCTCGCACGCAGGAGCACCGATACATGGGGGCTCTTCACGGGGTGGCCGCACTGACCTTGGCGGTGGCGGGGACCACACCTGTAAGCACTTCGAGGAAGGCCTTCAGGTCCGTTACCTGCTGATCGCTAAGCTCCTTGCCCAGCTGTACTGTACCCATGATGCGGATAGCCTTGTCCAGTTCCGCCACCCGGCCATCGTGGAAATAGGGTGCTGTCTTCGTGATATTCCGTAGGCCAGGCACCTTGAATAGGTCCCTGTCGCCCTCAGCACCGGTCACATCCTTCCGACCCTGATCGTCAGGACTGCTCCCCGTAAGTGGACGGAAATCGGCATGCACGCCGAACTTCTGCAGCATGGTACCGCCCATGGCCGCACCCGTATGGCAAGTGGTGCATCCCACCTCCATGAAGGTGAGCAGGCCAGCACTCTCACTAGGGGTAAGCGCTGTGGCATCGCCCTTCAGGAAGTCATCGAAACGGGAAGGGGTCAGCAACGTTCGTTCGAAGGCACCGATGGCCTCGCGGATGTTGGCATATGTAAGTGGGTCCTTATCGGCTGGGAAGGCTGTGCTGAATAAAGGTGAATAGTCCGCTATCCGCTTCAGCTTCTTCACCAAGGTACCTTCCGATGGGATCCCCATTTCCACGGGGTTCATCACCGGCATACCGGCCTGCTCTTCCACGTCGACAGCACGCCCGTCCCAGAACTGCATGTTGTGCAGCGCGGCATTGTATACCGTGGGTGAATTGCGCGTACCTAATTGACCGCGCACTCCCGTGGAAGTGGGCGTGCCGTCCACGCCATACTTGTCCAGCTGGTGGCAAGAGTTGCAACTGATAGTACCGTCCGAGGAGAGTTGTGGGTCCATGAAGAGCTTAGCACCAAGAGCGACCTTCTCCGGCGTATCCGGCACGGCCGGATGCACCACCACCTCCGGCAGGGGCTGGAAGTAGTTCAATGCCTGAACCCGCAATGCTTTGTCGATCTCCAGTTGGTCCGCAGTACTGCCCGCCGCAGGGGGAAGGGTCGGCGTTGTGCTGCCCCCTCCGCAGGAAGCCAGCAGCATTACGAAAAGATAGCCTGTTGAAATGCGCATGGGTCTGTGGTTGGCATGTAAGGTAGGCCTTTTCCGGGGCCAATGCCCTGATAGGAGTCAGTTCCTTCAACCTCTGCACGGACTCCAGCGCTTTCGGCGAGGACCCTGCAGGCCGGTCCGGGTGCGCAGGGTCCCGAGGTGGAGGGCCTGCGCAGTTCTGAGGTCTGACCCTGCCTTGAACCCCTTGGCCCATGCCGCATGTAGCGGTAAGTGACAACTATCACCGTTTGCGCATGTTAGTAATCACTAACTTCGTCCCCGAAAGAAAAGAACAGCATCATGAACGGCAAGAACAACATTGCGATCGGCTTCCTCATCATGGGCGGATTCATGCTCTATGGCTTCCTATTGATCTACCTGCGCGATTTCGCTCCGGATAAGCAGGCATGGGTGGACACCTACTCCACGGGCAAGCACTTTGAATCGCGCTTGGCGCACGTGCATGGCAACCTCTTCGCCGTACTGAACGTGATCATCGGCTATCTGCTTCTGCACTTCCACGGAAAATTGAACAATTCCAAAGCGATCTCCTGGTTGGCCATGGCCGGTCTGCTAATGCCCATCGGCATACTGGCCGAGGTCTATTTAGGCGTACCGCCGGCACTTGTTCTGGTCGGGGCCATCGCCATGACCTCTTCCGTGATCTGGCTTGGCATCTCGTTCTACACCATGAAGCTCACAGCGAAGGAAGCGGCGTAAAAAGGCCGGCCCACCATGGAAAAGAGAAGCTATCCCGCCATCTACCGGATCGTCCACTGGGCCATCGCGGTTTCATTCATGCTGTTGCTGATCACGATCTTCCTGCGGTTGACATGGATGAACAAGTACAACGTGGCGGCCATCATCCAGGACCAGCTGGCCGTTACGGGGCAACAGCTCTCCCAAGACCAGGCCATCGCCATGGCCAAGAAGATCAGGCAGCCGATGTGGGACTGGCACATCTACACGGGCTATGCGCTCACGGGCTTGTTCGCGCTCCGCTTCATGCTTCCCGCCTTCGGGCGAATGAAGTTCCAGAACCCGCTGGGCAAAGGCTTGTCCACAACGGCGAAGTTCAGGAAGTGGACCTACCTCATTTTCTACGCCTTTGTGGTCGTCTCATTGGTCACCGGGCTGCTGATCGTCTGGGGGCCGAAGGGATGGAAGGAGCCGCTGGAGCAGGTGCATGTGCTGAGCATCTACTACCTACTGGGGTTCATCGTGGTCCATTTGGCAGGTGTGCTGAAGGCTGAGTTCACGGACCGGAAGGGGATCATTTCAAGCATTGTAAGTGGCCCTGATGATGCCGGACGATAAAGAAACGATCATGGACCAGGAAGGGACAAGTGCCCTGTTATCCGGTACCGTTCCTGTGCAGGAGGGATCCCTGTTGAAGGCTTCCGTCCAACCCATGGATGCGCACAATACAAGCGAACAGCGGAAGCCGACACCGGAGGAAGTGATACCCGGGTCGATACGCTTCAGAGCGGAGTACAAGCGCAAGTTCAGTTTCTTGGAGATGTACCGCTCTTTCGTATGCGTGCCAAGCGCGATCATGTGCATGGTCGGGAACAACAAGAGCAAGTTGGTGGACCCCGATCTCGTGCGGCGGATACAATTGGCCGTGACCGAGGTGAACGGTTGTGCAGCGTGTTCCTATGAGCATGCCAAGAGGGCCCTGCGCCAAGGGATGAGCGGTGCGGAGATCAGCAGCTTCCTAAGCGGAGCGGATGGCTTCATCAAGCCCGAGGAAGCAAAGGCCATCGTGTTCGCCCAGCATTTTGCGGACTCACGGGGCTTTCCGAAGGAGTACGCCTATGAAGCGATCGTGAGGGAATACGGGGAAAAGAAAGCGCGCATCATGCTCGCTGCGGCCCAAGTGATGATCGCCGGGAACATGTACGGCATACCCTACAGTGCCTTCCAGTCCCGGCTCAAGGGAAAGCCCTTCAAGGACAGTTCCCTGTTCTTTGAGCTGGGGATGTTGATAGGCGGTGTGCTTTGCCTGCCGGTCGCGATCCTTCATGCGGTCCTACGGGGCTCGTTCGACTTGGAGAACGAACGGCTGGACAGGTCCACTACCGATCAACGGACAACGGGAAACATTGAACAATGAGAACGGACATCACCCCTAGGCAATTGGAGATCATCGCCGCAGCCGGCCAGTTGATCAGTGAGGACGGCTATGCCAAGCTCACCACCAAGCGCCTGGCAGAGCGCATGCACTTCAGCGAAGCCGCACTTTATCGGCACTTCGCCAGCAAAGAGGACATCCTGGTGAAGATGCTGGAACTGCTCACCGCATCGGTGCAGGAACGCATGGAGGCGGTGACCGCACAGGAGGAAAAGCCGGACATGCGTTTGCGCGCCATGTTCGACAGCCACTTCACCTACTTCAAGGCGCACCCGGAATACCTGATGGCCATTTTCGCCACCAACTTCATGGAGCCATCACCGGTGATCGATACCGCGATCAAGAACTTGATGGAGGTGATGCGACATCATCTGCGAGCGGTCGTAAGCGCTGGCCAGAAAGCGGGCACCTTCACCCGGGTGATCCCCACCGACATGCTGGTGCAGATCGTGATGGGCACCTTCCGGCTGCACATGTTGCAATGGCGCATGACGGGCAAAAACACCGATGTGAAAAAGGTCGGCAACAAGTTGATCAACACCGTACTCACCTTAATAGCTGCAAGATGAAGAATACACGAAATACAAATCGGGTACGGTGGGCATTGATCGCGGTGCTGCTGCTATTCGGCGGTGTCACGTTGTTCCTGAGCACCTCGGTCCTGTTCGATCTCTTCGGCATGCGGGAGAAGGAGGGCAACTATGTGCAGATCGTGGTGCTGGCGAATTTCTTCGCGTCGGTCCTCTACATCGTTGCGGCGATCGGCCTTCTCGCGCACCGGCTCTGGGCGCGCTATCCCCTGTGGATGGCCAGCGTGGTCCTGATCACGGCATCCATGGCCTTTGCCTGGCATGTGTACCAAGGCGGCATCCACGAATCACATACCATCAGCGCATTGGTCTTCCGCACAGTGCTCACGCTCGCTTTCTACGCAACGGCTGTCTGGGTCGGCCGTGCGCAACAGCAACAGCATCACACGACCACTGGACGATCATGAACCACAAACTCACGATCATCACCGCAGCACTTGCGCTCCTGCGTTGGCCGCTCGTGGCCGCGTTGTTGTTCAGCCTTGCTCCGGTGCATGCACAAGTGATGTCCCTGCAGCAATGCATCGACTCCGCGCTGGTGCATGAACACCGCATCAAGATCGCCGATACCGATGAGCGCATCGCCGACGAACGGCTCCGCGAAGCACGCGGCGGGATGATCCCGAAGTTGCGTGCCGGGGCGGATTACAAGTACTACGTCGACCTGCCATACCAACTGATGCCGGCGACCGTTTTCGGCGGACCTTCCGATGTGTACCGCGCGATCCAATTCGGCACACCGCAGAACGTAACGGCCAACCTCGCATTGCAAGTCCCGCTCTATGACCCGACCGCCATCGGCGCCATCCGGGTGAACAAGGAAGCCGCTGCCATGGCGGGCATTCAAGGCGAACGCACACGCGAGGACGTGGTGCTGGAAGTGAGCGCTGTGTACTACAACGCGCAGATCATCCAGAGCCGCTTGGCCTTCGTGGACAGCAACCTTGTGAACGCCGAGGAACTGGTGCGTTCGCTAAGCCTTCTGCACGAGCAGGCCCTGGCGCGCGGTACGGACGTGGACCGGATGAAGCTACAGCGCGATCAACTGAAAACACAGCGCGAGCAAGTGCGGTCGCAGCGCGAACAAGTGCTCGATGTCCTTCGGATCTTCATGGGTATGCCTACGGATGCTCCCGTAGCCGTTGCCCCCGTGGAGCCGGTCACGGTAGAACCCGTGGCCGGATCGGGCACCACAACGGCGATGCGCCTTGCAGACCAAGCCTTGCACCTGCGTTCCGCGAAGCTGAGCCTGATGAAGCAGGCGCGCTATCCGAGCCTGAGCGGACAAGGCTTCTATGGCACCACGGGCTTCGGGCCCGTCGGCGCGGACGATCAGTTCGACTTCTATCCCATGAGCTTCCTCGGGCTTCAATTGCAGGTGCCGCTTTTCCAAGGCACCATCGTGCAGCACCGCATCAAGGCGGAACGCTACGAACTGGAGAAGGCCGAAGAACAACGCGCCGCATTGCAGGACCGCGAAGGCATGGAACGGCGGACGGCGGAGCGGCAGTTCACCGTGGCACAAGGGACGGTGGTGAACGCCGTGGCACAGCTCGAACTCGCGGGCCGGATCCGGAGCAATACCGTCGCACTGCATCAGCAGGGCTTGGCCGCTGTCTCCGATCTGGTGATGGTAGACCAATCCCATCGCCAAGCACAGCAGAACTACTTAGACGCCTTGGTGGACCTACGGAAAGCACAACTCGAACTGGAACGCCTCAACGGCGGTCTCTTGAAATGATCAGACCATGAAACGCAACATCATCTGGATCGTCCTCATCGTTCTTCTCGCCTTGACCATCTGGAAACTCGCCAGCAACAAGAGCATTCAGGAGGAGCGCGTCTACCGGCACGACCGCAACGCGGCGGTGAATGTCACGGTTGACACCGTGCGGCAACAGGCCTTCACCGAGGGCGTGCGCTACACCGGCACCATCAGCTCTTTGTTGGAAGGCAAGGTGATGGCGGAGGTCCCCGGCCGCGTGGTGGCCGTGGCGGTCGCGGAAGGGCAATGGGTGGAGAAAGGCCAGGTGATGGTGAAGCTGGACGGCGACCTGCTGCGCTTGCAGATGCAGGCTGCCGAAGTGCAGGTGGAAGGCTTGGAGAAAGATCAGCAGCGCTACAGCATCCTCACTGGCGCGGATGCCGTGCAGGGCGTGCAGTTGGAGAAAACCGAACTGGCTTTGCGCGGTGCGCGGATCCAGCTCAGTACGCTGAAGGAACAGGTGCAGCGCACCACCATCACTGCACCGTTCAGCGGCTTCGTCACGCAGCTCGGCGTGGAGGTGGGCACGGTGTTGAACCCCTCGATGCCGGTGGCCATGCTCACCAACGACCGCGCCTTGGAACTGGTGGTATCGGTACCCGGCCCCGAGCTTACCGCATTCCGCAAGGGACAGACCGTAATGGTGATGCCGGAAAGCGGCGAGGCGCAAGTGCCCGGCACCGTGGAAAGCGTGGGCAATCGCGGTGACATGGCGCACAATTTTCCGGTGCGGATCACCCTAAAATCCGATGCGGACTACGGCGTGAAACCGGGCATGGCAGCCACCGTGCGCTCCATACCCACGGATGCGAAGGCGTGGCCGACCATCCCGTCCACGGCCATCATCGGCTCTTCGCTGGATCCCGAAGTGTACGTGGTGGAGAACGGCATCGCCAAGCGGAAACGTATTGTAACGGCCGGTCGCGACGAAGGCCTGGTGGCCGTCTCCCAAGGCCTCGCTCCTGGTGAGACCGTTGTCACCAGCGGATTCATCAGCCTCGCCGACGGAGCACCCGTGAAATTCCGCTGATCAAAACGAACAAACGGAAACAAACCCGGCACCATGAGCATCACCGAACTCGCCATCAAGCGCCCCTCGCTGATCATCGTCATCTTCGGTGTATTGCTGCTCGGCGGCGTGGTGGCTTTCAAAGGTTTAGGCGTGGAGCTGATGCCGGACTTCAATCAGCCGGTGATCACCGTGCGCACCATGTACCCCGGCGCCGCGCCGGAAGAAGTGGCCAACACGGTGACACGTCCGGTGGAAGATGCGCTGAGCTCGTTGGAACACGTGGACTTCATCTCCAGCCGCTCGCTGGCGAACGCGTCCATCATCATCGTCAACTTCAAGTACGGCGCGAACCTCGATCTGGC
Organism: Flavobacteriales bacterium; assembly: GCA_016700415.1. Lineage (NCBI taxonomy): Bacteria > Pseudomonadati > Bacteroidota > Flavobacteriia > Flavobacteriales > Flavobacteriales bacterium. The sequence goes on from CP065018.1 coordinate 55,542, forward strand.
GATGCAGGACGCACAGCGCCAGATCGACAACATCCGCAAGGACCTGCCGGACGGCATGCAACCACCGGTGATGACCAAGGTGTCGCCCAACGACCTGCCGATCATGAGCGTCACCGCGTTGAGCAATTTGCCCGCTCCGCAGTTCTACCAGATGATGCACGACGAGCTGCTGCCGCGCTTCCAACAGCTGAAAGGGGTGGCGGAGATCACGCTACTGGGCGGTGAGCAGCGCGAGGTACAAGTGCAGGTGGACCAAGCCAAATTGATGCACTACCGCGTGCCGCTTCCCCGCGTAACGGAAGCAATCCTGCGCGCCGGGAAAGAGGTGCCCGCGGGTAACGTGCGCACGGAACGCGACAAGATCACCGTGAAACTCGCAGGCAAGATCCACACCGTGCAGGAACTGGAGAACGTGGTGGTGGCCATGCCATCACCGGGCACCGTGGTGCGGGTGAAAGACGTCGCCACTGTGGTGGACGGCATCGCCGACATCACATCGGTGAACCGCTACAACGGCGAGGAAGGCATCGGCCTGCTGGTGAAAAAACAAGGGGATGCGAATGCCGTGGAAGTGAGTGCCGCCCTGCGGGAAGAATTCACCCGGATCGAACAGGAGCAGAAGGCTTCGGACATGCGTTTCGTCCTCGCCGACGACAGCAGCGACATCACCATTGAAGCGGTGAACGGCGTGCTTTTCGACCTCGGACTGGCCGTGCTGCTGGTCTCCTTCATCATGCTGATCTTCCTGCACAGCCTGCGGAATTCGCTCATCGTGCTGGTGGCCATCCCGGCCTCGCTCGTAAGCGCATTCCTCGCCATGGGCCTCTTCGGCTACACGCTGAACCTGATGACCCTGCTCGCCATGTCGCTCATCATCGGCATCCTCGTGGACGACTCGATCGTGATCCTGGAAAACATCCAACGCTATTTGGACAAAGGCCACGACAAGGTCACCGCTGCGATCGAGGGCCGCGCGGAGATCGGCTTCAGCGCGCTCTCCATCACCTTGGTGGACGTGGTGGTCTTCCTGCCGATCATCTTCGTGCAGGTCTTCGTGGCCGACCTGCTGAAACAGTTCAGCGTGGTGGTGGTGGTGAGCACACTGATGAGCCTTTTCGTGAGCTTCACCCTTACGCCATGGCTCGCATCGCGCATGGGCAAGAAGAGCGAGCTGAAGCCGACCAACCTCTACGGACGCATGCTGATCCGTTTCGAGCGCGGCGTGGAAGATCTGAGCGATTGGTACGAGGGCGCGTTGCGCTGGGTGCTGCGCCACAAGCTCGTTTTCATGGGCATCATCCTCGCGCTGTTCGCGGCCACCGGCATCATGATGACGCAAGGTATCATGGGCAAGGAACTCATCGCCACCGGTGATCAGGGCAAGTTCATGCTCGCCTTGGAATTCGATAAGAGCACCGCGTTGAAAGAAAACAACCTGCGTGCCTTGGCGGTGGAGAATTACTTGTTGTCGGAACCCGTGGTAAGCTCCGTGTTCAGCAACGTCGGCGGGCCCAGCACCGGCATCGGAAGTATGGGTGTTGGCGCGGAGAACAAGACCGAGCTCACCGTGTCGCTGCTGCCGAAGGATGAGCGCGGCGGCATCCGCACCGATGCCTTTATGCAGGACGTGCGCCAAGCGCTGCAGGACAGTTTCCCGGGGATCGACTTCACCATGTCCGCCATCGGATTGATCCCGCGCACCGCACCGGTGGAGATCACCCTCAGCGGCGCGGACCAAGACCTGCTGATGCGCACCGCGAACGCCATGAAGGATACGCTGATCGGCATCCCCGGAGCGAACAACGTGCGCATGAGCATCGAAGCGGGAAGCCCCGAACTACAAGTGGAACTGGACCGCGACCGCATGGCCAACCTCGGGCTGGACGTGGCCGTGGTGGGCGCCACGCTGCGCAATGCACTGGCCGGGAACGATGACGCCAAGCTCTTCGAAAAAGGCACCGAGTACCCCATACGCATCCGGCTGGACGACCTCGACCGGCGCCATGAACAGGACGTGGACAAGATCCGCTTCATCCGGCCCGACGGCTCATCCGTTAGGCTGGACCAATTCGCCTCGGTGGTGCGCCAAGAACCGCACGCCATGGTGGAACGCATGGACCGCCAGAACGCGGTGACGATCACCGCCGACGCGCTGGGCCGGGGCAGTGGCACCGTGGCCGACGAAATGGTGGCCTACGTGAAAGAGCATCCCCTTCCGGCGGGCATCCACATGGCCTGGGGCAGCGACATCAAGCGGCAGAACGACAGCTTCGGCGCGCTGGGCGGGGCTTTGCTCATCTCCTTCATCCTCGTCTACCTCATCATGGTCGCGCTCTACGACAGCTTCCTCTACCCCTTCGTGGTGCTCTTCAGCATCCCGGTGGCCATCATCGGCGCCTTCCTCGCGCTCAACCTCTCCATGTCCACGCTCAGCTTGTTCACCCTCTTGGGCATGATCATGCTACTGGGCCTGGTCTCGAAGAACGCCATCCTCATCGTGGACCGCGCCAGCCAATTGAAGGCGCAGGGAAAGCACTTCAGCGAGGCCGTAGTAGAGGCAGGGCGCACACGCCTACGGCCCATCATGATGACCACCTTCGCCATGGTCTTCGGCATGTTGCCCATAGCCCTCGCGACCGGCACCGCCAGCGAATGGAAGAACGGCTTAGGCTGGGCACTGATCGGCGGCCTCACCAGTTCCATGATCCTCACCGTGTTTCTCGTGCCGGTGGTGTACTACGCCGTGGATGCGGTGAAGGAGCGGTGGACCAAAAGAACCGCGAAGTGATATGAGCGCGTTGATCAATAGCTCGCTGGCCTTGCTGTTCTTGTTCAGTGCATTCGTGACCCCGAATGACGCATCCTATTCCTTGACCGTAGAGGTGAAAGGGCTGCGCAATTCAACCGGAGAAGTCCAGTTCGCGTTGTACAACAAGGACGGGACGATACCGGATGAACACTTCGAGAAGTACTACAAACTGTTGAAGGCAGAGATCATCGATGGAGCTTCTACGGTCCTGTTTGAGAACATCCCTCAGGGCACCTACGCCGTGAACATCCTACACGATGAGAACAAGAACGGTGAGATCGACAAAGGCTTCATTCTCCCCAAAGAAGGCATAGGTTTTTCGAACATCGCATCGATCGGACTTCGGAACAAGCCGAGTTTCTCGAAAGCCAGCTTTGACCTGAAAAGCGATCGGACGATCGAAGTGAAGGTAATCTATATGTAGGGGGTTGCTCTGAAAGTCCCGACGCAGGTCCGATATGTATCGGACCTCGAGGCGATGCCCCTGCGGGGATTTGAAGATTTTTATACCTTCGTTAAGCTAACCCAGAGCTTCATTCTATCAGGCAGCAGGGATAGATTTTGATACATGAAATCGGTGATTGTTTTCGTGTCAATAAAATGAATATTTGACTTGGGTAAGCCTCGGTAATTTCCCTTTGTCGTAAATAGATAAATTTCGGATTCTATTCCACTATAGTCATCTGAGGATAGGTCAACATATCCATTTTTAACCTGCACGACCGCCTTTCTTCCGGTTTCCCTGTGCTTTAGTTCGTACTCATACGTCATCGTATCACTTTTGCATGAGCTGGGAATTACCATGTATCCCTTTTCTACTTGCAGATAGAGGGCTATCGCATCCTCGCAATCAGAAGAAGAGAGTAGAGAATAAATGTCCTTTCCAGTTAGAGATTCTATGTCATAAAATGTGGTTCCGATTTTCTTGTTATAAAGAATTTTCGAAAACAGTAGAACGGTTTCATCATTGACTGCTTGTACAGTCCTGGCAGGAATGAAGCTATTTACAAGCTTGCCAGGAGCTGATTCAATAGTGCCAATTTTCTGCCAATCGCATTTCCGAACATTTACAATGTCAGCTTGTGCGAAATCTGGAGTCGTTTCGTAGTGCCAATCGCTTTCTATACGACCAACGTAATAGATCCCTTGCCAATCTCTTGTCCAAATTAAGTCGTCCGTCTTAATACGGTTATAGATTGCATTTAGAGCCGGCCACCAGCTTTTATCCCCATTATTGTAATAGATTTCAATTGCCTTCCTCTCATAGTCTTCCCATAGCACTGGTTCGCTCTGCCAATCAATTTGCCACCCAACGCCTACAATCCCCTTATCAAGGCATAACCGTCTCGGGTCAATTCCAGCCGCAGCACTAGGCTTAAGATTTATCCTCCAAACGTTCATGAGAATGGATCGTCGAATTCATTTTGTGCGAATGATAATGTGCCGCGTTGAATGATTCAAAGCACTTCAGGAGGGATATGCCACTGATATGTGAATAGGTCTACTTCGGCCGGGGTTGGGTGTGCTAACTCGGCATGCTTCAAATATAGTGCAGCTCCGTACCGCTGCGAACGATGTGCATAACGCTGCCCAAGAGCAAGGGCTTCTTTCCGGTTGTTCCAGCTCTGGCATAGCCTGTTGCATCTTGGGCAAAGGCTATCCGCCATATATCCGCCACATATCCGCCATTCGGCAGTATGTAGCGTGAGCCCTTCTTATCGCCTTCCCGTTGAACCGCACCCGTGGATGCCAGTCCATCGAGGTCCCTCAAGACAGTTCGGTTCCTTGTTCGGTCCTGCCGTGCTTGATGGCTGCAACGCTGCCAAGATCAAGCCTTCTACCAGGTTGTACTGGTGCGCTCTCGCCTTCTCTGCTAGTGCAAACCTGTCCTGTTGGTTGCTGGAGATTTACCCGCCACTTGCGTGCCATTTATGCGCCATTTATGCGCCACTTATGCGCCATTCAAGAGGACGTAACGCGCGCCTTTCAAGTCGCCCATCCGCTCCACTTCACCGGCGGTGACCAGCCCGTCAAGATCTCGTAAAGCTGTCCGCCTCGACACATCGAACAGCGCTCTGTATTCTTCATTGGTTAAAGACCGATGTTCCTTCAGGTGCTTCAACGCCTTCTGCTGCCGTGCGTTCATGACGCGATAGGCTACATGTTCGGCTACTTGTATGCTCGTAATGCGCGTGATCGTCAACAGGAAGCCGCCGTCCAGTTCGGCCATAGCCGGGTCGGGGAGTTCGGCAGCTGTGCAGCTGTCTATGATCTTGATGGTACCACGGCCCCATGCATCGATGTATCCGCCTTTGAAAGCCACATCGGCAAGAATGGGGTTCCGAGGCCTTGAAGCATGCGAGCGTTTCAGCGCGGCCAAGGTCAAACCCTTGGGCAGGAAGCCTTCGTTCCAGATGCTCATCTTCTGGTCGTAGACGCGGATCTGAACGGGGGCGCCCATGTAGTTCCTGTGAATGAGCGCGTTCAACAGCATCTCGCGAATGGCCGCGGTCGGGTATTGGCCTTTCTCGATGCGGTGCATACCCTCGAAGTCGATCGCCTTGACAAGGAACTTCCGGTTCAGCTGTTCCTGCACGGCTTGGACGAGCGTGATCAAGTTGCCTTCTTCCACTTCTTGGAATTTCAGGTCCGCGTCATCCTTCCCGAAGCGGCCCACCTTGACGAAGGTGTTGGGATAGAATTTGCCCGGGTCCTTGCCAAAAAGGATGATGGCCGCCCGCTTCAGCTTCCCATCTACGGTGAGCCTGAGTTTCTCCAGGAGTTCGGGCAGCGCAAGATCGAGGTCTTCCGGAAGCCGCCCAGCATTCTTGGCGGCTTTCAGATAGATCGCGATACTCTTCGGGTCGATGTCGTCAAATGAGGCTCTTGGTTCCACCACATCATCCCACGTGCGACCACTGCGTTCGAGGAGGAATTCGTTCAAGGAGGTACCCGTCAGCTCTTGTTTGGTGCTACCGCTGCGGTAATAATAGCGGCCACGCAAAGAGATGGGAACGGAATAGGGAGGCACCACGATCTCAATGAAGCTTTTGCCATCGGCAAGGTGCATGTTCACCGCGGTGGTGATGCCCATGAGGTTGCGGATCTTGTTGGGAATGGCATCCATCAGGTCCTCGCACTTTTCCACGTGAACGGCCTTGCCTTTGTCGTCCTTGCCGATGAAGATGCTCCCGCCTTGGGCATTCGCAAAACCGCATACCCATTTTATACCATCTCGCAATACAAATACACCCGATCTACTTGCTCTTTTTCACCGATGCTTCTCCAAAACAGTGGTCCCATAGCTATGGCTATGCAACCACTATTTTGTATCGCCTCGATAAAAAATAGCTACGCATCTTCGGGTGCATTTGTATCACGAAATGGTATTAGCTAATCATCATGCCAGCTCTGCTTGAATTCTATGTTCTGATGTTCGGGCATACCAATACCGGCTATCTAAAAGGGCCTTCAAGTTTAACGTTTCCTCGCCGCCTGCGGCAGTTGTAAAGTAATCCTTTACAACTCGATATGCGAGTAACACCTTGTCAACCAATATGCTTCCGATGAATTGGAAAATGTTCTGATCCGAGGTGTCAAAAAGTTCCGCGAGCTGGTTCTGATTCATCCAGACCATGCTGTCGCACGAATAAGCCTTCAACGTAGCAACTGGACATATCCGGTATACCGCTTCGAGCTGGTCCGGTCCAAAAGGGCGTAGTAGTAAACCCCTTCAGGTACATCGTTGCCATTCTGTTGATGTTTCCCGCGCCAGATGTCCGAAGCATTTCCGCTTTGGAAGATGTCCTGGCCCCAACGGTCCTTGATGGTCAATGTGAATGCAGCGGGTAGGGAGCGGATCACAAAGCCATCGTTGACCCGGTCATTGTTCGGGCTGAAGACGTTCGGGATGATGGGAGGGCAATCCGGGGCAATGGTCATTACTTGGGTCGAGGTGTGCTGGCCGGAAGGAGAGGTTACGGTGAGTTGGACAGCATAGGACCCTTTCTCCGTCCAGCATACTTCCGGAGGCGTGCTACCTACGTGGCTGTCCGGAATGCCATTCTCGAATTGCCACACCCACTCCGTAGGGCCATGCCGCGAGCTGTCGAGAAAGGTATAGCAGGAGCTAAGGCAGTCATTGTCCGGCATGGGCACCACATGGAAGATCGATGAAGGTGGAATGTTGGCACATGCGGTAAATGGCACGATCTCCGGTGCATCGATCGCGACCACATCGATCGGCGTTACTGTTACTGCAAGTGGTTGGCTGCTGTCACTGACCAAGGTCTCCGTGAAGGTCTGGTCCACCACGGATAAATTGTGGTCGTAGGTAAAGCAACCGGCATCGCCGTTCGGCAAGGTGCGCAGGAGGTAGGTGTCCCTCATTTTTCCGGTCACGTGCATATCGCCGACCATGATCAGGCCGCCGTTCGAGGCAGCAACAATATCCAGCACGTAGTTCGTGAATTGGGGTTCATAGGCGTAGGTCTTGTTCCAATTGATGGTGAGGTCCGAAAGGTTCAGGGACACCACGGCCGGGCTTCGCCCATCACTGGACCCGTGGTCATAGCTTATGGCCAAGGTGCCATCATTGATGAGCGTTGCACATCGTGCTTTTTCTGCGCCATTGCCGCTATCGAAATGCCGGGTGGCAAGGACCTCGCCGTTCAGGTCCGTTTTGATCAGAAAAATGTCCCATTCACGTTGGATATCGTAGTTGCGTCCGATCAAGTACAAGGAGCCTTGGGCATCCATTAGGAACGCAGCCAATTCATCATCGTAGGTCGTGTTGAAATGCTTGGTCCAGAGCGGTTCCGCAGCCGCGTTGAGGCGCATCAGGAAGACGTCCGTAAAGCTGGGTTCCAGCTTGCCTGTGCCGGCCAGGTACAGGTCTCCGTTCCGCGTGATCAGCTTGATGGTGGAAAGTTGGTAGTTGTCCGTGTTGATCTGTTTGGACCAAACCACGTTGCCGCCCATATCGATCTTCAAGCAAGCGATCTCCGCATACCCCGATGAACTTGGATAGGTTATGCCAGCGAACAGATACCCATCGTCGACGGCTACCACATCGGTGGTACGTAGCCCATTTCCCGCTTCCAGGTACTTGCTCCAAAGCACATTTCCGGCCGGGTCGGTCTGGCTTATCCAAGTGTGCGAGTTTGTGATCCCGACCAATAGGTATCCATCGCCGTTAGGCATAACATGCTCCAGAAAACTGGTGCTGCTCAGCGCGGAGAACTTCTTACACGAAATGAGCCCTCCGGCGTCATTGGTCAACAAAAGCCCGGGATAGACCATCCTGCCCGCATTGGGGTTCGAGAGCTGCATGACCGTGGCGATCACATGGTCGTTCCGGACAGCTACGGCATTGCCTTGTTCGGTAAAATTCGCGCCGTATGATCGGAAGAACGAAATGTCTTGAGCGTTCAGGTCAATGCTCGAACAAGCCGAGATCGATCCTGCCAAGAAGGTCGCAGAAATGGACACGCGCAGATAGCGCAACAGATAAATGGTTTGGTGCTTGATCGACATCATGTGGTAATGAGACGCTCAAACGATTTGATAGGCTGCTTGTGCAACGAATTATGCCGCCTGCCAACCCTGTATCGGATGTCCGGGCCGCTGTGCACGATGTGCATAACGCTGCCCAAGAGCACGCTCTCTGGCCGATTGTTCCAGCGCCGCATTCACTTCCTCTTGTGCGTGACCTTGTATTCCTTGCCGTCGGCGGCCTCACCAGCTCCATGATCCTCAGTGCTCCTGGTGCCCTAAGCGGTGGATACGATGAAGGAGCGTATATCCAAGAGGAGCCTTTCGAGAGGAGGGGGCCAGTCGAAGGGATATCGATGTGTTGGTGCCGGAAGTGCATAGCGCGGCATCTCCTGAAATATGACCTATGTCATAAAAAGGAAGGACCGGTCCGGTACGTTTGTACGTGCATTCATGTCCAAGAAGCAAATGGTCCCGAACGGGTCGCTAGAGCCGAGTGGGGTTGGTGTACGCCAGCGTCGCACGGTCTATTTCATCTTGATCGGGCTATTCGTCCTACAATCCGGGCTTATCTATACGGTGTCCACGGAAGCATCTTCGCCTGCTGCGGAATTGAACGCTTCGGCCCGACGCGGCGAAGCCCTGTACCGGGAGTTCAACTGCACGGCCTGCCACCAATTCTACGGCTTGGGTGGCCACATGGGGCCGGACCTCACCAACGTGGCCATAGCGCAAGGGAAGGGTCCGGAGTATGCGCGTGCCTTTATCCTGCACGGTTCGGGACGCATGCCCATGTTGGGCGTATCGAAGGAACAGGCCGACGATCTCGTCGCCTTCCTTGAAGCCGTTGCAGCCACCGGTACCTATCCCATCCGGAACCTGGACCTCACACCGTGGGGAACCTACCAACAGATGCATGGCGATGCGAAGTGAGCTGACTCCTGCCAAGGGCTTTGTGATCGCGGGTCTGCTGTCCTTGTGGTGCGGGGCGCTCTTCGGGGTCATTGGATCGTGGCAACATGTGGTGCCCAATGTGGTGGACGCTATTCCTTTCGTGAAGTCGCGGCCCTTGCACGTGTCCCTGGTGATCGCATGGATCTTCCTCACTGCGGTGGGCGGCGTGTACCATTACCTGCCTCGGATCGTTGGCGCACCCCTGCACTCCACGCGGCTGGCCTGGTTGCACTTGGCGGTGTTCATCGGGACCGGCATCGCCGTGATCGCCTCGTATTTCATGGGCCGCTTCGGCGGAAGGGAGTATTGGGAGTTCCCGCCCGTGCTGGGCATTCCGATCGCCTTGTCCTGGGGTTTGCTGATCTACAACTTCTTCCGCACGGCGAACAAGCACAAAGGTCCGTGGCCGGCCTACCTGTGGATGTGGGCCACTGGTATCGTGTTCTTCCTGATCACCTATGCCGAGGCGAACCTCTATCTCTTTCCGCACTTCACCGGCAATATGGTACGCGAGATCACCGTGCAGTGGAAGGCCTATGGTGCGCTCACCGGATCTTGGAATATGTTGGTCTACGGCACTGCAATGGTGGTGATGGAACGCAGCACCGGAAACATGGCCATCGCCCGCTCCAAGACGGCCTATCTCTTGTTCGGACTCGGCTTCACCAACCTCCTGTTCGGCTGGGCACACCACATCTATCCCGTGCCGTCCGCCTTGTGGATCCGCATGCTCGCCTATGCGATCAGCATGACCGAGTGGATCATTCTGGCGCGTATGATCCACCAATGGCGCACCACCGTGGAAGATGGCAAGCGCGGCAGTTCCACCCTGTTCGGACGCTTCCTCTTCGCCGGTGAAGTCTGGGTCTTCCTTAACCTCGGGGTCGCGTTGCTCATCTCCATTCCCGCCATCAACCTGTTCGCGCATGGTACGCACATCGTCGTTGCGCACGCCATGGGCAGCACCATCGGCATCAACACCACCATCCTCTTCGCATCGGTGTTCTTCATTGCGGGAAGAGCGCCATCCGGATCGATGCGGGCAGGCTTTTGGATCTTCAATGGCTCCTTGCTCGCCTTCTGGATCTGCCTGATCGGTGCGGGTTTGGTGAAGGGCTGGTTCACGGTGATGAGCGATCTGCCCTTCCAAACGATCACGGAGAAGATATGGCCCTACATCGCAGGTTTTGCCGTGAGCGGTATCGGCTTGTTCACGGGCCTGAGCATGTTGGTGTGGGGTGCATTGAAGGTCTTGTTGGCCTCCAACAGCAAAGAAGTGGTGTATGGGCACAAGGCCTATGGGCTTGATGCGGTCCCGGTGGAAGATGGGCGACCTTCCGTGCCAGAGAAGCCCATGCTACACCGGCGATGAGCCTTGTACGGAACGGCGCTCAGATATTCGCTAACCGTGCCAACCCGCGCTTGTCCGCGATCTTGATGTCCCTTCCCTGGGATTCGATCAGCCCTTCGTCTTTCAGGTCGGTGAGGCACCGGATGAGCGATTCGGTGGCGGTGCCCACGATAGCGGCAAGGTCGTCGCGACTGATGCGCACGCCTAGGTTTTCCGACGGGTCCTTGCTGAAGCGTTCGTGCAGTTGCAACAGCGCTTGTGCCACCCGTTGGCGGACGCTGGCGTAGGCCAATTGCAGCAGGCGCTCCTGCCGTTCGTTCACGTCGTGGGTGAGCATGCGGATGAAGCGCATCGACACGTCGCGGTCGCGGTAGAGCAGGCGTAGCAGGTCCTCGCGTGGCACCATGGCCACTTCGCTTTCCTCCAGGGCCTCCGCGGTCTCCGTGGCATGGCCGCCTTCCAATAGGCCGAGGTAGCCGATGAAGTCGCCCGGCACGTGCAGGCCGGTGACGAACTCTTTACCGTCGTTGTTCACTTTGAAGGTGCGCACTTTGCCTGAGACCAAGAACGGCACGGTGCGCATTTCGTCGCCTTCGTGGAAGAGGATCCCCTTGCGCTCCACGTTGCGCGTCTTCCGGTCCTTGCTGATGTCGTCCAAGGCGGATACGCCGCGCGCCTGATCCATGAAGTCGTTCAATCCGTCGAGGGTCCGGTCGAAACCTTTTCGGAACAGGTCACTGCGTTTGATCCGGCCCTCGATGGCGTTCAGCAGCTCACTTTCCTCGAAGGGCTTTGTGAGGTAGTCGTCGGCACCGAGCTCCATGCCGCGCCGCACGTCGCCGCGCTCGGCCTTGGCGGTGAGGAAGATGAAGGGGATCTCGGCGGTGTCCGGCGAGCGGCCCAGCATGTGCAGTACACCGTAGCCGTCCAGCTCGGGCATCATGATGTCGCACAGGATGAGGTCGGGCATTTCCTTGCGGGCGATATCCACGCCCTGCTTGCCGTTCCCGGCTTTCAGTACGCGGTAGTGGGCGAGCTCGAGCATTTCGGCAGTGTTGTCGCGCACATCCGCGTCGTCCTCGATGAGCAAAAGGGTCTTCATGTTCCGTGTTTGATTTTTGGGATGCGCACATTGAACGTGGATCCTTCCCCGGGCGTACTGGTGAAGGTGATGGTGCCGCCCATCAGGTCAAGGTATCGCTTCACTAAGTTCAGTCCGAGGCCGGTGCCTTGGATGGTGAGCACGTTCTGGGCGCGGAAGAAGGGTTCGAAGAGATGGGCCTGGTCAGCGGACGGGATGCCCATTCCCTTGTCGATCACTGCGACGCGCAGGCAGCCGTTGTCCACCGACGTGCGCAGGATGACAGGCCGCCCTTCGGGAGAGTACTTGATCGCGTTCGTCACTAAGTTGGTGATGGTGTTCACGAGCGTGCTGTGGTCCAGGGTCACGGTGCGCTCATCGCTTGTGTGGTCAAACTCCAAGGCCTGTCCGGGCTTGGTCATTCCGCGCAGTTCCTCGATGAGGCCGATGCACAGATGTACGATGTCGAGGTCTTCGGGCACGGAGGGGAGGTCACCTTGGCCGATCCGCTCGAAAGAGAGGAAGTCGTTAAGGATGGCGGTGAGGTCGCGCACCTTGGCACGGATCCGCTGCACGTGTTTGTGGACTTTCTCATTACCCGGTCCCTCGGTGTAGCGCGCGATCAGGTCTGCCGAACCCATGATGGTGCTGAGCGGAGTGCGGAATTCATGCGAGGCCATGGAGACGAAGCGTGATTTCAGTGCGCTGAGTTCCTTCTCCCGCTCCAAGGCAAGTTCCACCGCGCGCGCGCCCTTCGCAAGTTCCGCCGTGCGTTCCTCCACGCGCTTCTCGAGCTCCGCCGTATTGCGCTGCAGCGCGTCTTCCGCCTTCCTCCGTTCGGTGATGTCCGTCACCAAGGCCATCACGTACAGCTCCTTGTCCACCGTAAAATGGTTCAGGCCCACTTCAACGGGGAAGATGGTGCCGTCCTTGCGCACCCCGTTCAGTTCACGCCCTCGCCCCATGTGGCGTTTGGCGGGCCGGGCATTGTAGTTGGACCGTTGTGCCAGGTGCGCGGTGCGGAAGCTCTTCGGCAGAAGCAGATCGATGGAACGGCCGAGCAGATCCCCTTCCTCGTAACCGAACATCTCCAGCAGGCGCGGGTTGTTCATGCGGACGGTCCCGGTGCGGTCCACCAGCACCAGCCCTTCCGCCGCGGTGCTGAACAGCAACTCGCGCACCCGTTCCAAATGGACCGGATCGACATTGGATTCTCCTTGGGACATCTAAGTCCGGGCGAAGTTATTCGCCATCGGCCTCGGCCGTGCCCAAAAGCGAGGCCAGACCGGTCCGTTCATCGTAGACCCGCCAGCGACGGATGGGCTGTGAGTAGAGGTTCAGAGTGATCGCACGTCCCGTTCCGGCGTTGGAATGCCGGTGGATACAGTTTTTGGCCGCCATGTAGGATAGGCTGCCGACGCCGAGGGTCTTCTCCCCATGGAGCCTGAACTTCCCGTCGGCATTGGCCTTGAAGCGCTCTTCCCGCACCGACCCCAGTACAGGCTTGATCCACGCCATTTGGCTGTCATAGTCATGGATGCTGGTACTTTGCCCCGGTTCATAACCGATCAGCATCAGTTCAAAATCGTGCGTGCGGTGGATGCACTGCCGCGTGTAGTGCCGGCTGTTCCATTGGCTGAACGAGACCAGTTCCTCGGGTGGGATGGACGTCCGCAACAAGGCATCGGTGTAACCCGCGGGATGGGATTCCCGGTCGAGGGCACGCACCAGCTCGGCAAGCGAACCGATCGTTTCCGAAAGGAGGCCGGGTTCCAGTATCAGAGCCATGGCCCAAGGTTAGCGGAACGTGGGCGTTTGGACGATGACCTTTGTCAGCCGGGCCAAGCTGCCGGGGGCGGAAGCGGTCCGCTACCTTTGTGCTTTCGATCCCACACCATGGCCCACATTCTGCTCCCCACGGACTTCAGCGACAATGCACTCCACGCCTGCGCCTATGCGGGCGGTTTGTTCGGCGCGGAGGACAATGTCTACACCTTGATGCACGCCTATATCGACGCGGCCCCGTCCATCAGTACCTGGCCCGGCATGGCGGATGAGCTCTACAAGGCCTCGGTGGCGGGCATGGGCACATGGGCCGAACGTGCCCGGGCCTTGCCCGAGCTTGAAGGTGCGGTCGTAAGGACGGAGGTGATGTACGGCATTCTGCCAGACGTACTTAACGGACTGGCCGAGGAAAAGCGTGGGGATATCGTGGTGATGGGCACCCAAGGGAGCTCGGGCAGTGACCTGCTGGGCAGCAACGCAGGAGCCGTGGTGAAGCACAGCAAAGTGCCCGTGCTGGTGGTGCCGAACAAGGCCGTACCGAAGCCCGTGAAGCGGATCATGTACGCCGAAGACGACAGGCATGTAGAGGTGACCGGCAGCCGGATGCTGCTCGACATCGCACTGCGCACCAAGGCTGAAGTGGTGCTGGCCCATGTGCTGAAGGACCCCGATGACGTGCCGGACCCGGATGTGGTGGCCATGTATGAGGAACTGTTACAGGCCGTGCCGCACCGTTTTATTTCCGGTGAGGGCAAGGACATCGCCGGGGTGATCGACTTCCTCGCGGATCAGGAGGGTGCGGACATGGTGGCCGTCCTGCACCGGCATAGCGGCTTTATCGAGGGCCTCTTCCGCACCAGCACCGCCAAGCGCTTGGCGCTGCACACGCACATCCCATTGCTCGTGCTGCAACAGCTCGACCCACAGGGGTGAGCCGATCGTGCTATTCAAGAAAGCGCTCGCGCAGTTCCGATGTCGGCACCATGCAGGCATCGCGCTTTCCGGACCAGCGGTAGCGTTTTCGCGCCACGAGGTCGTACACGGCATCGCGGATGAAGCGTGGCACCAGCATGAAGAAGTAGGCAAAGGCCCATGGCCCGCCGAGGTCATTCGCCACGTTCAAGGCCGCGCTCGACCGGGTCAGCATCTTGCCTTTGCGCCAATACACCAGTGAATCAAGGTGGCTTTCGGCGAGCCCATGGGTTTGAAGGAATCGCTGGCCCACCTCCGACTGGAGCGAGGCGAAGCGGAAGCGCCCGCGCTTGTCACGCCGGATGATGAAGTGGACCAAGCCGTTGCAGAGGTTGCACACACCGTCGAAGAAGAGGAGGTATTCAGGCAATTCGCCCGCACTGCCGTTGCCCTCATCCGGGATCATTGCGCCTTTGCCAGCACGCCGCACAGGTGCCAGAGCGATCGCGCGCCCACGTTGGCGTCCCAGTCGCCGTGCGGCCCAGGTGTCACCTCCACCAGGTCGAAACCGATAATGGTCCTTTCGCTCGCGGCCAACCGTGAGAGCAGATAGGTGGCCTCCTCAAAAGCGAAGCCGCCGGGCACGGGCGTGCCGGTATGCGGACACAGTGCAGGGTCCAGCGCATCGATATCGAAGCTGATGTGGACCTTCTCCGGCAGTTGGTCGATGATGCGGTCACATTGTTTCTGCCAGGTCATCCCCTCGAATTGCTCGCGGCGTAGTTCGGCGCTCCGGTGCAGGCGTACACGAAGTTCTTCCTTGGCGAAGACGCGGGCCTCTTCTTCGCAGAAATCGCGGATGCCCACCGAAACGATGTTCTCCACTTCGGGGATGGCCAGCGCATTGAACATGATGCTGGCGTGGCTGTACGTGAAGCCTTCGAAGGCCTTGCGGAGATCAAGGTGTGCGTCCAAGTGCAGGATGCCGAAGCTCTCGTGGCGCTGCGCCAAGGCGCGGTAGAAGCCGAGCGGCGTGCTGTGGTCCCCTCCGACAAGCCCCACGAGTTTTCCTTGGTCCAGCCAGTAGCCGGTGCGCTGCTCCACCCAGTCGTTCATCACGGCGCTCTCCTCGTTCACCAGCTTCAGCGCTTTCGTGGCACGGTCCTTCTTCGCCTTGGTCCCGCCGTGTACCAACAGGTCGATCACATGCGCGGCCTCCTTCTTCAAGGCATCGCTCTGCTCCAACAGAGCTACGGGGATCTCGTCCATCGCGATGCCGCGTTTCCACAGGTCGGCGAACTCCGGGTGGAACAGGTCAACTTGGAAGGAGGCTTCTTGGATAGCCTCAGGACCATGCGCGGTGCCGCCTCCGTAGCTTGTTGTCACTTCCCAAGGGACAGGCACGAGAACGATATCGCTTTCCTCCGCGGTGAAAGGCAGTCCATAGATCCCGGCGTTGGCGTTGCCCGGGCTGTTGGGGTCGAAGGCTTTGATCTTGGCGGCTTTGGTCATGAGGGTCCGGCGTTGAGGGCGCGAAGTTCGGCACTGACGGGGCATCGTGGGTTTTTTACCACGGAGGCACGGAGGCACAGAGAAGAGGCAGGGATGATGGACGTAAGTATCGAATGGAATAGGCCGCGGAGGCGCGGAGACGCAGAGAAGTGAAGGAGGAAGGCATTTATCTGCGTCCATCCGCATTCATCTGCGGTCCGCATTCCTCCGAGGGCCGTATTCATCTGCGTCCATCTGCGAGATCTGCGGTTCGCATTCATCTGCGGTTGAGAATGCGAACGGCCCCGGGATGGTTACCGGGGCCGCCGCTGGCCGATCGAACGAAACCCCTCGTCGCGCTGATGGCCGATCGATCATGGCCGGAACCCGGCCGAAAGCAGTTGAAGCAGGTTGGGCATGGCGGGGCCCGTGCCTTGGTAGGAAATTGTTGTTCCAGCGGTCGGGGCCGCAGGTGGTTGCGGGGATGGCGTGACGGGAGTGGGAGCGGGCACCGGATGAGGCGCGTTCGGCGCGGGATCTTCCGGGTCCTCCAATCCCCTGGAGGTCATCGTCCAGGTGCGCCCCACCATGTTCCCATCATAGGTGTTCGTGGTGTTGTCAATGTCATCGAGCAGGGTCCTGGAGCCTTCCCGGAAGAAGACGCTTTTCTCCAAGGGGACCTGCACGATGAACCGCACTTCCTGGGCGCGCACCTTGTCCGTAATTGAAAAGCGTACCACCGGCGAGAGTTGGAGCACATTGTCCTGTTGCCGATAGTCGAAGCCGATGTTTCCGGCACGGGCACTGGCGACTTTTACCGTCCTTCCACGGGCCTCACGCAGTACCAAAAGGTGATAGAGACTGTCGGGGCTGCGCTGAACATCCAATTGTCCCCAGGCACCGCTGATGTTCCCGTTGTCCACGTGGATCCCGCTCATGTCCGTCTTCAACCAGCCGTGCTTGTAGCTCACGCTCCAGCCCTGGCCTAGGCTGTCCTGCGGTTGCAACATGTCCAAGTACATGGTGTTGCCGACGGGCTGCACAAGGCTGACCTCCTTGCGCACGGTCGTCTCGCGGCGGAAGTCATTGGCCAGGTTCACACAAGTGACGACCATCAGGATGAGCGCCGCGATCCAGACCAAGCTGATGGTCCAGCTCAACCAACGGGGAGCGGGAGAACCGAGGAGAAGTCGGAAACCGGCTAGAAAGATGCCGAGGATGGGCAAGGCAACAAGGAGGAGCAAAGCAAGCCCGGCCCAGATCACCTGGGCCGGACTGTTGAACACGTAGCCGCCGAGATCGAGCAAACTGATGTCGTCGCTGCCCCAGGTGCTGTGCCAAAGCGAGACGGAACCACCGATCAGCGCGGTGACCAAGCCTAACAGCAGGCTGACACCGAAAATAATGAGTGCGACCCCGATCAATTTCAGGATGATCTCCCCTGCACGGGTGCCGGTCCCCCGGGAGCGCCGCCCCCAGTTCTTCCCGAGGTCCCTTGCTTCATGGGCCATACGCTCTCCGCCCGCTTTCACACGTTCGGTACCTTCCTCGAACACGCGCTTGATGTTGTCAACCGTTACGGGCTCGCCCTGCATTTCCAGTCGTTCTGCCGCGGTGGAGGCCTCGGGGATGAGCGCCCACAGGACCAAGTAGAGCAAAACCGGCGATCCCCAGCCTGCGATCAACACCACGATGAAGGCGATGCGGAACCAGAGCGGCTCCGTGCCGAAGTAGTTGGCCAAGCCGCCGATCACGCCGCCGACCCAGCGGTCCTCCGGGTCACGGAACAGGCGTTTGTTCTTGCGTGATCCGCTGTGCTGGTAACTGCGTTCTCCCGCGGAGCTTCCGCCAGTACCCGTTTCATCGTCCACATAGTCCTCGGGTTGGCCCATTACCTGCTTCACGTGGTCCACGTCCGCGAGGGACACGGCTTGGCGGCCTTGGAGGCGTTCGGTGAACAGTTCGGCGATGCGCGCCTCGATGTCCGCCATGATCTCCTCCGCTTCCGCGCTGCCACTGAACTTTGCGCGGATGTTCGCGAGGTAGCGTTGCAACTGGTCATAGGCGTCCTCTTCGATATGGAACACGGTCCCATTGAGGTTTGCGGTGAATGTCTTTTTTCATCTTGAAGCGCCGTAGCTCGGCGAAGGCGTTACGAGGGGTTGTTGCGGGTGGCTTTTTTAACGGCTTGGACGAGTTCGTCCCAGGTATCATCGAGTTCCTTCAGGAATTTCCGGCCCACGGGGGTGAGCTTGTAGTACTTGCGGGGCGGGCCGGAACGGCTTTCCTCCCAGCGGTAGGCCAGGTAGCCCGCGTCCTTGAGCCGGGTGAGCAGGGGGTAGAGTGTTCCCTCCACCACGATCAACTTCGCGTCCTTCAGTTTGGCGATGACGTCCGAGGGGTACATCTCCTCCGCGCTCAGGAGCGAGAGGATGCAATACTCCAGCACGCCTTTGCGCATCTGTGCTTTGGTGTTCTCCACTTTCATCGCTTGGTGCTCTTCATTGTCATCGGGCAGTACCCGGTAGCTGACGATGCAAATATATGGGTGTAAGATGGTACTATGCAAAACAAAGTACTATTTAATGATGAACGGTCGACGGGTGGGATGAAGGCACACTAGAGGAGGGCCACGAATACGGTAAGGATGTTTAGCCGACCATTCTCACCGTTCCGACCGTGTTCACCGTTCGATCCGAATGCCAGGAAATTATAAAGGGCCGCGATCTGCGGCCCTTTATAGAGAGATGGAAGTATTGTGATCAGTCCAACATCAACTTGCGCGTTACCGTGCCTTGGTCGAAGGTGAGGGTCACGAAGTAGGCACCCGGCTTCAGGCCGTCGCGGTGGAGGTTGAAAGCGGTGTTCTCAACGTTCTCGGCACGCACGCGGCGACCGTTCACGTCATACACCTCCATCATGCGGATGGTCTCTTTCGCACTGCTGATGCGCACCACGTCATGTGCGGGGTTGGGGAACATGTCCACGCCCACGGCGATGGGGTCGTTCTCCTGCAGGCCGACCAAGGCGCAGGGGCCAAGGTCCAAGGCGCAGGCGATGCGCGGGTTCATATAGCCCATGATGGTGTCGATGTAGGCGCGGCCTTTGGTCGGGCTGAAATTCGGATTGCTGGCCTGGCTGGCCTGTGTGGCGGTAATGGGCGGCGGACCGGCGGAAACGACCGTCTGGGCGATCGCGCTGTTCGGGTCCCACCATTGCCATGGGCCGGCTTCTTCCAATGGCGCTACGGCCATACCGGGCCAATCCGGAGTGACCATGGGGAAAAGGCCCTCGACGTCGGAGTTCACGTGTACCGAGACGGGACCATGTACTTGATCCGTTCCATAGAGGGACCGCGCGCGTGCCGTGAAGGCTTCGCCACCCGGGTTCGGCAAGTTGGCGAAGCTGGAGTTGTTCCCATAGGTGTTCACGAGTTCCATGAAGAGGTTGCTTCCCTGAAGCGGTAACACTTGCTCGCCTGTCGTGGGGACGATCACCACACCCTCGGTGAAGGGCGCGAAGGGGTCGAACACGGTATGGAAGGATACCATGGGCACATCGCCCGGTGCCAACCAGCTGGTGTCGGCCAATGCACCACCGGCGTTCACGCAGAAGTGCACACGGCTGTCAAAACCGTTGGGGCGGTACAGCGCCAAGGAACCACCGAAGCCGTCGATGTTACCTACCGTGGTGGAATCCACATAGCTCACGTCGGGCTGGAATGGATCGGGCAGGAACTTGTCGATATAGAGTTCGGCGGGATGGTCCAATGTGACGGTGGCCAGAGTGATGTAGCCGCCGGTGCCCTCACCGTACAAGATGACCTTGTCCGGGTTGATCGCATAGTTGTTCGGACCGGCCGCATCGGCCTTGAGGTTCCGCACGCACTGCTTCACATCGTGAATGGCGCGGTAGATGGCATTGAGCAGGGTGCCCCGGCGGATCTCCACGGTGCTTCCCAACGGATTCCAGCCATTGCGGTAGTCCATGCTGATGGCCACGTAGCCGCGGCGTGCCATGCGCTTGCACACCTCCACCGCGCTGCTGTCCGTCCGTGTCCCTGTCGGGCTCCCGTTCAACGGGGGGGGCAAGGCGTTGCCGGCATGCACGAAGACGAAGACCGGTCTGGCCGTCTCAGTGTCCACGGTTTGATCGGGCTGGTACACGTCCATCTTCAGGTGGGTGACCTTTACCACGGTGCTGGCGTCCTGAGGGTCGAAGTAAGGCGCCGGGATCGGTTCGCCCGAACTCACCAAGCCTTGTAGCTGCATCACTTCCGGGCCGTACAGGGAAGGGTTTGCAAAGGAGGAGGTCAGGAAATCGATGTTCGTGCCGAAGATCACACCACTGGTCAGGGTCACCTCAGATGGGGTGAACACCTCCGAGAGGTAGCGGTCCTGGGCATGGACCTGAGCAGAGAAGGCCAGAGCCGCGAGCGGAATGGCATAACGTATGTTTCGTTTCATGATGTTCAGGGTTTGATCTCCGAAAGTTAAGGTTTTCATCGCTTGCTCAGCTCATAACTGATCTGGGCATAGGCCAAGCGCCCGATGCGTGGGCCGCCATAGACCAGATACACGTCATTGTTCAGCGCGCGATCAAGGCGGTCATTGTCAGGGACGGCATTGTCCCACAAGGGCAGTACGCCGAAGAGGTTGCTCGCGCCGAGTTTCAGGGTAATGTGCTGTTTGGGGAACTGTACGCTCACTTGAGCGTCCACCATGTCATAGCTGGAAATGGGCCCGGTGAACTGAGGCGAGCCTTCAAAGGTGTAGCCTTCCACATATTTCCAGTTCACGCCGTAACCGAACCGCTTCAGGTCCGTGAACGGGATCTTCCTGTCCCGTGCATTGAATCCGGCATTGAACTTGTTCTGCGGTGTGTTGAAGGCAGGGATGATGGGGTCGTCCTCGCCGGTGATGAGCTTGTTGTAGCTGTAGTTGAAGGAGTATGTCAGCCTGGGGCGGTACCACGTTAAGCCAGCGTTCACCCCGCGCGTCACCACCTGTGAGGTTGCGTTCGCAGCCACCCGGAAGACCTGTAATCCCCCAATGGGGAATCCGGTGGTCTGGTCGAATTGCGTATGCAGCCCGACCACGTAACCGATGAAATCCTTGTACCAACTGTTGTAGGCGCCGATGTCGATATAGACGTTCTCCCAATGGGTCCCGCGGTAGCCGACCTCCACCGTCTTCACCTGTTCCGGCCGGATCCGGTCCACGTTGAAATAATCCAGCTTCCCCAAGCCTTCGAGCAGTCCGCCGGGGGAGTCGCGGTATTCGTTGAAGCTGTCAATGGTGAACATCGAATCGCGCCCGGCCTCGAACTGGCCGTCGATATTGCCCAGTAGCAAGGCACGGCCCACGTTGTAATAGAGGTATTGGTCCGCCAGGGTGGGGTTGCGGATGGCACTGCTGAAGCCGACGCGCCAGACGTGCGCCGGTGTGTTGGCGTAGACCAGTGAAAGAGCGGGGGAGAAGAGCGCTTTGAAATTCTCGTTCTTGTCCATCCGGAAAGTCACAGTGCCGGTGAGCTTGTCCTTTAGGAGCTTTTTCTCCAGGCCGGCCACGAGACCGAATTCACTGTTGCGGATGTGTACGTCGCCGGTATCGCGGAAGATGGTGCCTTCGCTATTGGGCATGTATTGCCGGAAGTTGCCGCCTACGGTCACCTCTCCGAACGCTGGTTTGAACTTGTATTCCCCCACGGCATGGGCCAGGATGCTCTTGTCATAAAAGAGCGATCCTCCGTCGGAGAAACGCTTGTGGGTGATCTCGTCGAACTTCTGGTCGTAGCGCTCGGTGCCGGGGGCATAGAAGGGATCCAGATAGGCGGTGTTGACGGCGTTGGTATGTTCAAGCGTCTGCTCGTGATAGCCTTGGAATACCGAGATATTGTCCTGGATGAACTGGTCCTGCCACGCGATCCATTGGGCTTGGTTCCAGCCCATCCCCGCCGCCTGTGTGGCAGTGATATATCCGGGTGTGCCATGTACTAACGGAGTGATCACGTTGCCCCAGTACTTGTTGTATTCGAAGTTCCAGCCATTGGCTCCTCCCGTGGGGCCAGCGGCATCTTGTAAACGCAAGGCCGTGGTATAGATGTCATAGGTCTGCCCGGCATCCTCGTGGGTGACATATCCACGCACGAACCACTTGCCTTCATGCATGATCTCCAAACGGTGCTGAAAAAATTTGATGTCCTTCAGGCGGTAGCGGTTGTCGCCTTGATACACCGTGTTCCCGGTGCTGAAATTGCTGGCCGCGATGATCTCAAGGCTGTCATTGATGCGGTAGTGGAGCGATCCACCGAGCTTGAGGTTCTGCGTTCCGTAGTCCACCAGTTCGCTCTCCGTATACCCGTTCCGTATGAATTTGCCCAGACCGGGATAGCTGCGCCGGCCGGAGAAGGTGCTGTAGTTGTTGTTCAAGCTCACATCCTCGTCGCCATAGATGTTCACCGCATCGTATCGCCCCGGGTTGTCAATGCCGGTCGGGCTGTTCTCCGTCGGGCTGTAGTTCTCGGCCTGCCAATCGTCAGCGCGAAGCCCGTACGCGTTCAGCTTATAGGCCCAGCGCGCCCGGCCATCCTTGTTCTTGAACACTTGGGCCCAACGCACGGCGGTCTCCAGCATGTTGCGCTCACCGCCCTTCACGCTCACGCTCAGTCCGGGGAAGTTCCAAGGGCTTTTGGTGGTCATGTTGATCACTCCGTTGAAGGCGCCCGGCCCGTAGTATGCCGTGCTGGCGCCCGCGATCACGTCCACCTTCAGTACGTCCAGGTCGCTGGCCCCGAGGAAATTTCCGAGGGAGAAGTTGAGGCCCGGGCTCTGGTTGTCCACCCCGTCGATCAGCTGCAGCGAGCGTACCGGACTGGTGCTGTTGAAGCCGCGCGTGTTGATCACTTTGAAGCCGAAGCTCGCCGCGGTCATGTCCACACCCTTCAGGTTGCCTAGGCCTTCGTAAAAATCGCCGCCGGCCACTTCCTTGATCGCCAGCAGGTCCATGGTCTCCACGGTCAACGGCGCCTGCTTCTGTTTATCGCTGATGCGCTGCCGCACCACCTGTGCATCGCCGAGCAGCACGGCGTCCGTGGTCATCTTCACGTTCACCTCCTTGTCCAAGCTTATAACGGCAACTTCCTTCGGGGCATAGCCGAAGTAGACCACCGAAAGGGTGAACGGGGGCCGGTGTTCCACCTTGAGGGTGAACTTCCCATCAAGGTCCGTAACCACCCCGCCGGGCATGTCCTTCACCTTCACCACCGCTCCGATGACGGGCTCGCCGTTGCCCGCATCACTGACCGTGCCCTTGATGCTGAGCTCTTGTGCGTTCGCGCAGGTCCCCAACAGAAGACCGGCAATAAAAGGGAGGATGCGGAGGCGTCTCAAGTGGGGGAAGTGTTGGATGGGTCCGTGCAGCGGAGGCAATATAGCGGGCCGGACAATAGGTGGATCCCATACGCGCAAGCAATTTATTCACCGGCAGTACAGGACATGTTCCGGGGCAGGTGTGGAATGAAGGGGACGTAGACTTGTTCGCGCCGGTTACATTGCCGACCGCATTGATGCAGGCTGTGCGGAACTGATGCCAGTATAATGGCCAGTTCTTCATCCGCGCCTGCGCGACCCTGCGGCTTATACACCGACACCACCACCATGCCCGGATTCAAACGCTCTCTCACCTTGTTGGATGCCGTGATGCTCGTTGCCGGTTCCATGATCGGCAGCGGCATCTTCATCGTCAGCGCCGACATGATGCGGCAGCTCGGTTCCCCGGCCTGGATGCTCACCGCTTGGGTGGTGGCCGGTGTGATGACCATTCTGGCCGCACTGAGTTACGGTGAACTGGCCGCGATGATGCCCAAAGCGGGCGGGCAGTACGTCTACATCCAGCGCGCTTTCGGAAAACTGCCCGCCTTCATGTACGGGTGGACGGTCTTCACGGTGATCCAGACCGGCCTGATCGCGGCGGTGGCCGTGGCCTTCGCGAAATACACGGCGGTCTTTCTCCCGGTGCTGGGCGCGGACAATATCCTGATGGACCTCGGTTTCATGTCGGTAAGCGCGGCGCAGGTCTTCGCCATCGCCAGCATCGTGCTGCTCACTTGGTTCAATACACGCGGAGTGCGCAACGGAAAGATCCTGCAGACCAGCTTCACCTTGGCCAAGATCATCGCGTTGCTGGGCCTGGTCGTGCTCGGGCTGTGGGTCGCCTCCGGCACGGGGGTGCTGGCGGAGAATTTCAGTGTGGGCTGGCAGGCCACCGGTCTTTCCTTGGCAGGCGACGGCACGGAGACGAGCACGTCGCTTTTCGGGGTGGCGCTGCTTTCGGCTTTCGGCGTGGCACTTGTGGGATCGCTCTTCAGCAGTGACGCATGGAACAACGTCACCTTCATCGCGAGCGAGGTGGACCGGCCCCAGCGCAACATTCCCTTGAGCTTGCTGCTCGGTACAGGTCTGGTAACGGTGCTCTACCTCTTGGCGAATTACGCATACCTGGCATTGCTGCCTGTGGCGGAGATTCAGCATGCACCGGCTGACCGGGTGGGTGCCGCTGCGGCCGGAGTGATCTTCGGCGGAGCGGGCACGGCCATCATGGCGGCGCTCATCATGGTGAGCACCTTCGGCTGCAACAACGGCATCATCCTTTCCGGCGGTCGGCTGTACTATGCCATGGCGAAGGACGGGTTGTTCTTCAAAAAGGCGGGTGAACTGAACAAGGACGCGGTACCGGGCTTTGCATTGTGGGTGCAGTGCATCTGGGCATCGGCGCTTTGCCTGAGCGGACGGTATGGTGACCTGCTTGAGTACACCATGTTCGCTTCCTTGCTCTTCTACATCGTCACCACTCTTGGCCTGTTCCGCCTTCGTTATCGCGAACCGGAAGCCGAGCGTCCATACCGCACGTGGGGCTATCCCGTATTGCCGGCCCTATACATCGTGGCTGCCTCCGCGTTCTGCTTGAACTTGCTGTGGAGCAAACCGCTCTATACCGGCTTGGGTCTGGGCATCGTTGCGTTGGGGGGCGTGGTGTACGCCCTGCGCCCAAAGTCCGTGGTCGCGGAGCGGGAATGACGGTCGACGTGATCGAAAGTGGATCAGCGGGCGAAGCTCCTGCATTGTTACGCACAGGCGCGGCTTGTGGAAACGCACATTGCCATACCCTTGGGGACGTGTCCCTCTCGGCAGTCGGATACCTCATACCGTTTCGCAATAAAGCTGCGTCTTAAAGAGCGAGCAGATCGGATGCAGCTAAATTGCGAACCGGTATTACGTCGCGCAGCGGATGGTACAACTGCGATCAAACCTTTTGGCACGGTCCGTGTCATACTCCCCGTAATCAAACCAACAGCCCCGTCGGCTTTATGGCGGATAGAACATGAAACGGATGATGATCGGTATGGCTATGGCCCTCTTCACTGTGGGTGTGGCCAGTGCACAGGACATGGATAAAAGACCACCGGCAGAGCGTGCCAAGCAACAAACGGAGCGGATGACGAAGGAACTGGGCCTCGACCCGGACCAAGCTGCCAAGGTGGAAGCGATCAACGCGAAGTATGCTGAAAAGACCGAGGCGGTGCGTGCTGAGCGCAAGGACAAGATGGCCGAGACCAAGGGCAAAGGTGCCGATTTGAACGATGCCCGTATGGCCGACCTCAAAGGTGTGCTGACACCCGAACAGTATGCCAAGTGTGAGAAGAACATGGAGGAGATGAAGGAGAAGCGGCAAGAAAAGCGCAAAGAGATGCGTGGTGCCAAAAAGGAGTGAACACCTGCACATACGTGGTGAAAGCCCCGGCCGATCGAACGGCCGGGGCTTTCCAGTTGAAGGCGGCACCGTTCATTAGCTAGGTCAGGGCGTTTTTTCGACAAGTACTTGCGAGGCTATCTTGCATGCCGATCAAAAGCGACTTGATCCGATCAATATGCCCCTGTCCATCACCTTCCACGGCGCCGCAGGCATGGTCACCGGCAGCAAGCACTTGCTCGAACTTCCCGATGGAAAGCGTGTGCTGTTGGATTGTGGCATGTTCCAAGGGGAAGGCCCTGCGAGCGATGCGCTGAACAGGCGTTTCGGCTTCGACCCCCAAAGCATCGATGCGCTGGTGCTCTCCCATGCGCACATCGACCACAGCGGCCTGATCCCGCGGTTGGTGGCCGAGGGTTTCCGCGGGCCCATTTTCGCTACGCCCGCCACGCTGGACCTCTGTGAGATCCTGCTCGCCGACAGTGCCTATATCCAGGAGAACGACTTTCGCTATGACGTCAAGCGTGCCAAGAAACAGCGCCGGGCGATGACGGAGATCGGGCCGCTATACACCGCCGCGGACGTTGATGCGGCGATGACGTTGTTCAGCACGGTGCAGTACGACACGCCCACCGAGATCCTGCCCGGCCTCACGCTCACCTTCATTGATGCGGGGCACATCCTTGGTAGTGCATCGGTACATCTCACCGTGGCCGGTAGGGAAGGTGTGCGCCGGATCACCTTCAGTGGGGACGTGGGGCGCTATGTGGACCGCCTCCTGCCGGATCCCAAGCCCTTTCCACAGGCGGACGTCATCATTTGCGAAAGCACGTACGGCGACCGCGATCACCCGGAGGCCGGGGCCACGTGGAAGGAGCTGTTGGGCCATGTGCAACGCGTGTGCGTGGAGCAACACGGCCGTTTGATCATCCCGGCCTTCAGCGTGGGGCGCACCCAGGAGATCCTCTACGCGCTGAACCACCTGTTCAACGAAGGGAAGCTGCCCCGCGTGCCCGTCTTCGTGGACAGCCCGCTCTCCATCAACGCCACCGGGATCTACCGCAAACACTCAGACCTGCTGCAAGCGGACATCCGCAAAGAGCTGGAGACAGACCCCGACCTGTTCGGCTTTCAGGGCGTGGAATTCATACGTGAGGCCTGGCGCAGCAAGGAGCTCAATACGCGGAAAGGACCGAGCATCACCATCGCGGCGAGCGGCATGATGGACGCAGGCCGCATTCGGCACCATTTGCTGCATGGCCTGCCTGATGCGAACAACGCAGTGCTCATCGTCGGCTTCTGCGCACCGGGTACCTTCGGGGAGCGCCTTTTACAGCGACCGGAAACGGTGAAGTTGTACGGTGAGGTAGTGCCGGTCCGCGCTGCCATACTCTCTATGGACAGCTATAGCGCACATGGCGATCGCAACGAACTGCTGCGCTGGATCGCCTGCCAAGAGCCGACCTTGGTGAAGCACGTCTTCCTGGTCCATGGCTCGGACCACGCGCTGGAAGGCCTGCGGGATCGCTATGCGGAACACGGTTTCCGGGACATCCAGATCCCGGAACTGGGCCAGCGCTTCGAGGTATGAGCCTCAACCCGCGAACTGCACCGCCTTCTTCAAGGCTTCAGGCAATGGCGGCAACTTCCGGCGCTCGAAGAGGAAGCTACTGAGGTCCGCGACCTCCGAGAAAACGTGGTGGCTGTCCATCGCGCCTTTCAGGTAGGATTGGCCGGTGCTGCCGCCGGTGCCCACGCGCAGGCCGATCATGCGGTGAACCATGCTGATGTGCCGCGCGCGCCACGAGGCCATCACCGTGTCGATGTCCAGCAGCGAATCCAAGAAGCGGAATGCCTGCTGGAAGATCGGCTCGTCGCGATAGAGCATGATGAAGAGCGCGCTGCGTGCTGCTGCGGGGGAGAAGTGCCGTTCCGGCGAACCGTTCACGAAGATCTTTTTCCACAGTTCCGCGTTGCCCTCCTCGCCTTTCACGAGGCTGCCCACGTACAGTTTTTCCAAGCGGCCGAAGAAGTCCGGTTCGCCGGGCCAGAAGCGTTCCTGCAGGAAAGGCATGCGCTCCAGCCATTTGTTCACCAGCTCCAGCAAAGTGGGCTCCGTCTCCAACGCTTCGATCTGCGCCTTGTGGTCCGGCCGCAGTTGGCTGGTGTAATACTGCTTGCCGAAGCGTGCCTCCATGCGCAGGCCCAAGCGGGCCTCCAAGATCTTGAACTGCATGCTTTGGAATCCGCTGGCGGGCCGCAGCTGGTCGCGGAAGTCCAGGAAGTCCAGCGGCGTCATCGTTTCGATGATCTCCCACTGATGCACCAGCACGTCGAGGATCGTCTTCACGCGCTGTAAGCGGTGTACGGCGATGTTCAGCTCGCCGCCGTTGTCATCCACTTTGTTATGCTTGAAGATCTCCATCACGCTGCCCACCTCGTACAGCACTTGCTTGAACCACAGCTCATACGCCTGATGGATGATGATGAAGAGCATCTCATCGTGGGCGTGCGTGCCGGCCTTGTCGCTCTCAAGCTCTTGTGCGCCGAGGATCTTCTCCAGTTGGAGGTAATCAGGATAATAGACGTTGCTCATGGAGTTGGATATGGGTTCCGCCAAATGTAATCGGGGGAGGTTTTCCACCCTGAAAACGGTCAAGACATTAACTTCGGGCATGCGGATGAAAGGATCGATCTTCGCCATGTTGATGGTAATACAGGGAAGTATGGCATTTGGGCAATCCAGCGTGGGCGCTTTGGGCGGTGCGTCCGATGCGGCACAGCGGGTGTTCGATGGCAGGACCCAAGAACCGGTGGACACCATCATGGATGCGTCCACGGCCGAGGTGCGGCCGCAATACCCCGGCAGTGATACGGCCATGTACAGTTATCTGAGAAATTCGATCACCTTTCCGAAGGATGAAGCGGAGCAAAAACTGTCAGGAAAGGTCATTGTGCAATTCGTCATCGGCAAGGACGGGAAAGTTGATCAAGTGAAGGTCCTACGCGGTGCCGATCCAGCTTTGGATGCTGAAGCTGTGCGGGCCGTACGCGCCATGCCATCATGGACACCCGCAAGGATGAACGGCAAGCCTGTCGCCACGCGATACGTGGTGCCCATCAATTTCGTGGCCGAATGAACCGCGTATGTCCTTCGCATAGCGCCCGATCGTCCAACCTTAGAACACGCATAGCCATGTTGAACAAAAAAGGTCCCCGATTTTCCGCACTCCGGTATGCCCTCGGCATCCCGGTGGTAGTGGCATCGTTACTTGCGGTTTCCTGCATTCAGCAGGATGCGTCGCCATCATCGCCTCCGCCACCGCCACCGGTGCCACCGATCATGGACCTGTCCGAAGTGGATGTGCCGCCGGAATTTCCGGGAGGTATGGAGGCCATGCACACCTTTATGCAGAAGTCCGTCCACTATCCGGAGCAGGCGCGGGATGAAAAGGTGCAGGGGAAGGTCTATGTACAGTTCACGGTGGACCACGATGGCAAGGTGAAGGATGTTGAGATCAAAAGAGGCATGCGCGAGGATCTGAACGAGGAGGCTTTGCGCGCAATGCGTGCCATGCCGGATTGGTCACCGGGCAGCAAGGATGGCCAAGCGGTGGCTACGAGGTTCATCATGCCCATGGAGTTCCGCTTGGACAGCACGAATTCCACCGGAAAGGACTGAGCATGCTCTTTGAAAAACAAGACGGCCCGGGATCACCGGGCCGTCCTGTTTTATAGACCGATCGCCGGTCAATCCGTCGATTCCACTTCTTGTATCTCCCTGCCGTCCTCCGTGCGCTTTTCATGGCCCTTCTGCAACTCCATCCACTTTCCGTATTGCTCCGGGGTGAGGATCGCTTTCAGGTCGGCGTCCATCCTTGCGGTCAGTTTTTCTTTCTCATGGCCCCTGTTGCCAGTGGCTTCCCCGGCCTGCCGGTCGTCCAATTGCTCCGCATACTTCACGTACATCGCATTCACCTGATCCACCTGCTGAGCGTTCAGTTCGAGCTGCTTCGTCATGCGCTCCGTAGCATGTGCTGCTCGCTCGGCGGGGGTGGGGGATTGCCCTTTTGTGCTTTGCGCGAACGCATTTCCCAGCAACAGGACGGACAGGGCGAGGGTCATCAGCAGTTTCATGTGGTGGGTGTTTTATCCGACCAAGGTAAGGAGCTGGGCACCAAGGATCGGGAGTTGTGTTCACGGATGACAAGGAGGAACCATGGGATGTGTTTCCTTTGGGACCATAAACCCCGTACACATGCGATCCATCAAATACCCTGTTGCCATTGCCGCACTTGTGCTGGCGGGCCTTGGCGCCATCGGCTGCACCAATGAGAACGGCGCGGGCAGCACTTCGGACGGTACCAGCGCCGAAGGCTATGAGCTCCGATCCGAGGAGAACCTGGCCCCGCCGATGGACAGCGTGAAGTCCACCTTGGCGGACAGCACGGCCGTGGACAGCGCCGTTAGCGGGGAGTAGTTTCCCCGTGGAGCGGGGATGATCCTGCCGCCTTCCCGGTCCATGGGGTCATTGTGGACGCACGTGCCGTTCATAGCGGCATGGCCCGTGCTTTGTCTTTTCCGTTGCGATGGAACACATGGATCGGCCAAAGAATACAGTCTCGTTGATACTGGTGGATGACGACAAGGACCTCCTTTGGCTGATGTCGCACGCATTGAGGCTCCGTGGTTTTCAAGTAGAGGCATTTGATCATGCCCCGAGCCTTGCCCAGGTCCGCGATCTACATCCATCGGTGATCCTCTTGGACGTGGAGGTCGGGGAGGAAATATGCGGGAAGATCAAGGGCGGGACGGACCCGTCACCAGTCCCGGTGATCCTTCTTTCCAGACATCCCATTGACAAGCTGCGGGAAACCGTTCTCCGCTGCGGTGCGGACAGCTACTTGATCAAGCCTTTCAATGTGGAGCGCTTGACCCGATCGGTCCACCGGTATGCCAAGGACCGGCCGGTGGCTTAAGCTGCTATCCGAAGATCGCGTTCAGCAAGCATGCCAATCGGACCCCGCCCTTCAGCAATTGCTGCTGCACCAACGGCCAGTTCAGGTATTGATACTCATAGCCGAGCTTGTCCCCGGCCTGAAGGTCATAGATCTGCGGCCGATAGGCCAGATTCTCCTGTGCCCAGTCCACAGCGGTGCCGCGCGACCAATCCCGCAATTGCTCCTTGCTCACGTGGTCGATGCTGCAGGCGAGTTCCGTGTAGCTCAGGTCGTTCGTATCGATCATTCCGCTGTCCCACACGCGGTGCAAGTTGCTTCCCTTGCTGAACCATTGCACTTGCACGGTGTTGCCGCCCTTGTCATCCCCACGGCCCACGTGCAGCGGCTGGTGGAGATCGCCAACAAGATGGATCAACACCTTCAGGCAGAACAATTGACGGGCGGGGGATAGCGTATCACTCTTCAGCTTGGCCACCATGCGCTCGATCGCCTCGATGGCATCTCCGTCCGGGTTTTTCTCTGCAGCGGCGTAGGTGCTTCCGTCGGGTATGGTCACCCAGTGCCAATCGCGCATATGGTCGTACGCGTGGTCGCTGCGCACCTCGTCCATCCAGGTGGCGGCGGTCGCCATGGATCCCTCGCCCAAGATCCGGTGTACCGCCTTGCGGGCCTTCCGTGAAAGGTGGTCCTCCGCGATGGCGCCCACCACGCGGTGGCCGGTGGCTCCCCATGCGAAAGCCGGAACAGGTTGGAGCAGAAGGACAGGCAGAAGTGCTTTAAGCAATTTCATGGTGCAATATCACATGCAAACGTACATGGCCGGATCTTAGACACACCAGAGGGGTGCACGCAGCGTATGAATACCGCCGGTCGAGGGCCGGAAACGAAGTTGCAAGCTTGTTCACCATGGGCCGGACCCGAATCGGACGGTCGGCGGCCAAGGACTCCTTGGCTTCATGGCACGTTCGTACCGATGGTGCGATTTAAGGGCGCGGTCTGCTTCGTTCTATTTCTTCAGTAAGTCACCAGGTCCGCTGGTCACCGGCGGCTGCATGCTATCGGGTATCCGGATGGAAAATAGCGGGCTGTCTTTGCCATGACGGTACTGCAGTTCGATGAAGCGGTACAGGTCATGGTCGTAGATGGCATAATAGAAGGGGATCAATTCCTTGCGGATGATGATGGTGGAGGTACGTGAGCATGGGGGGCGCGACGGCACGGGACGCGATCGTTCGAGAAAACGCTGGAGCAATTCCTGTTCAAGTTCAGGGTCGCGTCGCTCCAATGAGGTTCGGCCGGTGTTCTGTTCTTCCATTTCGGACTGGTCGCTTCTTGCATCACACGCTGTGGTGCCTCTTGTCGATCGGAATAGCGAAGTGGGTGCCATGGGGGAACGAAAGGACCCCGTTCGTGAGTTCACCCGAAAGGACGATGTGATCCCAGAGAGATAGGAACGCCCCATGTGCGCCTGCATGGGCATGGGTCCGGCCAGTGCCGCATCACCGGACATGATCTTGGGATGCTCGCACTCGGTGCAGGCCCCTGTAGTCCGCCATGGCGTGCAGCTATTTCCCCATCATCAGGAAGGAATGCCCATGTTCTTCATCATCGGTGTATTGCTGATCGTGGGGGCGATCATTGCGGTGTACGCGTACCGACACTACAATAGTCCGGAGAGCATCCAGCCCGTGCCGGAGCAGCAGGCCATGCCGTTGACACTGTGATCCGGTAGGTGTTGGAAGGCTAGAACTTCACGCGGAGCTCCATTTTCAGGTCGCTCTTATTGCTTCCCGAGATCTCCTGCAGTCCGGAGCTGATCCGATCGCGGTCCGTGAACATGGTGATGCCATAGCGGGCCCACACGTCGATGTTCCGGGCCACGGACCAGCGCAGCATCGTGTACCAGCGCATGCCGCGCCCGTAGATCGGCGGCAGGCTGAACACGCCGGGGATGTCGGACTCGAAGGCATAGATCCTGGAGTCATAACTGTCCGTGGAGAACAAGGCGATCCTTCCGGTGAACTCGACCCGGCCCTTCTTGGGGCGGTGGATGATGTCCTGATAGATCAGGAAGCCGTGGTCCACAGGGTTTGATCCGCGCTGATAGTCCACGCTTTCGATGCGCGTGCGCAAGGTGACGCCCGGGCTTACGCGATAGCTGGCGTTGAAGCGGTAGTTGTTCTGTTTGGTGTCCACTAATGGGAGTATGCCGCTGACGCTTTCCGTGGTATTGCGCGGTTTCATCTGGGTGCGGGCCTTCACGTAGACCTGTACGGCCTTGCTGGGCGTCCACGTCAATTGGCCCAAGGCCTCGTATCCGCTGCTGAGGCCGTTGGTCTGGTAGCGGAGCCACGGGAAGGTGAACTGGTCGTAATAGGCATTGAAAACCCACTTCCGGCTGGGCTTCAGCTCGATGCTCGGCATAGAGGCCGCGTTCGTTCCACGGGTTGGAGCTTTCCGCGAAGGCGCTGCTGTACAACCCTTGGAAATCGCGTTGCAGGTCGCGGTACAACATGGCCAAGGAAAGCCGCTTGTCCAGTGCCACCAGCAGGCCGGTGACGCCCGCCATGCCCCCGTTCGAGCTGCGCGCACCCTCGCCGAACCAAGTAACGTTGCGGGACACGGCGTTCCAGTCAAAGCCGTAGGTGGTGTTGCTGTTCCCTTGGAACTCGTATTGGTTGTAGGGCTGGGTACTTGACTTCACCAGTGTGTTGTCGAAGTTCACTTGCGCGGCCGTGGCGCCAAGGCTCCATCCGGTCCGCTTATATTCGAGGTGCCCTCCGTAGATGAACTCCTCCAACGCGTTCTTTTTCCCCAGTTCGGTATTGGTGCGGTGGTAGCCGTCTTCCAGGAAGGAACTGAAGGTGCTCTGTTCGTCGCTGAACCCCGTGCTGCTCGTGTCAGTAGAGGTCTGCACGTTGGCGTCGTACTTCTTCTTGCTGATGAACGCGGTGCCCTCGAGGTGCTTGCCGAAGCCCATTGTGGCGCCCGCGCCGCGCAGGAACTGGTTCTCGTTCACGCTGGCGTAAGGTGAAAGCCCCGGCGCGTTCTTGCTGATGTTCATCGTATAGGCCGACTTCCGCGCGAAGGAGAGTCCGCTGGAGAACACGAGGCCCTGGCCGAACTGCGCTTGGTAGTCGCCGATCGCCACTGCCTTTATCGGGCCGATGTTCCGCAGGAAGAGGTGCGCCGAATAGAAATCGAAGCCCTGTTTTTGGCTGCCTTTGAAAAATTCCTCGCCCTCGTCCTTCTCGGCGGTGATGCCGAAGTCCAGGTTGCGCCTGTACTTGAACCGGTAGCGCGCATAGGCCTTCCACGGGCTGCCTAAGTAGACCTTGTTGTTCGCGCGCAGCGAATCCAGCACGTGCGGGTCGTCCACATCCGGCAACGGGTCGCCGTCGGGGTCCCTGTACGGACTGTTGAAGGGGTCGCCACCACCGAGAAAGCCCTTGCGCTGTTCGATGTTGATCTGCGTGCGGAACAGGAACTCGCTCTTGCCATTGGCCAGCATCTCCTTCAGTGAGGTACGCGAGCTGCCTTCGCCGCTGACGGTAACGAAGGGCCTCATGATCTCCAACGTGGCGTTGTCCAAGCCGTCCACCGTCTGTAGCTCATAGATGCTGATGTACTTTCCGAAGTGTATGATGTGCGCGAGGATGGCGTTGATCTGGATGTCGGTGAGCAGGTGCAGGGAACCCAGCTCCTCCGCATCGGTGCGGTTGAGGTTGATCGGGTCGCTGAGGCGTTCGGTGAGCTGGTCGGCCAGTGAGGAGAGGTCCACGTCACTCTCGTCGCCAAGCTGTTCCGCGATGGTGGCGATGCGCTGTTCGATCAGGTCGCGCAGCTCCGGGGAAATGTCGTCCTGCGCACGCAGGGCCATCGCCCCGAAAAGAAGCGCCATGCACAGCAAGAGATACCGCATCATTTGAAACGGTAATTCAGGTTCACCATCGGGGTGAGGCCCAGCTGCGATCGCATTACTGCCGCCACGTCAACGTCCAGTTGTTTCACGCGCACGCCCACCCCGAAGTGTGCCTTCGTGGGGCCGGTGCTGATGCCCGTGCGCAGGAACAGCGCCGAAATGGGCCGGTACTCAATGCCGGCGTGGTATTCCTCCGGGCGGTCGATGTCCTTGGAAACTTCGCCCGTAAGCGTCACCTGTTCACTGAAGGTGTAGCCGAGCCCCGCGCGGACCACCGTGGGCGCTTTCTCTTCGTATGGCCCGCCCAGCTTGGCGCGGTTGGGGTTGTACAGGTGCGCGCCGATCCACAAATGCTCGGTGAGCTTCGCCTGCACACCCAGTTCAGCGGTGATGGCGCTGGTGCTTCCGTAGTCGTCGCCCAGCCTGATGTTGAGGTAGTCCAGCTGCACGCCCACGCGCAGCCCGTCGTTCAGCTTCATGGCATAGGCCAGCCCGAAGGTGCGCTGGGCATAGAGCGTGTTGCCGAAGGAATTGGCGCTGACCGCGAAGGTGCCCTTGCCCACGGGCAGCGCGAAGGCCAGCCCTTGCATGGCAAGGTCCGGGGAGAGCCAGTGTTGCTGGTAGTAGGCCCCGGCCACCGGACGCTCCAACCCCGCAAGGCCTGCCTGGTTGCTGCTCACGCTCCAGAGGTCCACCAAAGTGATGCCCGCATGGCCCATCCCGGCGAAGCGGGCACCCACGGGAAATTGCTCGCCCCCGGCGAGCACTGTAGCAGGGACCAAGGTCACTGCCAAAAGGAAGGTCGTCGTGCGCATCGGTCCGAAAGTAGGTATCCGGAGCATTGGTAACGAATTGAACATGCCGAAACAAGAGAATGCGGCATGCCGATAGCGCTGCGTTCGATCATATCGGGAGCTGGAAGTGGAAGCATGGTCGGATCGAATACCGCCTTCAATGGCGATCGGGGTGAGCCACCGCTCACGATCGCTACCTTCGGCCCCTGCCCATGGAAAAGGTCACCCTTCACGACAAACAGTTCGAGCCGTTCATCAGTGCTACGGACCTGAGCGCGGCCATGGATGCCGTGGCCAAAAAGGTCGCAGCTGAATACGCGGACAAAGTGCCGCTGTTCGTGGGCGTGCTCAACGGCGGCTACTTCTTCGCCTCGGAGCTTTTGAAGCGGCTGCCCATCACCTGCGAGATCACCTTCGTGAAAGTGGCGAGCTACCACGGCACGGTCAGTTCCGGCACCGTGAGCCAATTGATCGGGCTTAACGAGCGCATCGCGGACCGCCACGTGGTGGTGGTGGAGGACATCGTGGACACCGGCAACACCATCGCGCACATCGTGGAGGCCTTGCGGGAAAAGAACCCCGCGAGCATCGCCATCGCCAGCCTCTTGCTGAAGCCCGATGTGTACAAAAAAGACATCCCGATCAATTTCGTGGCCATGGAGATCCCCAACGTCTTCGTGGTGGGTTCCGGCCTGGACCACGATGGCTTTGGAAGGAATCTGCCGGGTATTTATCGGATCGTAAACAACTGAAATTCCAGCGTCGGAATCGGCGTTCACCAATGGACAAAATGAACATTGTGCTTTTCGGCCCTCCGGGAGCGGGCAAAGGCACGCAGAGCAAATTCCTGATGGAGCGCTATGGTCTCGACCACCTGAGCACGGGCGACCTGCTGCGCGCTGAGATCAAGGCGGAAACACCGCTTGGCTTACAGGCCCAGGAGCTGATGAGCGCCGGCGAATTGGTGCCGGACCACGTGGTGGTGGGCATGATCCGCAACCTGCTGGAGGAAAGCCCGGATTCCAAAGGCTTCATCTTCGACGGCTTCCCGCGCACGCGAGCGCAGGCCGAGGCGTTGGACGGAACGCTGGAGAAGATCGGCAGCGACATCTCCCTGATGTTGGCCTTGGAAGTGGAGGAGGAGGAATTGGTGAAGCGCCTGCTTGGCCGCGGTGCCACCAGCGGTCGCCCGGACGATAAGAGCGAGGAGGTGGTGCGCAAGCGGATCCGCGAATACGAGAACAAGACCGCGCCCTTGAAGGCATACTACGAGGAGCAGGGCAAGCTGCGGCGGATCGATGGGATGGGCGGGATCGCTGACATCACCGCGCGGCTCACGGCTTCCATTGACAAGTGACCTTTAGTTGTCGGTTGTCGGTTGTTCGTTGTTCGGCTGCCGACGCTTTTAGCAGGCAGCCCTTTTTCGGGCAATACGTCCGTGATCTGTGCCATCCTTGTTCAGGCGGGACCCACCTACGGAAAACCATTCCTCCCAGCCATTCACCACCTTTGCGGCATGTCCTCAGCGAACTTCATCGACCAGATCAAGATCGAATGCCGCTCCGGCAAGGGTGGCGCGGGCAGCCGCCACATGCGGCGCGAGAAGTACATCCCCAGGGGCGGCCCTGATGGTGGTGACGGTGGTCGCGGCGGCCACATCATCCTGCGCGCCGATCCCCAATTGTGGACGTTGTTGCATCTGCGCTACACCAAGCACGTGATCGCCAAGGACGGTGAGAGCGGCGGCGCAAGCCAGAGCAGCGGCAAGATGGGGGAGGACCGCATCATCGAAGTGCCGTTGGGCACCGTGGCGAAGGACCCGGAAACAGGTGAGGTCTTCTGCGAGATCACCGAGCCGGGCCAGGAGGTGATCCTCCTTCAAGGCGGCCGCGGCGGATTAGGCAACCAGAACTTCCATAGCTCCACTTTCCAGACCCCACGCTTTGCGCAACCCGGGGAGCCGGGGCTGGAGCAATGGTTCGTGTTGGAGCTGAAAGTTTTGGCGGACGTGGGCCTCGTGGGCTTCCCGAACGCGGGAAAGAGCACCTTGCTTTCCGTGGTGAGCGCGGCCCGGCCGAAGATCGCCGACTACCCGTTCACCACGCTGGTGCCCAACCTCGGCATCGTTGCTTACCGGGACAACAAAAGCTTCGTGATGGCGGACATCCCGGGCATCATCGAGGGTGCGCACGAGGGCAAGGGCATCGGCCTGCGCTTCCTGCGCCACATCGAGCGGAATAGTGCGCTCCTCTTCATGGTGGCCGCGGACAGCCCTGACATCGCGGCGGAATACAAGGTGTTGCTGAACGAACTGGCGCAATACTCGCCGGAACTGCTGGACAAGGAACGCCTGCTTGCGGTGACCAAGAGCGACCTCTTGGACGAGGAGCTGATCGCGGCCCTGCGTAAGGAGCTGCCCAAGAATGTTGAGCACGTCTTCATCAGTTCCGTGGCCAACCAAGGGCTGGACAGTTTGAAGGACATGATCTGGTCGAAGATCCATAGCACGGTGGAGCCGGAGCCTCCGCCAAGCCGCTTTTAATGAGTTGGACGGATACGATACTTTCCGCCGACCGTGCAGGATTTCTGGCCGTGAACGGCGCACATAGTGCTGCGGCCGATCCCTGTATGGTGCTCTTGAGCGATCCGCGGGTCTGGATACCGGTCTATGTGCTTTTCCTGGTTTTGGTCAAGCTGCGCTGGGGCTGGCGCGGACTGTGGTGGTCCTTGCCTGTGGCAGCCTTGATGATCTTCTGCAGTGACACCGGTTCCGTAGTGTTCTTCAAAGACACCGTACAGCGCTTGCGCCCCTGCCATGCCCCGGACCTGCAAGGTCTGGTCCACTTGGTGGACGGCTACTGCGGGGGACAGTACGGTTTCATCTCTTCCCACGCTGCCAATCACTTCGCGCTGGCCACGTTCATGGCCGGTATGCTGCGCCGCGATCCCTGGTGGACCTTGCCGCTGCTGTTGCTTTGGGCGGGCCTGATCGCGTACAGCCGCGTGTACCTTGGGGCGCATTATCCCGGCGACGTCATCGTGGGGGCGCTCTATGGCTCGCTTATCGGCGGCCTGGCCTACTCTCTTTTCCGTGCCATTCACCAAAGGACCGGCGAACGATGAACATCTGGGCAGCGGTATTCCTCGGCGGCGGCATTGGCAGTTTGCTGCGTTTTGGCATTACACGCCTGCTTTTGGCGTTGGACCTCCGGGGCGCATTCCCTTGGGCCACGCTGATCGCGAACGTTCTGTCCGTTATGATCCTCGCTTGGGTGCTGCTTCGCGTTCCGGCGCATTTCCAGCAGCGCCCGGCTCTTTCCGCATTCATCACCGTGGGGATCTGCGGCGGGTTCAGCACCTTCAGTACGTTCAGCTACGAGAATTTCCTATTGATCCGGGAAGGCCTTCCGGGCATGGCACTGGCCAACATCGCCGTGAACGTGGTGGCCTGCTTGGCGATCTTCTTCATCATGGCCCGCAGCGTATGAGACATGCCCTGACCGGAGCTTGTGCGCTCCTTTTCGTAGCCGCTCAAGCACAAGATCCCCAATGGACCGATCCTCCGAAGCTGGTGGTGGTCATCGTGGTGGACCAGATGCGCGTGGACAACATCTACCGCTATTGGGACAACTTCAGCGACGGCGGCTTCAAGAGGTTGGTGCGTGAAGGTTCATTCCAGCGCGATGCGCATTACGACTATGTGCCCACCTTCACGGCCCCGGGCCACACGAGCATCTACACCGGCACCACGCCCGCTCACCACGGCATCGTGTCCAACTATCCCTACGTCCGGGGTCTCCGCCGCAGCTGGTATTGCGCCAAGGACACCACCGTGGATCCGGTAGGCACGGCCGATCTTAGCGCCCAACGATCGCCCTATCAACTCTTGGCCAGCACCTTGGCGGATGAGCTTGAGCTGCGCACGGACCGCCGGTCGCGCACCGTGGGCATCGCCTTGAAGGACCGCTCCGCGATCATGCCCATCGGCCGCACGGGCGATGCCTCCTATTGGTACGTGGGAGGTGAAGAAGGCAAGTTCGTAAGCAGCTCTTGGTACATGAAGAAACTCCCCGCGTGGTTGGACGCCTTCAACCAAAAAGGCCTTGCTGCGAAGTACCTGGACCGGACCTGGGAACTCTCACTGCCGCGCGACCGCTACCATACGCCCTTGCCGGACGACAATCCCTACGAGGAGGCCTTGGGCAAGGACCTCCGTCCCACGCTGCCGCTGGACTTGGCCGCCTTGCGGAAAGCGGGGGCCGATCTACGGCTGCTCATATACACGCCCTGGGGCAACACGCTCACCACGGACATGGCCATCGCCGCCATCGCCGGGGATTCATTGGGCATGGATGTGGTGCCCGACTTGCTGGCACTGAGCTACAGCAGCCCGGACGAGCTCGACCACATGATGGGGCAGCGCTCCATCGAGGGAGAGGACATCTATGTACGCTTGGACGCGGACCTCGCACGCTTGCTGAGTTACTTGGACGAGCATGTGGGAACGGGCGAGTACACGGTCTTTCTCACCGGCGATCATGGTGGTGCCGATGTGCCCGCCTACCTGCGCGACCTCAAGGGCAGTGCGGGCTACACCCCGATGGCGGAACTACAGATCTGGCTCGGTGCGCATGGTTTTGCGGGCACGATCGACACCGTCCGGCAGGGGCAGGTCTACCTGAAAGCGGATGCCCCGAAGGAAACCGCTGAAGCGGTGGCCCATGCGTTGAGCATGCACCCGGCGGTCGCCTGTGCTGTTTCCGGCGAGCGCTTGCAGGACATGGGCCAGCTTCGGGGCATCGCGCAGGCCATGGCCCGGGGCTACATGCCGCAACGTTGCGGGGATGTGCTCTTCTCCCTGCACCCCGGCTATTTTGAGGCGGAATACAGCAATGGCGGTGTTGGCACCGAGCACGGGACGGCGTGGAACTACGACACCCAGGTGCCGGTC
This sequence comes from Flavobacteriales bacterium, assembly GCA_016700415.1. Taxonomy (NCBI): domain Bacteria; kingdom Pseudomonadati; phylum Bacteroidota; class Flavobacteriia; order Flavobacteriales; species Flavobacteriales bacterium. Next base: position 95,795 of record CP065018.1, read on the forward strand.
GTTTTCTTCGGTAAGCATGTGGTGAAAGGGGAGGTCATGCGGCGCACCTCGATCACGGACATCGCACCCACGGTTTCCACCATTCTGGGCATGGCCCTGCCCAATGCCGCAGATGGACGGGTGGTGCCGGAGGCCATCAGCACACATTGATCATCCTGACCGGCGAACGTAAGCTCAGGATACTCTTTGTCAAAGGGCCCGGACCGAAAGGTGTTGGAGCGGATTGTTAGAGCTTTCATGCCGGTGGACTGGCGCCGCGTTGTGCAGTGTTCTAAGTTAGCTCCGCCAATGCCACTGCACATTCCTTTCCGGGGGATCCTCTTCTTCTTTTTCCCGTGGACGTTCGGCTTCCTGTCCGCGCAAACACCGCTGTCGTTGGTCGCCCAAGGGACCGTTGATTCCATCGCCGTGACGGGGTTCGTGGGAGATCCGGGGTCCGGTGCGGCCGTGTTCCGGGCGGATTGGACCGGAATGGACGGCCAAGCACCTGCGTTCAAGTTCAAGGAACCGGCCGGTCAACACGGGGACAGCAGGACTTCATTGGACGAGCTGATCATCGCCGGCGTGGAACAATACCTTGACCAGCGGGTCCACTTCACCCGCGATGGTGTGCAGGTCGATATCCCCGTACCGCGCTTGGCTTCCGGTATTGATAGGATGATCGGCACGGCGGCGGCGCGTTTCGGGGCGCCGGCCATACCCTTGTCCGCTGCCACTAAGGAGCAGCTGGGCCGTGTATCCCGGATCGATTGGAGCCAGGCGACCTTCGGCATTGACGGGGGCGACGACCAAGAGAAATACCTCGCGATCTACTACTACGTAAGGGCACAACGTCAGGAGTTGGAGCGGCAGCTTCACAATGACCTTATCCAACTGTCGACCGTGGACGTGCTTCCTCCGCAGGGAGCGGCCCAGCGGGATCCCGGCAAAAGCGAACCCGTGCCCACCGTCTGCAGCACCGTCTTCGATGAGGAAAACTACCTCTGCGCCCTGGACCTGAAAATGGACAGCGGCAAGGCGTCTCCGGACGTGAAGTTGACCGATGCGATGCTTTCGGACATCGCGATGAAGGCCAAGGAAGCGGAAGAGCTGCCACCGGCACCCAAGCTGCGCAAGCGGGACCGTTGGTTGAAGGCGGAGCTGGACGCCATCAACCGCAGGATCGACCAGAGCGATCAACGCAAGGAGCTTTGGGCGTTGCGCGACCGGATGGATGACATGGAGGGGCGTTTGGACGACATCGGCCTACAGGTGGACGAGCTGAAGACGGACCGTGCCGCACCGGGCACAACGGACAATCCAGTGGCCACATTGAGCGCGCTCACCGGGCGCAATGTGACCGTGCGTTTCAGCAAAGGATCATCGGACCTGGAGCCGAATGAAAGGGCATTGCTCGCTGAAGTTGCCCTCTCCATGAGGCAAGCGCCGAACGGGCGGGTGCTGGTGACCGGATATGCGGACAAAACCGGAGATCCGGGATCGAACTTGGCCCTGAGCGAGCGGCGCGCCAAAGCGGTGCGGTCCTATCTGCTCGGGCAGGGCATTGACGGCAGCCGGGTCCTGATGAATTATTACGGCTCCAGCCAAAGCTCGGGATCGGACCCGTCGGAGCGCAGAGTGGAGCTGGAGTGGGTCCGCTAACAGGCCTTAATTGCCTTTCGCGTCGCTCATTTGGCATACCGGTCACTGCGGAAGGTCACTTCCACAAAAGTGCCGCCGTCGTGGGTCACGCGCATGGTGCCGTCGAGCTGGTCGGTGAGAGCTTCCACCACTTCCAGTCCCAATTGCGTTTCCTTGATGTCCTCTGGACTGAAGCCTTTGCCATTGTCCTTCACACCAAGGATGAACGTACCATCACCGGGATCCCGCACTGTGATCTCGATATGGCCGCCGGTGGCATAGGGGAAGGCATGCTGGTGGCAGTTGGCGAGCAGTTCGCAGAAGACCATGCCGAGTTGGATGGCGGTGTCCGCGTCACAGTGGATACCGGCGGCGTCCACGTTAAAGCTCACCGAGCGGCTGTCGGGGTCGAACATGGCGGCGATGGCCTTGGCCAGATCGTCGAGGAACACGCCGAGGTCCACGGCGGAAAGATCGGTCTGTCGGTAGAGCTTATGGTGGACCAAGGCCATTGAATCGATGCGTCGTTTGCCGCGCATGAACTCGCTCTGTGCCTCGCTGTCGGGAACGCGTTGGGCCTGAAGGTTCAGCAAGCTGCTGACCACTTGCAGGTTATTCTTCACCCGGTGATGGACCTCGCGGTCCAGCACTTCGCGCTCGTCAATGGCCTTCGCCAAATGCCGGGCTTGCACGCTCGATCGCCGTTCCTGGCGCTGTACGCGCCGTTCCGAGCCCCGGTTCAGGAGAAAGACCATCGTCAACAGCGCGGCCAAGAGCACAAGCAGCACGAACACCGACCACAGGGCGATGCGCGCTTCCCGGTTCCATTCTTGGATCTCGTGCCCCCCGATCATCACCCCGGTGTAGATCTTGGCACCGTTCAGATCCAAGGGAACAATACGCCCGATCCACGGTTCTTCTCCGATCGATCCATGGAAGTCCGTGATCGGTCGGTCCTCGCTCCAGACCAGCAGGGTCCTGCCCCACAACCGTCCGATGGAGGATGTGTCATCCGCATTTGTCAGTAAACGGCCTTTGGAATTCAGCTCGATCGTGGAAACTTCAGGGGTCCACTGCGACAACCGGGAGAACATCGCATCGGCATCGACGTCGAAGTGGACCACCCTATATGCCGAATCGTCCGACCCGCCCCGGACCAAGAGGGAAATATGGAGGACTTCCGAACCATGCGCGCCTTTCCCCTCCGACCATACAGGCTGGTCCCGTCCATTCTCCAGTGCATGGCTGAACCAGATGTCCTCCCGGGGATCATTGTCAGCTTCAGCGGCGACCGGCATCGGTATTCCGGCGAGCCTGACCGGCCATTCCGAACGGAAGGTGCGTGCAGGAACACTGGCACGCACGGTCGATGTGAAGCGCCACGTGCTGTCCACAAGCTGGAGGATTTGCTCATCACCCCGATCGTTGGCGACCCCGATGGCCCGGATCGCGAACCGGCTGCGCATCACGGGCAACCAGCGCTTGATCAATTCCGTGTCGCTGATCGTATCGTTTTCCTGCAAGTAATTCGCCTCTTCATTCAGGTTCCAGGCGAACGTGTTCGTGAGCAGTTCCAATTGCCAGCGCTGGCCGTCCAAAGAGCGGTCCAACGCCAGCTTGCTCAATTGCTCGCCGCGTTCGGTGTTGTGCGACAGACCTCGCGCCAATAGGCCCAAGGCCAACACCATCAGTATGGCAACACCGATGATCGTCCACCGTTCTGATATGCGCTTCTTGATCAAAGTCGTGAGCTGATTGGGTCGATCAGGGGCATGATACGGATCGTTCCACGCTGTATCCGGTCAATTCCACTTTGGTATCGGGGCTGGCAGCCTGTTCAGGCGTGAGTTTCTGCGGAACGAAGTAGATGCCGTTCAGTTTGCCGTTGAATGTCCGCCCTGCGGGAATGCAGGTATCCGCCGTGAACTGCTCCACGGTAAAGGCCTGATAATAGAGGTCCAGCCCCAAATGCATCCGCTGCGGGGACGAACTTGCGTTCACGATCTTCAACAACAGCTCGCTCGGCTTGCCGGCCCTGTGGTTCCAGCGATAACTCACGGACACATCGTCCTCCTGCCCGGCCTGTATGAACTTGGGTGCTGCACAGCCCAGAACGAGCGTCGACAAAAGGAGGAGCAGACCTTTTTTCATTTCTCAATAGACCGCATCACGGCGATGGTTTGGTCGACGGCGTCATCGTCCACGTCCCGGTGTGTCACCATGCGCACCATGAACGTACCGAACTGCGAAGCCAGAACGCCGTTCTGCTTCAGTTTGACGATCAATTGCGTGGCGGGCATTGTGGGTTTCAGGACGGTGACCACGATGTTGGTCTGCACGGGCAATACGTGTTCAACAAAGGAAAGACCGGCCAGTGATGCTTCCAACCGCTTGGCCCGGGCATGGTCTTCCGCAAGGCGTTCCACATGATGGTCCATGGCATGCAGGCCCGCTGCCGCCAGGATGCCCACCTGCCGCATCCCCCCTCCGATCCGCTTCCGCACGCGCCGGGCTTGAAGAATAAAGTCCTTCCCGCCAACCAGAACACTTCCTACAGGCGCGCCAAGGCCCTTGCTCAGGCAGATGGAGATCGAATCGAACGGCGCGCCCCATTCCTCGGGAGAGCGACCGTCCACCGCCATCGCATTGAAGATCCGGGCCCCGTCCAGATGGAGCATCAGTTCATGTCGGTCACAAACGGAGCGGATGCGCTTTGCCTCGCCCAGATCCCACACGCTGCCACCTCCCCGGTTGTTCGTGTTCTCGATGTTCACCATGCGGGTCCGGGCCAAGTAGGCGGCGTCCCGGTCGTTCACGGCGTCGGCCACGGCTTCCGCGGTGAAGCGTCCGCGATCTGCCGGGACGAATTTCACGCTGCATCCACTGGTGGCCATCACGCCGCCACCTTCGTAGCGATAGATGTGCGCGCCTTCCTCGCAGATCACCTCGTCTCCCGGCCGGGTATGGACGTTGATCGCGATCTGGTTGGTCATGGTGCCGCTTGGGCAGAAAAGACCGGCTTCATGGCCAAAAAGCTTGGCCATTCTTTCTTCGAGCGCGTTCACCGTGGGATCCTCGCCGAACACATCATCACCCACCACGGCGGTGGCCATGGTCTCGCGCATGGCCGGGGTGGGCATGGTCACGGTGTCCGAACGCAGATCTATCGCCATGAAGGGGCCAAGATAACAAGGTGCGAAAGGCGTATGATGCGACGGTTCAATGCAAGCGCCGCTTCAATTCGGCGAGCATCCGCAGTTCCTTGGCGTTCACACCATGGAACGCATGGGCCACCACGTCAGCGGCCCGAAGGACAAGTTCCTTTTGCTCGTCACAGAGCCGGTCCTTGTGCTGGGTGAGATAAGTGGCGAAGGAGTCGAATGCTTCTTCAGGAGCTTCACCGCGGTCGGCCTGAATGTCGAATTCGAACTCGGTGATGTAGGCCTGGTCCGTACCGAAGTGGTCCGTCGCGGCCTCCTGTGGCACCAATTGCTCGGAGACGATGCGCTTCATCGTGGCGGCCTCCTTGGCATGGATACGCCCGTCCACCGCTGCGATCGCGTAAAGCAATCGCCCGAGTTCCGCATAGAATTTCTTCTGGTCCACGCCGAAAGGTAATCCATCGGGGATCAGAAGGAGCAGGCCCGGTAACTTTTTAAGCTTTCATCAGGTGGTGACCGCAGCAACTTCCTCGGGGACGAATTGTTCGCCGCAGGCGTTGCAGTTCATACCCCGCTCCATAACGATGGGATACACCCCGAAGAGGAGGCCCAACAGCCAGTGGAACTTACCACTGTTGGTGCGCGGCTTCGACACGCCGCTTTGAAGATCGGTCGAGCCACACTTGGGGCAGCATACGGGCTGGTCGTCCTCGTCCAGGTAGGGCCGGTGCTCGGTCTCTTGCAGGATCAGTAGCGCCTGTTCTTTGTCGGTCGCGGCGACCTTGAGCTTCACCCCGCCGAGCGCCACGCCAAAGGCCCGGTTCAGACCGATGATGTGCTCGTCGTGGATGTATGCCTCGATGCCTTCGTTCTGCAACAGGCAACGGCCGAGGTGTGCCTCCATGGGGTCGTCATAGAAACGAACGGGCACGAGGTCGTTCGGCTCCATGGTCATTTTCGGCGGGCCACCATTAGGCCGTCGCGCAAGGGCACCATCACGGTCTCCACGCGCGGGTCGGCATTTACGCGGCGGGCGTACTCCACCAGCGCTCGGGTCTGGTCATCCTGCTTTTCCTTGGGCTTCAATACCTCGCCGCTCCATAGCAGATTGTCCGCGATGATGAGGCCGCCGGGGCGCACCTTTTCGATCACCGCGTTGAAGTAGTTCGGGTAATTCGGTTTATCGGCATCGATGAAGACGAGGTCGAACGGCGCGGGCAGATCGGGGATGACCTCCAACGCGGGCCGGTGGTGCATGGTGATCCGGTCCTGCATGCCGGCCTTCCCGATGTAGCGGTCCACCATCTCCGGCAAGTTGGGGTCGATGTCGATGGTGTGCAACATGCCGCCTTCGGCCAAACCTTCCGCAAGGCACAGTGCGCTGTAGCCGGTGAAGGTGCCGATCTCCACGATGATCTTCGGCTTCACCAAATGGCTGAGCATGGCGAGGAAGCGTCCTTGCAGATGGCCGCTGAGCATCTGCGGCATGTGGACTTTCTCCTGGGTCTCCGCAGTGAGTTCTTTCAGGTAGGACGGCTCGTTGCCGCTGTGTGCTTCGCAATAGGCGTCGAGTGCGGGATCGAGGAATTGCATCAAGGAAGTTTGGTCAATATGCCGCGAAGTTGCGTCGGTCCATGTTGGGCTTCCACCACGTAGCGGCCGGGCGCTAAACGACTAACATCGATGGGGGAGCCGCTGTTCACTTGTTGATCCCGTACCGTGCGACCCACGGCATCGAGGATGAGGATCCGGGCATCGGGCCATGTTTCCGACCAGATAATGGTCATTGAGGTGGTGGCAGGGTTTGGGAAGAGTTCGATCCGGGGCATGTCCCGGTCCTCGATCCCCAAAGCGAAGTCCAGTCTCCACCAGTCCTTATGGCGCGTAAGGCCCTGATCCAGTCCCAGGCCGAAGAAGAAAGTGTTGTTCCAGTTACTCGGGGCCGGGATCCCTGCGCCCACACCGCCGCGCCGAGGTCCGCCGGGGAACGGGGGAAGGCTTGACCATTCATTGGTGTACCCGCTCCATGCATCATCGTGGAAGACGGTGTCACTGTCCGCCCCGCCCACGAGGACCATTATGTATTGTGTTCCTCCCTTCATCTCGTACCGGGGAGCGGGCAGGCCGGGCCGTGAATAGTATTGGCCGGTCTCAAACCAGACCGGATAGCTCCATGCGTCGCTAAGCGCGGTGCCTGTGGAGTCGGCCCCGCCGAGGATCAACATGCCGCCGCCATCCTGAATGGCCACGGCGCGGTGCCGGGAAGGACCGGGCACCGGGTTGATGGCTTCCCATGTGTCGGTCGCGGGGTGGTACTTCCATGCTTCCTTGGTGGGCACGCCGCTGGCCAACATGCCGGTGGCCACAATGCCATAGTTCCAAGCTTCTACCGCCGCTGCGGCATAGCGGGCCTCGGCGGCCATGGAGCTTTTCTGCACCCACTGATCGGTACCGGGGTAGTAGGCCCACAGCTCGCTCAAGGCACCGTTCGCATCCACGCCGCCGAAGACATAGCCGGTGTCATAGACGGTGAACGCGGCGCAATATTGGCGGGGCGTGGCGGGCATGGCCGCGATGGCAGCCCAGTTTCCCGTCTGCGCATCGAAGCACCACCAATCGTTGGTCAAACCCCAACCCACTTCCATGCCCGTGCCCACATAGATCTTGTTCCCGATGCTGAAGGATGCCGCATCATCGCGCGCTGTACCGGGGAAGTCCGGGAGTTGCTGCCAGGTCTGCGCGGAAACCACAGTAGCGGACAGAAGCAGAAAGGGGAGAAGGCTGCGCATGTTCGAAGGTACTATCGGGACGGCCCCACCATTTACGTGGACCCACGAAAAAGGTGAGGCCCGCACTTCTGGGCGGGCCTCTTCAAAGCAACATCTCTTTCTGTTACCGGTCAGAACGGGTTCTTCCCCGCCTCCGCCCTCACCGCGCTACCACCTCTACGCGGCGGTTCAGCTGCCGCCCATCGGCCGTGGTGTTGGTCGCCACCGGCACCAGCGGCCCTACGCCGTGGCCCGCCAGACGCGCTTGCTCGATCCCTTGCTCGGCGACCAATAGGCGCACCACTTCGTCGGCCCGTCGCCGGCTCAGGTCCATGTTGTGCTCCAGGCCGCCGGTCATGTCGGTGTGTCCCACGATGTACACGTTCAACTTGGGGCGGGCTTTCAACAGCTTGCCGATCTCTGCGACCACGGGCATGGACGCGGGCTGCACCGTGGCCCCGTCGGTGTCGAACAGCAGGTCGTTGAGGGCCACCTTGCCCTGGCGGTCGATCTGCTGCATCATCCATTCGGCATTCACACGGATCTTGTCGGTGGCGATGCCCACTTCCTCGATCACGTCCACCAGCACCAGTTTGGTCCCGGTGGTGTATTGTGCGCCACCGATCACTACGTGTACAGGAGTCCCTTGGTCGTCCAAGGTGCCTGCCAGCATGAAGGTCCCGCCGGAGGTGGCGGACCCGTTCAGCAGGACGATGCCGGCGCTCGGCGGGAATTCGTTCCGTGCGTAGTGGACGCCCAGAAAGGAGCGGCTGCCCACATTGGGCGATGTGGACTTCATCTCAATGCCGTCGGCGAGCATTTGCGCTCCGGCCCGCTGCAATGCACCTTGGTAGTTGAGGTAAATGTCCCGGATGCTCATGTCGCCTTCCACCGTGTAGTAGATGCGCGTGCGCTTGCCCGTCACCTCGGTCCATTCGTCGATCTGCCGGTAGCCGGTGATCGGCCCGTGGGCGATGGCGTACGCAACATGGTTCTGCTCCTCGCAGTAGGTGATGAACGATCCCGGATAGCGGGTGATCACCGGATGGTCCTTGCACCCGGACTTGTCCTGCGCGAAGATCAGGGAGGGGGCCGCCAACAGGAAGAAGAGGAGCAAGAGTCTCATGGTGGAGGATTTGTGTTCGATCGACGGTGGTGAATTGATCCTCCACAGGCCCACCTGAGGAATGCAGCGATCCTTCGGAGGACCAATGTCCATAGAGGCAGAAGGTGCGGAGGATGTAACTGACATCACTGGACCACTACGCGGGTGGTCTGTGCCTTGCCGTTGCGGAGGAAGGTGATCACATAGACACCACTGGCCAGACCCGCGGTGGGGAGTTCCATGCCTTCCCGGCCAAGGGTAGTACGGTCGAGGGCGGAGATCCGTCGGCCATTGAGGTCGGTGAAGGTGAGCGATCCCGTAGTGGGTGCCCAGGACCAGATGCGGATGGGATCACCGCGCCGTACTACGGTGTTCAGCACGTTGAGACCAGCAGTTGCGGAAGGAGCATCCGCCATGCCCACTTGAAGCGGGTTCAGCGACCACCTGTTCAGGTAGGTGACAACACCACCCGGGTTGAGGTTTTCGCCCACTTCCAGAAGCCAGAACACCCGGTCCGGGCTGATCCAACGGTGGACCTCCGACTCGTAGACAGCACCGACGGACGATTGTGTACGCTCTTCGCGAAGCCTGATCGTGTTCATGTAGGTGCCATTCGGCAGGATCAAGGTTCCCCATGCATCGGCTTCGATCGATTTCGTCCCTGAGATATACTGTTGAACGCCCAGCGCGCCTTGCGTGCCCTCGAACGTGTCGCTCTCTGAATTCCCGAAAGTGAACGGTACGCTGATGATGCGTTCCGGGTCCAAGGCAAGGTCCATTTCTATGATACCGAATCCGGGTTGGTCCTTGGCGAGCCCGATCGATTCGACCGTGCTCCCTGTCAAGTTGTAAAAGAAGTAGGTCGTGTCCTGCATTCGTGCGGCCAGATTGGCGGCCGGGAACGAGTCCTGGAACGGCGTTTCCGAGGGGTCCATGAAGATGTAGGAGTGCTCCGTGATCTGCGGCAGTGTGCTGAAGTCCCAGGTCTGGTCGGCTCCAGCAGGCCCTGGAGGAACCCCTGGGAAATCGTTCACGCCCAATGTTACCGTTACTCCCGCTTGGGGTAGAAATGGAACATCCAAGATGGGTTGGGCCCATACCGGGGCAGTTAGTAGTGCGGCAAAGGCAGTGAGTAGTTCTTGTTTCATGGCATGGGTAGGTATGATGAAATCGGGTTCAGCGTGTCAGTTCAAGAGGCTCGGTGGAAATGTGTCCGTTGTGGAGCAGGGCCAGGTGGTAGACGCCGTTGGCTATTCCGGCATGCGGGTTCCGGTCGTCGATCGCCCTGTACCCCGTTATCGGGCCATGAGCGATGGCGTACGCCACATGGTTCTGCTCTTCGCACCACGCAAGCATGGCACCGGGATAGCGGGTGATCAAGGGGTGGTACTTGCATCCGGCTGTGTCGTGGGCGGCCGTGGGTTGAACAAGGGCGAAAAAAAGAAGGATGATCAGGAAGGAGCGCATATCAGGTTCCGTTGTGCAGTGGGTTCAAGCAGCAGGACATGGCTATCGAACGACCAATCGCGTGGTCCCCGCGGTTGTTCCGTTCGGTCCGAGGAAACGCACCACGTACACGCCCGGTGCCATGGCATCCGTGCTGATACGCGTGGTCCCGACCGGGAAGGTCCGCAGAGAACGACCGGTGGCGTCGATCACTTCCATGCGCAGGGCGGAGCGATCGCTGTTGCCCACGATGGAGACCGACGTGCCCGGCTCAACGGGGTTGGGATGGAGGGACCATGCGGCCTGCGCGACCTCGACCTGGCCTGTCGGTCCGGCGAGCGCGGGGTTCTTGTCGTACCAAACTTGCTGGCTCGTATTGAACCCATCGTAATTGATCTCCATCAGCAGCAACCAGAACCGATGATCGGCAGAGACCCAGGCCCACTGCTCCTTGCTGGTCTGCACGGTGTTGCCGAAGACGGTGTTGTTCTGGATGCGATCGAAGTGATAACGCACCACGTCATCGTACATACCGGTAGGGAGGATCAAGGTGCCGTGGCCATCCACCTGCAGATCCACCGTACCGTCCATCGTGCCTAGGAAGCCAGATGCGCTGAACGTTCCACTGAAGTCATCCAAGAATGCATCCCCAAAGCTGTAGGGCAGTTCCAGGATACGCTCGGTGTTCCCGTTGAACAGGAACTTGGCGGTGTCCTCCGGCGGAGGCCCGGGGACAATGATCGCATTACCCTCTGTCTCCAGGGCGGAGGCGCTCAGGATGTAATAGCTGTATGCATCGTCCCAGCTGATCCCGCACAGGTTGGAGTTCGGGAAGTCGGCCGTCCAGGGTGTGGTGGCCGGATCCACGAAATAGAATTGCTCTTCGCTGAATTCGGTCAAGCCACTGAAGTCCCACGTTTGCATCGCACCGGCGCTTGCATCCAGTGCGTCAGCATCAATAATGTCCGTGCAACGACCAATGGTGACCACATCGCCGAGCTGCGGCAAGTTGTTCACGGTGATCGTCGGTTGCGCCTGAATGAAGGTGGCGGCAAAAAGGAGTGAAAGGAAGGTAGGCGTGCGCATGGCGGTGGTGTTTACGCGCCGGTGTTCGGCGCATGTGTGTCGAGTTCTTCGCATGTCGTTGATGTTCACGGGGCAAAGCAATCCCCCTGCACCATGCCGCGCCATCACCCATTTGGGTGGATCAGATCAGCCGGTCCCGCAAGGCTTTGCGGACTGCTTCCGCCCGCGTATGCACCTGCAGCTTTTCGTAGACGCGCTTGATATGCGCCTTCACCGTGTTGGTGCTGATGAAGAGCGCCTCCGCGATGCTACGGTAGTTCTCTCCGTCACAGAGCCTCGCCAATACTTCCGTCTCGCGCTCGGAGAGTGCCGCATGATCCCGTACCGGCTGGAATGTGCAGACCACCAAGCGGGCGATCGCGGGCGACATGGCCGAGCCGCCTTCATGGACCTCGGTGATCGCCTTAAGGATCGCCTCGGGTGATGCGTGCTTCAGCAAATAGCCCGAGGCCCCTGCGCTCAACGCATGGAACACGGTCTCCTCGTCCTCGCGCACGGAAAGCATCAGGAACTCGGTCCCGGGCAGCTTTTCCTTCAAGGTCCGTACGCCCTCCACGCCGTTCATCCCCGGCAGGTTGACGTCCATGAGCACCACGTCGGGCGGTTCTTCGGGCAAGAGCTGCAAAGCCTCCTCGCAGGAGGGGAAGCCATGGGTGAAGTGGAAACCGTCCTGTTCTTCAAGGATGAGCCGGAGCGCCTCGCGCACCTCGCGATCGTCCTCCACCACGGCCACGGTGATCACGCGCGGTATGTCGCTTCCCCGGCTCATGCTTTAGGTATTCTCCAGTGCGGCTTGCAGGGATCCCATTGGTACGCGCAAGGTGATCTTCGTTCCTTGGCCAGCGGCGCTATGGATGCCGAGGGCGGCCCCGATCTCCGAGGCGCGCTGCTGCATGTTGCGCAGTCCACGGTGGTCGGCTGACCGCTGGGCCAGCGTGTCGAAGCCGCTGCCGTCATCCTCCAGGTCGATCACCAAGTGTGCCTCCTCCATCCGGGCGCTCAAGTTACAGCGGCGGGCCCCTGCGTATTTGGCACAGTTGTTCATGGCCTCCTTCATGAGCAGGGTGATCGCACGGCGCGTCTCCATGGTGACGTGCATGCGCAATGCGGATGGCGGCGGAGCGGTCACTTTGAAGGCCGTGGGCGTGGCATCGAAGAGGGCCAGCCCGAAGGAGGTGAGCCGTTCCACGGTGTCCCCGAGGCTGTCCCGCGTGGGGTCCATCGTCCAGATCAGGTCGCGGATGCCGGCGGAAAGTTCCCGGCTGGCGGTCTCGATCTTCAGGAGATGCGGGACCAGTTCCGGGTTTCCGGCGGCGCGCTGGCGGACCAGTCCGGTGAAGAGATTGATGCGGGTGATGCGCGCCCCGGCCTCATCGTGGAAATCGGCGGCGCTTCTGCGCCGGAAGCCCTCGAACTGCTCCGCCTTGGCCTTTTCGGCGTGCGCATTTGCCGCTGCTTCCCGGCGGACCATACGCAGGCGCATGCTGAAGACCGCATAGAGCACCCCGCCCAGCAAGCCCGCATACACGAGGTAGGCGTACCAGCGCAGCCAGGGCGGGGCGAGCACATGGATCGCGAGCGCGGCCCCTTCGGTGTTCCAGACCCCGTCGTTGTTGGCGGCCTGCACATGCAGCCGATAGGAGCCCGGCGCCAGGTTGGTGAAGGTGACATCGTTGCGCGGGCCGAGGTCCACCCACCGTTCATCGAAACCTTCCAGCCGGTACCGGTAGCGGTTCTTCTCCGGGGCGATGAAGTTCAGCGCCGCAAAGGTGAAGGTCAGCACATGGTGGTGCCAGGCCAGATCGAGCTGTTCCAGCTGATGTGGTGGCCGGTCGAGCGCGAGATCGTCGCCGGTCCCTGCGGGCCGGACGGGCAGGGGCTTGTTGTACAGGGCGATGCCGGTGAAAAGCACGGGAGGCAGGCGCGTGTTGGTCGCGAGGTCCGCTTCCCGGAACCAGGACAACCCGATCGCACCACCGAAGTACAGCGTGCCGTCGTGGCCCTTGAGAAAAGCGTTCTGGTTGAACTCGTCCCCCGGTAGGCCGTCGCCTTGATCGAGCACGCGCAACACTGTCCCACTGTCGGGATCCCATTCCACCAGTCCGTCGTTGGTGCTCAGCCAGAGATGGCCGCGCCCGTCGGGCTGGATGCCATAGATCACCTCGTTCGGCAATCCGTCCGCACGGTTGTAACGCTTGAACATTCCTTCCTCCGCGTGGCCCTCAAGTACGGTGCGTCGCAGTTCCGCGTTCAACGGTCCGCGTGTGCGGCAGAGGCCGTTCACTGTGCCGGCCCAAAGCCGGCCCTTCGGGTCTTGGTACAGGCAGAGCACGAGGTCCGCGCTGAGGCTGCCCATGTCCTCCGGTTCATGCTTCACCGTTCCGAAGGTGCCATCGGGGGAACGCAGCAACAGACCGCCGCCCGCCGTGCCCGTCCAGAGGTACCCGGCATCGTCCTTCAGTAGGGTGAAGAGGTAGGGGTGCGAAGGGCCGTCGCTACCACCGGTGGGGCCTTGGCAGGAAAGCTCGCCGGTGGCACTGTTCAACCGGCAGAGACCCGCACCGCCAGTGGCGAGCCAGACAGTCCCGTCCGCAGTGGGCAGGATGTGGTGAACGATGTCTGCACGGCGCGGGTCGTCCAGGCCGACAGGCCTGTGGCGCTTGATCTCGATCTTCCCGTCGCGCTCGACCACCTCGTTCAATCCGCCGCCCAAGGTGCCAACGAGGATCCGTCCCTGGCCGTCCATGGCGAGTGACAGCACGTAGTCGGCGCCTAGTGATCCGGGATTTATCGGATCATGCCGCAGGTGCCGGAACGAGTCCTTCGCGCGATCCCAGATCGTCAAGCCGGACGGGGAACCGATCCAGATCCGGCCTTGCAGGTCCTCGATCAGCGCGGTCACGCTTGCATGCAACAGGCCGTTGGTGTCCCCGGGTGAATGCGTCAAGGCATGGACGGTCGGCTCCAGGCGGTCGATGCGGTCCAGCCCGTTGCGCGTGCCCACCCAGATCTCGCCGCCGCGCCCGGCATGGATCGAAAGGACGTGGTCGTCCGCAAGACTGGATGGGTCATCGGGCCGGTGCCGATGGATGTACGTGGCACCGCTGGAGCGGACCATGAGGACCAGGCCGTGCGTGGTGCCGATCAGGATGTGGTCCTTCAGAAGCAGGAAACACTGGAAGCCCATCTTCGGGTCGGCCCCGGAAAGCGAGTCCACGTCCACCAGTGCGGTTTCCTCCGCAGTGCGCGGGTCGATCCGGTACAAACGGTGGTTCTCCAGCACATGGACAGCCTCCGGGGTAGCGGTCAAGGCGGTCACCTCCTGTTCCGTGCCGGTCTTTTGGCCCTGCTTCAAGACCTCCACTCCGCCGGTGGACATTGTGAACCGCAGCAGTCCCGCCCGGCCTTGGAGCAGCAGGTGGTCCGCATCACCGGGGGCCATGGCACCGATCAGGTCCCCTTCGGCCATGCCGCCCTCGATATAGCGTTGAACGCTTCCGGTTTCCATGTCCAACCGGTCGAGCCCCTTGCCGGTGCGCACCCACAGCGCACCGGCAGGGTGCTCCAGCAAGCCCAGGACGCGGTCGCTGCTCAGGCTCCGGGGATCTCCCTCGGCATGCCGGAAATGGCTGAACGCGCCGGTGCCGGGGTCATAGCGGTCGAGGCCGCCCCCGTATGTGCCGATCCACAGTGCGCCGTCCTGCGCTTCCAAGGAGGTCCACACATAGTTGTTGGAGAGGCTGTTCGCCGTCCCATCGTTCCGGTAGGTGATAAAGCCGTGCCCGTCGTAGCGGCACAAGCCGTCCTGCGTGCCGGACCAGAGGAAACCGTACCGGTCCTCCAGCATCGTGTTCACGGAATTCTGGGGAAGCCCGTTGGTGTTGTCCAAGTGATGGAACCGCAGCGGGCCGGGTTGCGCGAAGGCGATCAGGTTGGCCGCCGCCCAGACAAGGGCTAAAGCAATTCGGGCGGGATCATGTGGAGCAATGCGCATGCTGGGCGAGCAACTAACCTACGGAGGATCCATGGAAGATCCACCCAAATGGGTCATGCGCGGGCAAAAGCGATGGGCGACCTTCGTGCCAAAGAACATCATGACCATGGACATTATTTCAAGGAAGTTGATATTCGGCATGCTCCTGCTCTCGGCCTGCGGCACCGGCACCACTGCGGAGGAGGCCACGGGGACGCAGCAGGATATCCCTGCCGTGGAGGCGGCCACGGCGTGCGATCCACTGGTGGGCGAGTTCCGCGATCTGATGGCCGACTATGAGGCCGGTCTTAAGGAGATGGTCGCCGATGGGAAGGTGGATGAGGAAAGGCAGAAGGAATGGTCCGCGAAGGCCAAAGACCTGGGCGAGCGGATCAATGCCAAGGGAGAGCGGGAGCTGGGCCTGAAGTGCTACCAGGAGTTCAACACCATCGGGCAGGTGTACGCGCCGCGCATCGCTGAGCTCGGCATGCAACTGGCCCTTCTGCAGATGAAGGACAAGGGCATGGACCCGGCCGCCATGGAGCAGGTGAAGAAGGCCATGGGGCAATAGCTTTTGCGCAGCATGGAGGAGAAGACACGGACGGCCAAGTTGTTGCCGGGCTTGGGCCTTGCGCTCAGCGCCATGGTGCTCGGGCTTTTCGCCGGGGGGCTGGTCGGCAGGCTCACGGTGCCGAAGACCGAGGGTTTAGCGGGAGCGGTCGAGGTTTTGGCCTACGCGCTGTTCGGAGGGCTGCTTCTTCTGGTCTCGGCGGTTGTGCTGGTGTGGCGGTCTCCAAGGGGTATCAGCATCCGCTTGTTGATCTTTTCGGGCCCCTTGGCCGTCATCTTGCTCTCGTACGCCACGTGGAGCTTCATGAAGAACAAGGCTGAAAAGGACCGCCAATGGGAGGAGGAGCAAAGGCGCTACAGGGAGATGAAGCCTACCGCGCCCGCCGCACCGGTCATGTTCGCTGCATGGAGCACCGCCGGCACTGCTGCGGCAACGAGGCCCCCGGAGCAGGGTCCGCAGCGCTTGGGCCTCGGCATGGCTGCACCTGTGATGGAGACCGGGGTCTTTCATTTCTACGCCGGACCGGACATGGACCGAATACCCGATCCCTCCCAAGCGCTGGACAGCCTGATCTTCGAGAAAGGGAAGCACTACATCGGGATCGCGTCGGCCCCGCCCTGGTTCGTGCCTGCCCACATGAAGCTGGACTACGGACTGCTCTTATTGAAGGTCATCACGCTCTCGCGCAACTGGGTGGAAGTGGAGGTGAACACCTTTGATGGCGCCACACGTTGGGTGGACCGTCAGGAATTAGGCATCGCGCTGTGGCCCGAGTTCATCAGCACGGTCAATTCCGTGGAGATCATCGACCCGGAGACGAATCCGATTCGCATCAAGCCTCTGGATCATGCTTCGATCATGGCCGATGGCGCGGATGCGTTGCTGAAGCCGCTGGCCGTGCAAGGCGATTGGCTGATGGTGGATACATCCGGGCTTGCCGACCGCATCGCCCCGACGGGCTGGATCCGCTGGCGTGATGGGGAGCGCTTGCTGGTGCGCTACAACCTGCTTTGCTGAAAAGTGGGAGCTCGCCGTGTCGCCGGGCTACTGTTCAGCATCCGATCTAGATCGTTTCCCTGATCCGGTCAGAAGGGATCCTTCCCCGCCTCGATCATCTTCTTCGACACCAGCTTCCAAAGCGCCGCAGTGCTTAGTTCGTGTTCTTGCAGAAGCGGTCCACACCTATCAGCATCGTGACGGCGGTCGAACTCAACGATGTTCCGTGGTCATCCGAATTGCATCAAGGAATGCAGCATCACGTCCCTGGATCACATCATCGATCGTCCTGGCAACGGGATGGGTCGGCATTACACCGTGGCCATCATCTTTTCGGTCCACGAGTAGCCATTGTCTTGTGGAGATCGTGCAGTTCATGCCGGTATGCGGCAAGGTCCAGGTCTTTCCGCTACCGCTCATCACGGTCCTGTCGCCTCCGCTCTCCTCGCCGATCAACGGACCGCGCTGGTGAAGTTCCAACTGAGCCAGCACCATGGTCGTGACGGAAAAGCTACCGCCGTCCATCAGGGTGTACAACCGGCCTTGGTACGGTCGCTTCACCGGATGTGCCGGACCACTCGCCGGACCAGCCGCGACGAGCGTGAACGGCCGGTTGAGTAGATGAGCAAGGAGCACCTTGGCCACCGCCGGGTCTCCCCCTTGGTTGCCGCGCAAGTCGAGGATCAGGTGTTCAATGCCGCGTTCCGCGATCAGGACAAAGGCATCCTTCAAGGAGCTTTTCATCTTAGGTAGGGTTACGCGATCGAAGGTGGGGATAGACAGCAAGGCCACGGAACTGTCCACATGGAAAGACAGTGAGATCCCGGACTGCTGATCGGTGGGGCAACGCCCACCAATGCTGTCACTGGGCTGTGCGGTAAGCATCACCGTGCGTGAACCATCTGCTTGTTCCAATTCAAGCTCGAAGTGCTCAGGCTGACCAAATGAGAAACGGAAATAGGGCCTGAACCAGCGATCGAGTATCCAACGCGGATAACTAAGGTCGTGCCCGTCTCGAACCTGGCGCCTGAGCATCGTGTCCATGACAACCGCCGCAGCCATCCCATTGATCGCGAGGATCCGTGCTCCGGCCTGTAGGCCATCTGTTCGCGAAGGGTCGCAGCGCAAGTACAGCGCCGTATCGATCCATGCCACATCCAAAGGCAGGTACATGGGGCTGATACCGCTGTCCCCACGTCCGCTTGGAAGCAGGAGTGTGTGACCATCGCCTAAGAGCGGGTACAAGGCTGCGATCCGACCTAGGAACTCCAGTTCGGTGAGGGGGCGGTCGAGGGTAGCCCTCAGACTGTCTACGCAACGGTCGAATTGCGCCGGTGTACAGTAACGGTGTAGCGCGGGGTGGTGTTTACGCAACAGACTGACAAGTGTGTTCAAGTCGCTCTGCAACTCCGCGGGCTGCCAGGTATGCATGCCAGCGAAAGGGCCTCGCTGGGCAAATGCTGGCCTGGTAAAAGTCCCCAGCAGGAACACCGACAACAGGATCAGTCGAACGTTGCGGAAAATCATACCGTATAGTGTCGATGTGTCGCTATACCGGTCGCGATTGCCATTGGAGCATGTACCCGCCTGAAATGGGAACGACGCATTCTGTTGATCATCCTTCCCATTGCCATGTTGAGATCCCATCCTCCCCGGCATTCCATATTCTGATCCGCTGATCGCCCGATCTTCCGATCAGAAGGGATTCTTCCCCGCCTCGATCATCTTCTTCGCCACCAGCTTCCGTAGCGCCGCCGTGTTCAGGTTGGAGCTCTTGCAAAAGCGCTTGGCGCCCATCAGCATGGCACGTTGCTCATCGCCCTCGGCGAAGTTGTTCACGGCCTCCTTCGCGTACTTATGGATGCGGTCCGCAGCATCGTGGACGTACAGTTGGGTCATCGCCACCTGCTCCGTGATAGCGCCATCGCCCTTCACGTTCGCGAGCTTCAGTGTCCGCAACAACACGCTCTCCGCGAGGTAGGTGTCGATCACCATGTCCGCGATGTGCATCAAGGTCTCTTGGTGCTTCGCCAGTTCCAGGCCCAGCTTCTGAGCAGCGCCACCGGCCACCATCAGCACGGCCTTCTTGAAGTTCGCCACCATACGCTTCTCGTCGCCGAGGAGTGAATCATCAGGCTCCGGCATGTCCGGGAGGCCCATCAGCTCCGCGGCCACGGCCTGTGCAGGACCCATCAGATCCAGCTGGCCTTTCATCGCGCGCTTCAGCAGCATGTCCACCGTCAACATGCGGTTGATCTCGTTCGTCCCCTCGAAGATCCGGTTGATCCGGCTGTCGCGGTAGGCGCGCTCCACGGGGCTCTCGGCGCTGTAGCCCATGCCGCCGAAGATCTGCACGCCCTCATCGCACACATAGTCCAAGCACTCGCTACCGGCCACCTTCAGGATGGCCGCCTCGGCGGCATACTGCTCCACGCCCTTCAGGAATGATCTGGCAGGGTCCGCGCCGCCGGCCTTGAGTTCCTCAATGGCACGTTCCATGTCGTTGCTGCAGCGGTAGGTCGCGCTTTCCACCACGTAGCAGTAAGTTGCTTGGTCGGCCAACTTCTGGCGGATCGCGCCGAAACTGCTGATGGGCCTGCCGAACTGCTGGCGTTCGTTGGCGTACTTCACGCTTTCGTCCACCACGGCCTTTGCACCGCCCAGCGCAGCGCCCGACAGTTTGATGCGCCCGATGTTCAAAATGTTCACAGCGATCTTGAAACCGTTGCCGCGCTCGCTCAGCAAGTTCTCCACCGGCACCTTGCAATCGTTGAAGAACACCTGCCGGGTGCTGCTACCCTTGATCCCCATCTTCTTCTCCTCGGGGTTCAGTGTGATGCCGCCGAAATCCTTCTCCACGATGAAGGCGCTGAGGTTCTTGTCCATTTCCCCGGTCTTCGGGTCCACCATTTTGGCGAACACGGTGAAGACGTCCGCAAAGCCGCCGTTGGTGATCCACATCTTCTGGCCGTTGAGGATGTAGTGCTTGCCGTCATCGCTCAGCACGGCCTTCGTTTTCCCGCTGTTGGCATCGCTGCCGGCCCCGGGTTCCGTGAGACAGTACGCGGCCTTCCACTCGCCGGTGGCCAACTTCGGGATGTACTTCTTCTTCTGCTCCTCGGTGCCGTAATAGAGGATCGGCAACGTGCCAATGCCTGTATGTGCCGCGATGGCCACGCTGAAACTATGACCCGCCCCGGTCACTTCCGTCAGGAGCATCGTGGTCACGAAGTCCTTGCCGAAGCCGCCGAACTGCTCCGGCACCGAGATGCCCAACAGACCAAGCTCGCCGGATTTTTCCAGCAAGCTCTGCATCAGACCTTCCTCCATGCTATCGATGCGGTCCAAGTGCGGCCAAACCTCCTGAGACAGGAAGTCCCTCGCCGTCTGCGCGATCATGCGCTGCTCCTCATTGAATTCCTCGGGGATGAAAATGTCCTGCGGGTCGCTTTCGCGGATCAGGAATTCGCCGCCTTGAAGGGCTTTGGGTTTGGTCTCGGTCGCCATTGTTCAGTTCGAATGTTCAGGCCGTTGATGTCTGCTGCCAATTGTAACGAAATGCGGTATGCACTAGTTCGCATAAAGGTATGCATGCATACCATATTCTGCAAGTATTGGGAAGGAATGCCGGAAACGCCCATTGTCAGCCGGGGAACAGCACGCTAGTTCCAAGGACCGGTCTTTGTTACGTGGAAGAAGCGCTTCCCACCTGTCCTGAGCGATGCCGGTCCCTCCAGAGCCTGTCGAAGGGAAGGATCGAAGCGGAAGAGCCCCTTCCAACCACCGAACCAGAACCGCCCTTCCCGGTCCTGCAAGATGGCCAGAATGCCGTTCGTGTCGAGGCCATCCTCCGTGTAGTAGTTGGTGAATCCGCTATCGCCTGCCCTGAGCGAACCTGCCTGTCCGGTAGGCAGGGCCGAAGGGTCGTAGCGATAAACTCCGAAGTTCTCAGCAGCGAACCAGATGTTCCCTTTCTTGTCCTCGTAGAACGCACCGACCTCCATGCCTTCGATCACGCCGTCCTTGGTGAAGTTCTCGAAGGTCTTGCCATTGTATCGGCTCACTCCACCGAAGCTGCTGCCGATCCACAGGTTGCCCCTGCTGTCCTCCATCAAACCAGTTACGCTATTGTCGCTCAGGCCGTCTTCCGTGGTGTAATGCGTGAAGGCCGTACCCGACCCATCGACCATTGCGGACGGGTCAAACTTGAACAGGCCACCGGCATCGCGTCCCAACCAGATGTTCCCCTTGCTGTCCTCCAGGATGCACGTGATGCGCGTGGGGGAGAGCATGGCCGTGGTGTCGTCGGCCCGCACTGCTGGAATAGGTACGGTGGTGAATGCTTGGGTCCCGAGCGGACCTGCCTGTCCGGTAGGCAGGGCCGAAGGATCGAAGCGGCATAGCCCGTCCATCGTGCCGAGCCAGATCGTGCCGTCGCGCCCCATGGTCATGCTCCAGATCTCATTGTGGAGCAGGCCATCCTTCGTGGTGTAGTGACTGAAGCCACGACGACTCATATTCCGCGTGTCGGTGGGATCGTACTTGAAGAGTCCCTCGCCATCCGTGGCCAGCCAGACGTTCCCTTCGCGGTCCTCCACGATCCCGTTGATCCGCCCTCCGGTGATGCCTACGCTATCGGCGAAGTACTCCAGCGTATCGTTCTGGTAGCGGATCACGCCGTAGTGATTGGTGCCGAACCAGAGCGCACCGCGACTGTCCTGGAGCATGTTGCGCACCCAGTGGCAGAGTTGCCCTTCGTATGAAAGGCGCACGGGCCACTCGCCCGGGATCGGAACGGTATCGTTCGTGATCACTACCGGGGCTTTGGGCAAGGGTTGGGCGTTGCAGGAGGAGAGGAAGGTGATCGAGAGCAGAAGCTGGCACAGCAGCACTGGAGGCGCCACAGCTTTCTGATGACCACACCGGCTACGATCAGTAACCGGTTGCCCTTGCACCGAACCCAACTGGTAACGATCTGATACCAGTTGGCCATCACCCATTTCAGTTGGTGACAAACCGTCACCGACTGAACCCGCTCTTGCAGCCGAGCCCAACTGGTGATGACTTGTCACCGGTTGGAAATTGGCGGATGGTAGCAGGGCGCTCATGGGTTCAGTGGGCGACGGTTTCTTCGTCAACGCGCATTGGACAACATACGGACAGGTTGCCGTGCATGAAGCGGGCCTTGTGAGGGCCGTTCTTTGGAAAGGAAGTCGCAGACTTCATGACTACTTATTCTGTCGCTTCAAATCGCTCTTGTCGAAGTTGTCAGCCCCGGTTTCAAGTCGTGTCTTCCAATGTTTGAGATTCTCCGGGGTCAATGCGTAGCCAATCTCTGGGTTATCCCAATCGAACGCAGTAGCGCTCACAATCTCGCCGTCGGCGGTTCCGTCGTTCAACATGAAATGCTCGGAGGTCATCAACGCAAAGCCGATTGTGTTCAAGTCTTCGGTGGAAATATTACTTGCAATGGCATCGTTGCAAAGCATGAGCATATGCACTCGCGTCACCTTGAACTCTTCTTCACCAGTGAGTTGAATGACACGGACCGAGGTTGTGTCCTGACCAGTGCGGATTTGACTTCCATGCACATCGCGTGATAAGTCTCCGACTGACAATTTGCCTTCGAAATAGTCTTTCAGCGCTTGCTCAGTCATTGTCTATGGTCTCAGTGCATTTCGGGTGAGCGATTGAAGCGGGTACCCCGCAGCGAGGAACGAGTGAGGAGTACAAGCGGAAAGCGCGACGGCGAGTCTTCGAGCCGGCACGCCCACATCTCGACTCCGCTC
This sequence comes from Flavobacteriales bacterium, assembly GCA_016700415.1. Classification (NCBI taxonomy): domain Bacteria; kingdom Pseudomonadati; phylum Bacteroidota; class Flavobacteriia; order Flavobacteriales; species Flavobacteriales bacterium. Next base: position 118,310 of record CP065018.1, read on the forward strand.
GATGTGACAACGCTGCTCCATCAATTCAACAATTCGAACACACTCGCAGCTCCTTGCCCGGTCCCCACGCACATCGTCACCACGCCGTACTTCTGTTTTCTACGCCGCATCTCATTGAAAAGCTGCACGCTCAGCTTCGCTCCGGTGCAGCCCAGCGGATGCCCCAGCGCGATCGCGCCGCCGTTCACGTTCACGATGCTCGGGTCCAGCCCCAACTCGCGGATCACCGCCAATGACTGCGACGCGAAGGCCTCGTTCAGCTCGATCAGCTCGATGTCCTTCAACTTCAGCCCGGCCTTCTCCAGCGCCTTCGGGACCGCCGCGATCGGACCGACGCCCATGATGCGCGGCTCCACGCCGGCCACGTGGTAGGAGAGGAGGCGCGCGATCGGCTTCACGTTCAGTTGCTTCAGCATGCGCTCGCTCACCACCAGCACGAAAGCCGCGCCGTCGCTGGTCTGGCTGCTGTTGCCGGCCGTTACGCTGCCCTTCGCATCGAAGACGGGGCGCAGCTTCGCCAGCCCTTCCAAGTTGCTCGCGCGCGGACCTTCATCGGTGTCCACCACGTACTTCTCCACTTGGCGTTTCTCCTTTGCATCGAGGAACACCCGCTCCACCTCGAACGGCACGATGTCCTCCTTGAAGCGCCCGGCGGCGATGGCGGCGAGGGCCTTCTCCTGGCTCGCAAGCGCGAACGCGTCCTGGTCCTCGCGGCTCACCTTGAAGTCGCGCGCCACGGCCTCGGCGGTGAGGCCCATGCCCCAGTACCACGTCGGGTGCTTCTGGGCCACGGTGTGGTTCGGCACAATGCGCCAGCCGCCGAAGGGGATCGGGCTCATGCACTCCACGCCCCCGGCGATGATGCAATCGGCCATGCCGCTGTGGATCTTGGCGCTGGCGATCGCGATCGTCTCGCTGCCGCTGCTGCAATAGCGGTTCACCGTCATGCCCGGCACCTTCTCGTTGTTCAGGCCCATCAAGGCGATCATGCGGCCGATGTTCAGGCCCTGCTCGGCCTCGGGCGTCGCGTTGCCCACGATCACATCGTCCACATGGTCGCTGCTGAGGTTCGGGACGGAGGCCATCAGGTGTTTGATCACGTGCGCCGCGAGGTCGTCGGGGCGGGTGAAACGGAATTTGCCGCGCGGGGCTTTTCCTACTGCGGATCTAAATCCGGCGATGATATAAGCATCCATAGTGCTGTTGCTTTTTAGTTCGTTGGTGTCGTCACACTGAGCTTGTCGAAGTGGGGCGTGCCCCGGCTCAAATGCAGCCGGGTCGGGCTATTCGCTGCAAGTCCTCGCGCCGAAGACGGCGCTCCGGGCTTTCCGCTGCTATCCCTCACGCGAAGTGTCGTCAAGAAAAGAGATGCCATTTCCATGGAAGTATGTACTCATAAGGTTGACGATCTGCCTTGTGCTCAAGTATGCGAGCTTGCCGTAGGATTTCCTCGAAGGAGTTCAGGATTTCCTTCTGAACACGTTCGCATGCTTGCATGACTTCACTTCGCTCAGCATCGGTAGTGGCACTCAATAGCTCATTCGTAGGACGAATGAGCCATGCCATGGCATCATCTGACCAAATACCATAAGGGCCATCTATATGATCCATTGCGACATGGAACTCCTCATTGATGCTCAATAGGTTCTTGCGATATGCATTGTCGAAGAAAGTCTTGAAGCGGATTGAACTTGAGTCTCTTCGGACCTCGAGCTCCAGATTGGCCAGTGGTTCGAGCAAATTGGAACGAACAGCTTGATCAAATCCGAACGTAAAGACAAGATTGTTGAGGGTCTGGTCGATGAGGTACGTTTTCTGAATATGCTTCCAAATCATTCGGTTATGCTCGGACAATGGCCTGAATACAAAGTTGATGAGGCCAGCTAAGAGGCCACCGGCAGCGCCGATACCAGCAAGTAGATACCCAGTGTCGTTCATGCTGTCAAGCGTTCTAGGAAGGATCTTGCAATTCCGGTATTGTCGACTTCTTCTGCACGATGCTCAAAGTGATAGGACACTAGTTGCGGGATGCCACCTTCAAGGCGACTATAGAAGTAACAAGCTGGTTGCTCCTTCTCCTTCATCTGAACAAGTGGAGCTATTCCGAGCGCTTTTGATCGGCCCGTCTCGAGTAGGTAAAGCTGGCCTTTGACCACATGCTGCACTAACTCTAGGTCTTGCGTTTTGAACTGAGGGTTCGAACCTGTCAGTACACGCACGGAAACGCGCGAAGCACCGCTCGGTAAGCCATCTGCAGAGCCTGCTTGGACGAGCTGTAAACTGTAGAACGAGCTCCCAAGACGATCTCGGACCGTCTGCAAGAGCCCGGCGAGTTCCTTGTGTTGTTCTTCCGCTTCTGCTTCACTGATGGCCCCACCGTGGGCTTTCCGGTTGCGCATGTTGTTGGCAGCCTCAAGAATTTGGCTCAAGCCTTTGTCGACTAGCCCTTCCAAACAACCCTGTGATACAACTGAGTACAGATCTACTAATGCTTGCTTGTCATCGTCCTTTCCGTTCAACATCGCCCTTGTCTCTTTTGCCAGAGCGTTGTAGACGGTGCACCAAAGGCCGAAAGAACCTCTGCGGAAGTCAAGGTCAGCACCGGTTGATGCGCGTTTCAATTTGTCTTGAACGAGTAACCATCTGCCGGGATCAGAGGTGTATGCGCTCAAATGAATGATTGCCATGAACTCGGCGAACGCCTCGAAGAAATGCAGCAGTCGCTCCCGCTTGTCTTTGAATGACCTGTCCACAGCGTGGTAGTGGCGGAGAATAGAGGCCAATGGGAATGGTAACGTCTCAACCCAGTCTGCGAATCGAGCTAAGTGGTCTGTCTTAGGCAGCTTTCCAGCGATCTCATCCAAGGAGCGAGTACTACTCCATATTGCTGATTCAGCTTCATTGAGTTCGATGCGCATTTGGTCGACGACACGTTGCGTGCTCACCATCCTTTCCTGTTGGGGGAGAGGCGGAAGAGGAAAGGATGATTCCTTGAGAACGCTAATCGATATCGCTGGAATTGTCGTGCCTGAACTGTTCATCCTGCGGAATAGCTGTCCCGCCTCGGTATTGAACCAATGAGCTAGGTACTCTGGGTGGGCAACATCAGGTTTGGCAATGAGCTGTAGGTATGACTTCAGCTTTGTTGGAAGACGATCTTGGGCGGTCGTTGCGCGGGTTGCGCCCATAGTGGGCAGGTAGACTGCATTTTGCTGCTCAGGCAATGGCTCGAATTCAGCAGCACTCTTTTTCGACGCGACCACTTTGACTATGGCGTTGTTGAATTCAGTTAAAGGGCCGACCTTCCATCCAGGAGTGTTAGCGATTGTCTCCTGAGTTTGAATGGCAGCACAGCCATAGAAGTTCAAGCGGTCGATGAGAATTCCATTGGCCAGCCTGCCGCGATGTTTGCGTTTGAGCAGGCCTTGTATCAGGCCCGGAATACTCTCTTCGTTTGCCTGTGCCTCGACTACATAGAGCTGCTCGAAATCCTTCTTCTGGAGGATTGCAATGGCGAAAGGCACACTCGAAATGGGAAGCAGGACACCGGCAGGAAGTTGAATCCATCCGGTAAGGTACAAACCGAGCTTGCCCAAGTTCTGTCGAACTGATTTTGAGGACTGGTCAAACGCAAATCGGGGAGGAACCAGCCATGCAATGATGCCCTCGTCTGATAACTGGCCTGCCGCTGAGCACATTTCGAGGAGGCCAATGTCATCTGACAACTCTGTGGCACGAATCGTCCGCGATTCTCGCATCCCAATAGGTCCGAGGGATACAATGGCATCATACTGCGTTGGTCGTTCTGGTTGCAAGCTGCTCCATCCTTTTCCAATTCGTACATGTACCCTTGAATCACCAAAGGCTTTAGACCAAACCTCTGCTTCACCATTGATTGAAGCCACGTCTAGCCGCTCAATGGATTGAAGTGCATCGGCAACTTGGAGAGCATCCCATGGCATGTAGCTCCACGGGTCCAACACCGTTTTGACGTTGTGCGCTCGTAGTAGCTCTGCCACCAGTCGTGCCACGAACCGAGGTGCAATGACTTCACCCGTTCGCGAGGACATTCGGCGAATCGCATTGAGCGCTTCATCAAGGCTAACCTCGATGCCCTCACTCTTTGCCCTCAGGATCAGACTTGGTGTCAGTTGCGCAGTGCCTCGTTGATCTTCAAGGTAGTTCCACAAGCCAGTCATCTCGGTTTTCATAGTACGCGAGTAATCTTATTCAACAGTGATTGCCGTAGTTTGCGTGAGCGATTGAAGCGGAAAGCCCACAGCGCGGTAATCCGCGCGAGGACTTGCAGCGAAAGCGCGACCCGGCTGCCCCCGGATGCAAACTCCGGGGTGAGCCGGGGCACGCCCAAAGAACCGATATGCTTCAGCGCATTCATCAGTTCCGCAACACCTTTCCAGTAGTAATGATGCTCTGCAACCGCTCCAACGTCTTCCGCTGCATGCACAGCTCCAAGAACGTCTTCCGCTCGAGGTCCAGCAGGTATTGCTCGGAAACCTCCGTGATCTCCGAGAGGTCGCCGCCGCACATGACGTAGCCGAGCTTTTCGCTGATGAGCGCATCGTGCTCGCTGATGTAGTTGCCGCTTTGCATGCTGTTGGCGCCGACGTAGACGATGCCGAGGCCTTCCTTGCCGAGCACCTTGATGTCGCGGCGCATGGGCGGCTTGGTGTAGCCCTTGCTCCAGAGGTCGAGCGCGCAGGCCTTGGCGTGGGCGAGCTGGTGGGCGCGGCTCACGATCACTTCGTCCTGGCCGGGGCGGAGGTAGCCCAGGTCGAAGGCTTCTTCGCCGCTGGTGCTCACTTTGGCCTGGCCGATGGTGAGGAAGCGCTCGCGCATCCGGTTGATGCGGATGTCGCCTTCCTTCAGTTCGTCGCTGAGGCGCAACGCGAATTCCTTGGTGCCGCCGCCGCCGGGGATCACGCCGACGCCGAATTCCACGAGGCCCATGTAGGTCTCGGCGTGCGCCACCACTTTGTCCGCGTGCATGCAGAGCTCGGTGCCGCCGCCGAGGCAGAGCTGGTGTGGTGCGGCCACCACGGGGATGCTGCTGTGGCGCATGCGCATAATGGTGTTCTGGAAGGTGCGGATGGCCATGTCGAGGTCCTCGTATTCCTGCTCCACGGCCATCATGAAGATCATGCCCACGTTGGCGCCGGCGCTGAAGAGCGCGCCGTCGTTGTAGACCACGAGGCCTTTGTAGCCCTGCTCGGCGAGGTCGATCGCTTTGTTGAGGCCTTGGATCACCTCCGCGCCGAAGGTGTTCATCTTGCTGCTCCAGCTCACGGCGAGGATACCGTCGCCGAGGTCGCGCACGGTGGCGTCCTTGTTCTTCCAGACGATGCTGCTCTCCGGCATGTCGGCCAGCACGATCAGTCCTTCCTGACCCGGCACCGGCTTGTAGCTCTTACTCGGGATGTCATAGAACAGCCGCACGCCTCCTTCGCGCTTGTAGAACTGCGTGTTGCCAGCGGCCACGAAGTCCTTCACCCAAGGCGCCGCCTTGATGCCCTTCGCATCCATGTCGGCCAGCACTTCCTTCACACCGATCGCTTCCCAAGCTTCAAATGGTCCCAGCTCCCAACCGAAGCCGGCGCGCATGCCGTCGTCGATGCGGTACAGCTCGTCGCTGATCTCGGGGATGCGGTTGCTCACGTAAGCGAACATCGCTTGGAAGGAGCGGCGGTAGAATTCACCGGCCTTGTCGGTGCCGTGGTACACGAGCTTCGTGCGTTCGCGCAGGTCGTCCACCTTCTTGGCCGCGTCCAGCGTGGCGAACTTGGGCTTCACCTGCGGTTTGTACTCTAGTGTTTTCAGATCGAGGGAAAGGATCTCGCCTTTCTTGCTGCTGCGGTCCTTGAAGTAAAAGCCCTTACCGGTCTTGCTGCCGAGCATTTGCTTCTCAACCATTTTCTGGAGGTAGTCCGGAATGGCGAAGAGATCGTTGCGTTCGTCCTTAGGGCAGTTGTCCTTCACGCCCTGCGCGACTTTCACCAGCGTGTCCAGTCCTACGACATCCGCCGTGCGGAAGGTGGCGCTCTTGGGACGGCCCAATACAGGACCAGTGAGGCGGTCGACCTCTTCCACGGTAAGGCCCATCTCTTCCACCAAGTGGAACAGACCCATGATGCCGAACACGCCGATGCGATTGGCGATGAACGCGGGCGTGTCCTTGCACAGCACAGTGACCTTACCGAGCACGCGCTGGCCGTAATCTTCCAGGAAGCTGAGCACAGCGGGATCGGTACCCGGACCGGGGATGATCTCCAGCAACTGCAGGTAGCGCGGCGGGTTGAAGAAGTGCGTGCCGCAGAAGTGTTTCTTGAAATCGTCGCTACGTCCTTCCGCGATCGCGTGGATCGGTATGCCGCTCGTGTTGGTAGTGATCAAGGTGCCCGGTGTGCGATACTTCTCCACGTTCGCCAGCACCTGCTGCTTGATGTCCAAGCGCTCGATCACAACTTCGATGATCCAGTCGCAGTCCTTGATCTTCGGTAGGTCATCGTCGAAGTTGCCGGTGCTGATCCGGCTCGCGAATTTCTTGTCGTAGATGGGAGAGGGGTTGCTCTTCAACGCGAAGGTCAGCGCGTCGTTGACGATCTTGTTTCTGTCGGCTCCCTCTTTCGGGACGATGTCCAGCAGCAATACTTCACATCCCACGTTGGCGAAGTGGCATGCGATCCTACTACCCATTACGCCGCTTCCGAGGACGGCAACTTTTTTGATGGTACGGTTTGGCATTTGGGGTTGATTTTTTCACCGCCACGACGCCAAGGACGCAAAGGCTACGCAACGCCAATGGAAATTCCTTGGCGGGACCGTGGCGTTCGTAGCGTCGTGGCGGTGAGGCATTCACTTGAAGAGTTCGTCGTTGTCTAACAGCGTATTGATCTTGTTCATCACGTTATGGAAGGTCTGCAGCTGTCCGGCGGGGATCTTGGCCTGCACGACCTCATTGAAGCGGATCACGGTGTCCTTGCTCAGGTCGCGCATCTGTTTGCCCTTGGCCGTCAGCATCACCCGGCTCATGCGGCCATCGGAGCTGTCGGACACGCGCTTGATCAGACCTTCCGCTTCCATGTTCTTCAGGGTTCGCGTGAGGCTGCGTGCCTCCATGCCCATCTTGGGTCCGAGCTTGGTGCTTGGCGTTCCTTCGGGATCGATGTTCAGCAGCACATAGCCGATGCTCATCGAGCCGCCATGCTCTGAGGCCTTTTCATTGTAGCGCCGCATGATGCGATGCCACGCCCAGCGGATCGGATGGTCTATGGTCTCCTCGGGCCTCATGGTCGTCACAAGGTCCGAAGGTAATCAGGAATAGTATGCGTGCATACAAAATAACAAACGTGAACAAGCCGCTTTCGTTGGATGCTTGGATCACGCTTGTATGCAGGAAGAAGCGCTTTAGCGGATCAAGCTCAGATGCCCGTGGAAGGTCTCGTTGTTGATCTGCACTTCGTAGAAGTATACCCCTTCGCTCGCGGGTCCACCGTTCTCCTGCTTACCGTCCCAGCCATTGTTGCCGCCGTTACTTTCATGGACGAGTTTGCCCCAGCGATCAAAGATCCGCAACTGGAAACAGGGGTCAAGCGTTTGCGTCGACTTCAGCTTGAACCGGTCGTTCACATTGTCGTGGTTGGGCGTGAAAACATTGGGCAGCTCGAAGTGTACGAGTTCGCCGTACGGGGCGACCTCGATGGTTTGTTCGGCGTAGCCGGTGCAGCCCGTGTTGGTGGTGGTCTGCAGACCGATGGTGGTGGGTCCGTTGAAGGGCAGCAGGAATTCGGGGCCGTTCTGCCCTACTGTCGTGGCCGATCCGTTCACGGTCCAAGTGGAACCCACGGTGTTCGGGCTGGTATCTATGGCCCGGGCGAGGATACCCAAGCAGGTGGTGTCCGTGGTGACGGTGAATTCCGCCGGTGGGGTGGTGAGAATGTTGATCGGTTGCATGGTCTCCATCGTGCATCCGTTCAAGGAGCGCTCCACGGTGATCTGTCCGATGCCGGGGTCTCCCCATGCGATGGTGACACAGCTGCTGTCGGAACCGGAAAGGATCGTGCCCCCGGTCACGGTCCACGTGTAGGTGGCATTCTCGATCAGCTCGGTGCAGTATTCCGCCGTGGTCTGGCCGGAACAACCGATGCCCAACCCGGAGATCGTGGGCGGCGCCGAACTGGGCACTACATTGATGGTGACGGTGGCGCTGAAGGTCGCGGGTGGGCACCCTTCATCATACACCAGTACGGAGAAGTTGTAAGGATCCGTGCTCCCTTGGGCGCAGACCGTGGGCCAGCAGAATTGCGTGGTGAGCAGGCTGTCCCCGGTGGAAGGCCCGGTGATCGTCGCGGGCGGATCGGTCTGTACGTTCGAAAAGATCGCGCCGATGGCGCTGAAGATGATCACATCACCATCGGAGTCCGTGAAGGTCATGGGGAAGCACAGGGTGTCCCCGGCCACCACTTCGTAATTAGCGACGAACTGCCCGTCCAAGGGCTGCGGTGCGGCATTGCTTCCGCTGCATGGCACGCTCAGGAGCTGGAGGTCGCTCCGGATCAGGCCGATCAGTTGACCGTTCCGGTATTCCCGCACTTCCACCACCACCACCCAGTTGCCGATCATCGGCGCGACATATTCCGTGGCGCCGGTCACCGGGTCGATACTTGCGTAACCGCTGGGGCCGAACGGCATGGGCGTGGTGATCCCCAGACCGTATTGCACCGGCTGCAGGGGCCAGTCCAAAAGGGTGGGCGGGTCGATCACGCCACCGATGTTGTCCTGTGAACCATAGGGCGTAGCAAAACTGAACACGAGTGAATCTCCGTCGCTATCGATGGCCGCATTGCTGAACGCCGTGGTGTCGGAGATGCAGATGTACGGCACCGGCGTCCCGGTGAACACGGGCGAAGAATTGGCGATGGAGGTGGGCGGCATGTAGGAATAGAACCCCATGCCCGCTTCGCCGGGATCTTGCAGATTGACGATGGCGCCGTTCCGGGCGAAGAGCTGCAGATAGAGGTGAAAGCCGGTATTACTGGCCGAGAGCACCACCTCGCCTTCCAACCGGCTTTCCTCCACGCACTGGCCATCGCCCAAGTTGCAGCCGGCGGGTATGTTGGGCGTGATCACGCCATAGGAGGTCAGATAGACCATGGCGGTCTGGATCTGGTTCTTGTCGGCGCCGGGCGCGGTGGGGTCGTCGGCATAGACTCCGACGGGCAGGCCTGTCGATGCGTTGCCGAGCAGGTCGATGATCGAAGGATAGCTTGAACCGGAGCCGCAGTTGATAAAGAGCCTTACGATCACTTTATACCGGTATTCCCCGGTACCCGGAGCGGTCTCACCTAGGTATTGATAGCCCAGATCACCACCGACGATATGGGTGGCGCGTGCGCTAAATGATGTGGCGAGGCAGGCCAATAAGAACAAGATCCGCACAGGCCGAATAATGAATTGTATCATCTGGCGTATTTTGAAAGGGTCCCCAAAATAGGGAGATCGATCGATCCCGAGGACTATTTCGCCGAAAAGGGCGGTAGTTGGTGCATCCTTGTCCATATTTGACGACCGCCCTGACGAAAATGAAGATGAACGCAAGATCCTTCCTTCCGCTGCTCGCCGTTGCCGTTCTTTTTGCCTGCCAGAAAGAACGACCAGATCCGATCCCATCGGTTCCTGCGGCAACAGCCCCCCGCTTGATCATGAAGTTCAAATTCGACAGCACCCAGGTGCGGTTAGGCAGCCACGGGGAGCCGGTGTCGGTGCCGACCGGGCATGGGGCACAAAGCCCGCGTTTCAACGTGATGAGCGCCCATTATGTGGAGTTCACCCCCACGGCATTGACCCCGTTGGGTCAGGGAGATGTGGTCTACACAAGTCCGACGACCACGGCAGGCGGTGCCAGCGCGATCGATTACGCGCAGGAAGTGAAGGTCGGGGATGGCGGCACCTTCCTCGATATCCCGCTCTCCTCCTTGGCCCCGGGCACATACGAATGGCTGCGGGTGTCACTTGCATACCAGAACTACGATGTCAATTTCCGATATACGGATCCGACCTTCGGCCAGTTCAACCTCACCGGCACCTTGGCCTCCTTCATCGGGGTGAATACCTACATCGGGAGTTATCAGGTAGACCAGCAAACGGTCACGGTTAATGGCAACAGGCTCCAAGGTTACTGGGGTTTTGAAGTGCATGACCCTCCGGTGCCGCTTGCACCCACCACCGGACAGGCCCCGGGTACCACGGTGGTCAATCCATTATTCGGCACTTCAGCCATTCCGGCCGGGTCCTGCGTGGTCACCGGAGGTTTTGCACAGCCGCTTACGATCACCGGCAACGAGACGCAGGATGTCACGATCACCGTTTCGCTCAGCACGAACAAGAGCTTCGAGTGGAGCGATGCCGCCGACGACAATATCTATGAGCCGCTCGCAGGGGATACGGTGGTGGACATGGGCGTCCGGGGTCTGATCCCGATCGTGGAGTGATCAGGCCGGGTCCTTCGGTAGGCGAGGCATCCCGTCCACCACAAGGATCATCCGGTCGCCATCGTACCGGTATTTGACCCGGCTTGCGGGGAACATCACTTCCGTTCCGCCTTGGAGGTCATCATAGAGCTGGAGGCTGTCCCCGGTGAAGGAGAACTCGAAGTGATCGTCCGCGCCATGCACCACGGTGCGCGGGGCGATGTTGCCGCGCCATTGCTGAAGACTGTCCATGCGTGTCTTCCATTCACGGTAGGCCACGTCCAACCAGCCGAGATCGATGAAACGGTGACCCTTCAGCCAAAAGACGTTCTGCCCCCAGCTCTCCAGCCCACCATAGTTGGCCAGAATGACAGTACCGTCGGCGGTGTCGCCGGTGGAGAAGTAGGTGGGGAGCATCACTTCGCTGTCGTAGGCCGGTTTGGAAACGGCGAGAACCTCGGCGCTGCTATCCGGTCTTGGCCTGTACAGGATGAGCCGGAGTCCTTCCCGCTTGTCGTCCGCGTGCTTGGCGGCCATAACGAACTCGCCGTTGCCCAGATCATGGGTGGTGTAGACCAAGAGGGTGTCGTTGCGTACGTTCTCGTCCAAGTTGGGAAGATCCTTCAGGCTGAAGGTCTTTGCGTGCTCCAAGGGAGCGATCGCCCCGGCTTGTCCGGTGGTGTCGGTGGACATAGTGCCGACGGATGTTCCTTCCGGGGCAGAGCACGAGGCCAGCCCCAAGGCTGCGAACAGAAGGGTGCAGCTTTTCATTGGACCGGTGTTACGGACCCACTTCCGGAGACGGAGGATCTCACATCAGGTTTACCTGCGTACCGGACCTCTCCGCTTCCGGAGACTTTCGCGTTGAGTTTGCTGATGGCCGTGATCGTGGCGCTACCGCTGCCGGAGACCTTCAGGTCCGCCTCATTGGCCGTGAGTTCCTTTCCATGTAGGTCGCCGCTGCCGGAAAGCGAGGCATCCAGCTCGCTGCAAGTGCCGCGGACGGTGATGGTGCCGCTGCCGGAGATCCCCAGCTCCAATTCCTTTTCGTTGATCCCGGAAATCGTGATACTGCCGCTTCCTCCGGTGCTCAGATCGGTGTGGCCTGTACCGAAAACGTCATCGCTGAGCACGTCCGAGCTTCCATGCACTTCGATGGAATTGAGCAGGGACGGTGTGACGATGTGAACGGTGAATTCCGCATCGGATATCCAGCACTGGGAGGTCCGGATGTCCCAAACATCCCCTTTCACCTCCGTGTTCAGCAGGTCGATCAGCTCCGGCTGCGCGGTCACTGTGATCTTCTGTTCCGCTCCTTTTTCGATCGTGACCCGTGTGGAGCCGCCCACCTCGATACCGGTGAACGAGGCTACCACAAGGGTCCGTTCTTCCACGGGGCCGCTACCTTTTATGCAGTTGATGTTGCAGCCGGTGGTAAGCAAGGCAAGGGCTGCTGCTAAAGCAAGGGTCTTCATGGGGTGGGATGATGTTGGAAGGAAGGTCCGGAAGTGGTCGACCCCGTAAAGGAATGAAGGATCCCGGACTTTTTGGGAACCAAGTCACCCTTGAGGACGTATGACACAACCTCAAAGTGGTTACGCAAAGTTGCCGCCGAACAGGATCATGGAGCATGCCATTCCGCTTCCGGAAATGAGCCATCGCTGGCTGGACAAGGCGAGGTCGCGTCTACTTGTGGAACCGTCGGACATGCTCGTTTTTGAGCATTCCGGCGCGGTGCATGCGGACCTCATCCCCGACATGCTCGATCTCGTTGAGGCCCATAGCTATGCCTCCGGTGATCCGATAGTGCTGCGCAAACGGTTGATCCACGTTCTGGTGGAGTCTGTTGACAATATGCGCCGGCATGCCTTGGGCATTCTGGCGGATGCTTCGTTCGCCTTGTTGGTCAGGAACAAGGATGGGTACCGGTTCACTACGGGCAATGCCGTTCCCCATGCCACGGCCATGCTTCTCGCCAAACGGGTGGAGATCTTGAACGCGATGGAAGGGGAGGACCTGAAAGAGCACTATATGAAGTTGCTCACCAACGATTCGCGGTCCACGAACGGAGGGGCAGGATTGGGTTTGTTGACGCTTGCTCGCAAAAGCATGCGGCCGATCCTCACCACCAGCGATACCCTCGGACCGTTCACCTCATACTTTTCCTTTGAACTTCAGGTGTGCGGCGATGCCGACTATCCCGCTCCTCCGGCGGCATAAGTGGTGAGATACGCGTACTTCCCGGTCAAATGCCCACCCTTGGCGATGGTGGCGCGCTCGATCATCCCCTCGGCATCCGTGCCCGTGAGGTGTGGCAGCACGTTGGTCATCAGGTCGCGTCCAAAAGACTTTGACGAGTCGCGCGGAAGCTCGCAAGGAAGATTGTCCACGGACATCACGGTAATGCTGCCGGGCGCGCCCACAGGGCATTCCTGCCCGGTGGCGATGCCATAGCCAAAGAACGGGTCGGCGATGGTGCTGGCCCGAAGCGTGCTATCGATGGGGCCGTCAATATCGCAGCTGATGTCGGCCACCACTTTCAGGCTGATGCCCGTTCCGCGCAGGTCCTCGGCGGAAAGGATCTTGGGCCCCCGTGCATCCCAGAAGTGGCAGGCGATGTAGATCTGTGCCCGCATGGCGAACGGGAGGAAGTTGGCATGATGGCCGCGTGGATCGGCATGGAATGCAGCACGGTCGAACGGTTTCCCATCGTCCCGTACGTAGAGGTCCTCGCTGCCAAGCACGGTGTATACAGGCCGATCGAAATTCTTATCGAGGAAGTCCGCCGGGGACACCTTGGTCATTCCCGCGCGGTCCAGGGTCTCCATGGCTCCGTGGCCCACACGGCCTGTTCCGGTGAGCGCCACCCGGAGGTCCTTGGGAAGTGGGAAGGCCGCCAGATGAAGGTCCATTTCTGCCCGGTCGTGGCAGGCATGGGCGGGCTTCAAGGTCTTACCTCCGCCCTCTGTGGCCTGCCAAGCGCGTACAGCGTTGTAGGCGCCCACAACACCGGCCCACTTGCCGAAGGCCAGCACCCGCTTTCCCTTGGTGTCCGTGAGCAGTTCATGGTCCAACAGGGTGATGCGCCTTTCCAGCACGGTGCGCAAGAGCTTGGCGTTGTGCGGCTGCTGCTTGATCGTGTGCGAAAAGAAGAGGTAGGCTTTGTTCGCCATCAGCATGTCCAACGGCACCTCTTTGACGCCGATAATGAGGTCACGGTCCGTGAGATCCTCCGTCAGACGTACCGCCTGCGCCGTGTATTCGGCATCGGTGTAGGCCCGTACGGGGCTGCGCTGCACGGCGATGTCGATACCTTGAAGCATGGCCTCGTGGCATTGCTTGGGAGTGAGCGGGACGCGACGGTCAGGTGGTTGTTTGCCTTCGCGGATGATGCCGATCTTCTTGAACATGTGATGGTTTGCGGGCGGCGAAAGTAGAAGTTGTTGCCGAGGCGTTCCCTGTCCATCGTCAGGGACCGTCCATCGGTGATCGCAGCCCGGGATGATCTCCCCGTGGATCGCCGTATCTTTGCGGTGTTCTTTGAAAGCACACAGCAGTATTGGGGCCGACATGGTTTCGACAGCGGCTACGTGGTGCGTGTAAGCATGCAGAGCGGTGGGGAACGGCTCTTCAAAACGATCTCCAAGCCCTAACAGGCAACACTGAGTACGCACTTGCTGCTTAATAGCCCAAGGCTATGAAGCTTTACCCCGTGAACAACAGTAGCGGGGGCAAGTATCCTTCGGGGAGGCCCGCAACCCTCCTTCCCGGCCCAAGGATATCATCATGGGAAGCTGGTCAGCGCGGTGGTCCGTAGCGCTGATGAGACAACAGGACCTAAGCTGTCAGTAGGGTGTCCTTCCCCGGCTGGCTTTCGAAAACCAACGGAGGAAGAAGCATGTGGAAAGCTCGTGTTGCGGTCGTTTGGACGAGGGTTCGAATCCCTCCGGCTCCACCAATGCAAAAGCCCGCCGTCCGGCGGGCTTTTGCATTGGTGGCAACCTCTCCTCTGGTGCCTTGGCTAACGCATTTCACCTAAAATCCGATGCCCACACCGCCGCTCAAGATCGGGCCTTGGCCATAGTAAATGCTGTTGGGGTCCTGAAGCACCTCGAACAGGACTTGCAGGTAGAATGAACTTCTGCCGCCGATCGGTTGCACATAGCCCGCACCCAACAGCAGGTGCGGCACCCAGATGCGGCCAATGTGGTTATCGAAGTAGTAGAACGGCTGGGTGTTCACATGCAGGAACTCCGCGTGCAGATAGGCTTGTGGGATCACACGGTACCGCGTGAAGACGCGATATCCATAGTTGCTCTGCTCATAGGCCGGCACATAGCGGTTATCGCGGAAATAGGAATAGCTCAGCCCCAGCCCTGTGGAGAGTTTTCGTTTGTTATCGAGATAGACGCCCAACAATGGGTCCAATTGTACCACGGTCACCGTACCGAAGCTGAGGCCTATCCCGCCACCGAACCAGATGCGGTCCTTGAAGGGGACGGGCTTCTTCTGCGGCTTCTCGGAAACGTATGCCGTGCTGTCCTGTGCATGGGCTGCTTGCAGCGAAAAAGCGATCAAGATCAGGGAAAGCAAACGCAGCATGGTGACGAAGGTACGTGGGCTGTGCGAGGCCTGCGCGGTGGTCCTATCTTCCATCCACTGTTCGGTCAAGGAATGATGTTGTCGTGGGCATTCGCGCTTCATACAAGATCCACACCGGTTTGGCGTTCTCCCATTCGTACCACCGCAAGGCCTGCTCTTTCCACCAAGGGAGCGTGGTCATTTTCAGTTGCCATTCCGGCGTGCCGGCTTTTCCGCAATGCTTGAGACCCGGGCCGGCAACAAGGAGATCAACGCCCGTGCCATGAACGGAAAGCAGCGGACAGGGGTCGGTGATCACGCTGTCGGTGGCCGTGCCGGACAAGTAGAAGGGGGGAATGCGGATGTCCCAAATGTTGGTCTCATCAGCGAGGTAGTTGATGCGAACTGACCGGCCCGGATAGTTCTCCTCTATGTGCTTGGCCAACGTTGTCCGGCCAGCACCGGCGGGAGAAGTGGCCACAACGGCAAGGGCCAGGCAGTTCACCGTGAGGATCAGCATGACCGAGCCACGCAGCACCGGTCTCCACGATGGCCGGGCAATTACTTGCAGATCTTGCCAAGCCAACACCAGCAAGAGCGGTACAAGGTCCACCAAGGGAAAGAGGAAGCGGAGTTCCTTGTGCGGGATCACCATCAACAGGAAGAGGTAGGGCCAGATGCACCAAACGATGAAGGACCGGGGCCGCTTGATGGTGGACCAGGCCAGTGCAGCGAGTATTGCGGCCCCGATCGGCCATGAGGCGTATTTGGCGGACCAGGCGAAGTAGTACCACCAAGGGAAAATTTCCACCACGTTCGGCAATGGCCGGATGCGGAGGATGCTCAGGGTGTTCAAGTGCAGGTAATTCCAGAATGACCAATTGAACTCTTGATAGAACCAGGAGTCGGCTGCCAAGCCGATGATGGTGGCCAGGACCACGCCCACGGCAAGCCTCGCGGCCGCAGCCGTGCGTCCGCCCCGGGCAGGCAAAAAGGAGATCATTGCGAATGCGCACACCAGCAGCATCACAGGCTTGATGAAAATGCTGAGGCCGAGACAAAGCCCCGCGACGGTCCAACTCCATCGGCCCTGTGGCGAGCGCAATAATTCCGCGATCCCGAGCAGGAGCAGTAGCCCGGCCCAGGTCTCACTGGAGAACCGGACGTGCTGAAAGGGAAGGAACCAGATGAAGAAGGAAAGAAAGAGAAAGGCGGGGCGAAGCGGTTCCTTCACCAAGTGCCAGGCACTGCCCACGAAGCGCTTCACGATGGCCATAGCCACGATCGCGGTCAAAGCACGAAGCAGGAAGGCAAGGAGGAAAGGAGAGGATGCCCCGGCGGCTCCTGCGGTCTTGAACACTGCAACACAAAGCGTGGGCAGCAACCCTGACCGCAGGCGGTCGGCATATTCCCAGGCCAATTGGTCCTTCGGGAACTCACCCATGCGTGCTTGGGCGAACTCGATGATCTGGTAATGTTCATCCGCCGCGTAGTAGCCCGTACTGAACCACGCCGTGATCAAGTGGACGACAACGGCCGCGAGGAAGATCCAACGTGTGCGCGAAGGGTGCATGCCCCGCGAAGATGCGGTGATCCCGCCGGATGGTGCGGCTACGGCTCACGGAACCTGTTCTTCACGCACGGTGTTGGCGAGATAAATTTCCTTGGCAGTCATCTTCCAGCCCTGCCACGGATCATCACAATTCGACTCTCACTTCATCCCGCGCTCCAATCCTTCGCGCAGCGCCGCCATAAAGGCTTCACTGGTAAGGTACTGGTCCGGCGTGGCCTTGCTGCCGTGGATGCAGACCGCGAGGTCCTTGGTCATCTTGCCGGCCTCCACGGTCTGGATGCAGACGGCTTCCAGCTTGTGGGCGAAATCCACCAAGGCTTGATTGCCATCAAGCTTCCCGCGGAAGGCGAGGCCGCGCGTCCATGCGAAGATGCTGGCGATGGGGTTGGTGCTGGTGGGCTTGCCTTGCTCATGCTGGCGGAAGTGGCGCGTTACGGTGCCGTGGGCTGCCTCGGCCTCCATCGTCTTCCCGTCGGGCGTCATCAGTACACTGGTCATCAGGCCCAGCGAGCCGAAGCCCTGTGCCACGATGTCGCTTTGCACGTCGCCGTCGTAGTTCTTGCAGGCCCAGATGAAGCCTCCGCTCCACTTCATGGCAGCGGCTACCATATCGTCGATCAGGCGGTGCTCGTAGGTGATGCCCGCCTTGCCGAAGTCGGCCTTGTAGTGCTTCTGGAAGATCTCATCGAAGATGTCCTTGAAGCGTCCGTCGTACTTCTTCAGGATGGTGTTCTTGGTACTCAGGTACAGCGGCCACTTCTTCTCCAACGCGAGGTTGAAACAGCTATGCGCGAAGCCCTCGATGCTCTCGTCCGTGTTGTACATGCTCATGGCCACACCATCGCCCTTGAAGTCATACACGTCCCAGGTGGTGGACCCGCCTTCCTCCGGGGTGAAGGTCATGGTGAGCTTTCCCTTGCCTTTGATCACAGCGTCGGTGGCTTTGTACTGGTCTCCGAAAGCGTGGCGGCCGATCACGATGGGTTTGGTCCAGCCGGGCACCAAGCGTGGGATGTTATTGATCACGATGGGCTCGCGGAACATGGTGCCGCCGAGGATGTTGCGGATGGTGCCGTTGGGCGACTTCCACATCTCCTTCAGGCCGAACTCCTTCACGCGCGCCTCGTCGGGCGTGATGGTGGCGCACTTGATGCCAACGTGGTGCTTCTGGATCGCCTTGGCCGCGTCCACGGTCACTTGATCGTTGGTGGCATCGCGGTGCTGAATACCGAGATCGTAATAGTCCAAGGGCACGTCCACGTAGGGCAGGATCAGTTGGTCCTTGATCCACTTCCAGATGATGCGCGTCATCTCGTCACCATCGATCTCCACTACAGGGTTCGCCACCTTGATCTTCTGCATGCTTTCGCTATTGACTTGTTTTACGGGCCGCGAAGGTATCGCGCCGCGTTGAACCCAAGAAAGGTGTTCTGGTCAGGGGGCAGACCTTGGCCACAAGCCATAAGCTCCAAGCTCCAAGCCGCAAACTTGTGACGGACAGCTTGCGGCTTGGAGCTTATGGCTCGTGGGTCAAGGCTCACGACTCAAGGACTATTCGGAACTACCCGAGGTCCAGATCCAGGTCCTCCCTGAGCTTCAACAAAGCGGGGTTCTTCTCCGCCATGATCATGAAACGGTCCTTCGCGGTGTAGCGGGGGCGCAGGTCTTTCGCTTCCTGCTTGGTCACTTCCAGTTCCAGGCCGGGGACCCCCATTTCGCGCCGCAGATGCCCGAGCAAGGCTGGCTTTTCCTCCTTCATGTAGTTCTCCTGCACCGTGTTCACGATGGTGAAGGAGATCGATCGCGGCCCGGTGATCACGGGTTTGTTGGCGATCAAGGTGGCGTGCATGCTGCTTTTCCCTTGTTGCTTCAAGGCCTTGGCATGATCGCCCCAGGTCTTCAGCAGCAAGGCCTGGTTCAGCTCCCTCGTGGGGCCGGTTTGGCTTTTCCCCATCGGTTGATCGCCGGGCCGATCGGACAGGTCCGTTCCGGCCATGGTTTCGGCAGGGGAGTCCAGATGTTGCCGGATCGAGACCGCGCCTGCCATGCGCCTGGAGGAGCGTTCCGGTGCCGAAGCGACCGGCGCTGCAGGAGCGGGCCTTTGGGCAGGTTCAGGCTCTGCAACGGTTGTAGCCGCTGGTGCCGTTGGGCGCACCGTGGCCGTGGCCTTGGTCAGGTCAGGACTTTTTTTTTCCTGCGCCACGGCAGGCCGTTGAGCCGTGGGGGCGGTCGCAGTGCGGTCGCCGTGATGGGCCAATTGGATCAGTGCCAGTTCCACCAGCAACCGGGGTTCCTTGCTGTTCTTGTACTGCGAATCCACTTGCCCGAGACGGTCCAATCCCTGCACCAGCAGTTCCCGTGGTACCGCTTGGGCCTGATCGGCGTAGCGTGTGCCAAGCTCATCGCTCACCTCCAGAAGTGGAATGGTCCGGGATCCTGGCTCACCAACAGGTCGCGGAGATGGCGCGCAAGGCCGGCAACGAATAGATGCCCGTCGAAGCCTTGGAAGAGGATGTCGTTAAAGATCACGAGCGCACCGGCGGGGTCGGCCTTCACCAAGCTATCGGTGATGTTGAAGTAGTGCTCATGGTCAAGTACGTTCAGGTTCTTCAGCACGTCCGCATAGGTGAGCCGGTCCCCGCCGAAACTGACGAGCTGGTCGAAGATGCTGAGCGCGTCCCGCAGCCCGCCGTCGGCTTTCTGCGCGATGGTGTGCAAGGCCTGGGCCTCGGCGGTGATGCCCTCCTTTTTGGCGATGCCGGCCAAGTGCTTGGCGATGTCCGACACGGTGATCCTCCGGAAGTCGAACACTTGGCAACGGGAGAGGATGGTGGGAAGGATCTTGTGTTTCTCCGTGGTGGCCAGGATGAAGATGGCGTAGGAGGGAGGTTCCTCCAAGGTCTTCAGGAAGGCATTGAAGGCCGCTGAGCTGAGCATGTGTACCTCGTCGATGATGTACACCTTCTTCGTGCCTACCTGCGGGGCGATCTGCACCTGTTGGATCAGGTTGCGGATGTCGTCCACGCTGTTGTTGCTGGCAGCATCCAGCTCGAAGATGTTGAGGGAATGGCCCTCGTCGAAGCTCTTGCAGGAAGGGCATTCGCCACAGGTGGTGACGTCCTCGTTGAGGTTCTCGCAGTTGATGGTGCGGGCGAGAATGCGGGCGCAGGTGGTCTTTCCCACGCCGCGCGGGCCGGTAAAGAGGAATGCTTGGGCCACATGGTCCGTGCGTACGGCATTCTTCAACGTGCCGGTGACATGCTCCTGTCCCACGACGGAATCGAAGGTGTCGGGGCGGTATTTTCGGGCGCTGACTACGTATCGTTCCATGAGCGGCGGCTAAGATAGTTGCCTCCGGGGAGTCTGCCTCCTGTCGATCTCCGGATAGCCGCAAGCCGCACGCCATAAGCCACAAGCTTGAGGCTTGAAGCTTATGGCTTGTGGCTTCTCAGGACAAGCGCGGATCCACTTTTTCAGCGTCATCTGCGTTCCATGTAGTGCCATTTCCACCAAAACCCTACATTTGCACCCCAAATTTACCAAGAGTCACATGACCAACCGGTACGAGACCGTCTTCATTTTAACTCCCGTTTTGTCTGAGGACCAGGCAAAGGAGGCGGTCACCAAATTCAAAGACCTTATCAAGAAAGGCCATGGCAAGGTCCGCCATGAAGAGAACTGGGGGATGCGCAAGCTCGCCTATCCCATCCAGAAGAAGTCCACGGGCTTCTACCACCTGATCGAGTTCGAGAGCGACCCTTCGCTCATCGCCAAGCTCGAGACCGAATACCGCCGCGACGAACGGGTGATCCGTTTCCTCACGGTGGCCATGGACAAGCACCACATCGCATTCGCCGAAAGCCGTCCCGCAAGGGGAGGCAAGGAGGCTGGCGAAGGTCGCGCACCACGTAAGAAGAAGGAAAACGCCTGAACCCAACGGAAATGAGCGAAGAGACGACCACTTCCGCAGCCCCCGCCGCCGCTAAGACGGGCGGAGGCGCCAGCAATGAGATCCGCTACCTGACGCCGATCGCCATTGAGACCAAAAAGGACAAATACTGCCGCTTCAAGAAGCTCGGTATCACCTACATTGATTACAAGGACGCGGACTTTCTGCTGCGCTTGGTGAACGAACAGGGCAAGATCCTGCCCCGTCGCCTCACCGGCACCAGCCAGAAATATCAGAAGCGCGTGGCACAGGCTGTGAAGCGCAGCCGCCACCTCGCCCTGATGCCGTACGTGGCCGATATGCTCAAGTAAGAACGCACGACCATGGAAGTGATCCTCAAACAAGACGTGGAGCATCTCGGTTTCGCCAATGACCTGGTGAAAGTGAAGGACGGCTTCGCCCGCAACTACCTGCTCCCCCGCAAATTGGCCGTGGCCGCCACGCCCAGCGAGCGCAAGCAGCTTACCGAGACCCTCAAGCAGCGCGCCCACAAGGAGACCAAACTCCGCGATGAGGCCGACAAGAACGCAGCCAAGCTCATCGATCAGACGATCAAGATCGGTGCGAAGGTGGGCGAGAAGGGACGCATCTTCGGCAGTGTCAACACCATCATGCTCAGCGACGCCTTCAAGCAGCTCGGCATCGATCTGGACCGCAAGTACATCAAGCTGAAAGGCGAAGCCATCAAGACCATCGGAACCTATGAGGCCGAGGTGACCTTCCACCGCGATGTGGTGAAGATCATCCCCTTCGAGGTGGTGGAGGAGTGAGCTTTTAGCGAACGCAATGAAAAGGGCCGTCTCGTGAAGAGATGGCCCTTTTTCGTTGAGTCAACTTTCTACCTCATTTGCATGGCCATGCAAACGTGCGCTTTTAACATTTCCGGAGGTTGCCTTGCGCCGTGATAAACTACCGGGGATCTGCGCAACACTAGGCCTGGCGGGGTGTTGCGCTGGACCCGAGGGAGGTGGTCGGATGCTGATGACGTTGGGTTCATGATCGTTTTCCTCATTTGCATGGCCATGCAAACGTGCCACTGACAAAAAGCTTTCTCCCGTTCCCCTGTAGCTTTCGCCGCCATGGCCGAAGGTGATCCTGATCAGCGACTCTTGCTCCAATTCCTGGCGCGTTTAGGCCAGGCGGAACTGGCAGCGGGCAATGCCGTGGCCTTGGTGGAGCGCGACCTCGGGGATATCGCCAAGCGCAACGGGCAGGCCAATATCGTCGTGTTCGCCCTGCCTACCGTGCTCATGGTGCAGAGCGACGATGGGGAGGAGCACCGCGTGCAGATCACCCCCGGGCCCTATCGCGTGGGGGACCTGCGCTTCGATCAAATGGAAGGTGTGCTGGAGATCGCACGCGAGGCCCGCGCCGGTCGTCTTTCCCCGAAGGACGGCCTGCGCAAGCTCGACGCGATGTGGCGCATGAAGCACCGGTACGGCGACTTCGGCTTCGTGGTCGGCTATCTGATCACCACCATCGGTACGGCCTTGATCCTGCGGCCCACATGGAGCGGCTTAGGTTACGTCGCCGTGCTCGGCCTCATCTGCGCCATGCTCTTGGTGGCGGTGCGGCGCCAGCCTGCGTGGAACGCCGTGATGCCCGTGGTGGCCGCGTTCATCCTGGCCTCGGTGGTGGCGGTGTTCTACCGCTATGGAGTGAAAGAGGCGCCCTTCCAGTTGCTGATACCGCCCTTGATCATTTTCCTGCCGGGCAGTGTGCTCACTGTTGCCGTGGTGGAGTTGGCCTTTGCCAATACCGTCTCCGGAGCATCAAGGTTGGTGGCCGGCTTCGGACAGCTGATCCTTCTGGCTTTCGGGCTCTTGGGCGGGTTCCGGCTTTTCGGGGAGGGGACCCCGGAGCTCGTGGACCATACGGAACGCTTGGCACCATGGCTGGCGTGGGCGGGCGTGGTGCTCTTCGCCATCGGCCTGCACCTCTTCAAAAGCAGCCGTAGACGTTCCCTGCCGTGGGTGATCCTTACCATGCTCATGGCCTACCTTGGGCAGTACGTCTCCGGCCTCTTCATCGACGGGGCCTCCACGGCGTTCTTCGGCGCGGCGGTCATGGCCATCACAGCGCTTCTGATCGAATACCGCTTCAATGGGCCGCCTGCTCTGGTGACCATCCTGCCCGCGTTCTGGCTGCTGGCTCCCGGCTCTTTCGGTCTGGTCAGCATCACCACCATGGCTACCGATGGCATGGGCACGGCGGGCAACATCCTGCGCTTGCTTTTCATCCTCACCGCCATAGCCTCCGGCTCCCTCATCGGGGCTTTCATATATAGCGGCCTGCTGCATGTGCGCAAAGCGCGTTTGTGGCGGAAGGGGCCACCAGTGCCTGTAGATCCTTTGGCGAGGAGTGAAGAAGAGGGAACGTAGTGAGGGCGGCGCTTTCACAGGTCCCTTCGATCAAGCCTTTCCCGATATGTACCTTTGCGGCCTCTTAACTATCGCACAGAACAACCATGGCCCACATCTTCGATATCGACATGATCAAGGCGGTTTATGACCGCTATCCCGAACGCATCGCCGCTGCCCGTAAGGCATTGGGCAAACCGCTCACCCTTACGGAGAAGATCCTCTACGCGCACCTCACCGAGGGAGCGGCGACCAAGGCGCTGAAACGGGGAGAGGATTATGTCGATTTCGCACCGGACCGCGTAGCCATGCAGGACGCCACCGCGCAGATGGCCCTGCTCCAGTTCAAGACCACCGGCCGAGCCCATGTGGCCGTACCCAGCACCGTACACTGTGACCACCTGATCCAAGCGCGTGTGGGCGCTGAGAAGGACCTCCAAGAAGCACTGTTGAAGGGCAATGAGGTATTCCAGTTTCTGGAAAGCATCAGCAACAAGTACGGCATCGGCTTCTGGCGTCCTGGCGCGGGCATCATCCACCAGGTGGTACTTGAGAACTATGCCTTCCCCGGTGGCATGATGATCGGCACGGACAGCCACACGCCAAACGGTGGCGGCCTTGGCATGCTGGCCATCGGCGTGGGCGGCGCGGACGCTTGCGACGTGATGAGCGGTCTGCCATGGGAGCTGAAGATGCCGAAGGTCATCGGCGTGAAGCTCACCGGCAAGCTCAGTGGTTGGGCATCGGCCAAGGACGTGATCCTCGTGGTTGCCGGCATCCTCACCGTGAAAGGAGGTACAGGTGCCATCGTGGAGTACTTCGGCCCCGGTGCCGAGAGCCTTAGCTGCACCGGAAAGGGCACTATCGGCAACATGGGCGCGGAGATCGGTGCCACCACCAGCACCTTCGGCTATGACGACAGCATGCGCCGCTACCTCAACGGCACCGGGCGCGAAGAACTCGTGAAACTGGCCAACAAAGTGGCCGAGCACCTCACCGGCGATCCCGAGGTCTATGCCGACCCGAAGAAGTACTTCGACCGTGTGATCGAGATCGACCTCGGCAAGCTGGAGCCGCATGTCAACGGACCGTTCACACCGGACCTCGCTTGGCCGATCAGCAAGTTCGCCGCGGCGGTGAAGGAGAACGGCTGGCCGGAGGAACTGGAGGTGGGCCTCATTGGTAGCTGCACCAATAGCAGCTACGAAGACCTCACACGCAGCGCTTCCATCGCGCAGCAGGCCGTGGACAAGAAACTCAAGACCAAGAGCGAATTCACCGTCACGCCCGGAAGTGAGCAGGTGCGCTTCACGGCGGAACGCGACGGGCTGCTGGACACCTTCGAGAAGATGGGGGGGCTCGTCCTTGCCAATGCCTGCGGTCCCTGCATCGGCCAATGGGCGCGGCACAATAAGCACCCGGAGAAGAAGAACTCCATCCTCACCTCCTACAACCGCAACTTTGCCAAACGCAACGACGGCAACGCGAATACCCACGCTTTCGTCGCCAGTCCGGAATTGGTAACGGCCATGGCCATCTCCGGCAGCCTGCTTTTCAACCCGCTCACAGATGAACTGGTGAACGAGGAAGGCAAGAAAGTGAAATTGGACGAGCCGAAAGGAATGGAAATGCCGCCCAAGGGCTTCGACGTGAAAGATCCCGGCTTCAAGGCCCCGGCCAAGGACGGCAGCAGCGTGGAAGTGGTCGTGAAATCCGATAGTGACCGCATCCAGCTATTGGAACCTTTCCCCGCCTGGGATGGCAAGAACATCACTGGCGCAGTGCTGCTGATCAAGGCGAAGGGCAAATGCACCACGGACCACATCAGCATGGCCGGACCATGGTTGCGCTACCGCGGGCACTTGGACAACATCAGCAACAACACCCTGATCGGGGCCATCAACGCCTTCAACGGCGAGGCCAACAAGGTGAAGAACCAGCTCACCGGCGAATACGGCGAGGTGCCCGCCACGCAGCGCACGTACAAAGCCGCTAAGCAACCCAGCGTAGTGGTGGCGGACCAGAACTACGGCGAGGGTTCCAGCCGCGAGCATGCGGCCATGCAACCGCGCCATCTGGGCGTGAGCGCTGTGATCGTGAAGAGCTTCGCGCGCATCCACGAGACCAACCTGAAGAAGCAGGGTCTGCTGGGCGTAACCTTCGATAAGGAAAGCGACTTCGACAAGGTGCAGGAGGACGACCGTATCGACTTCACCGACCTCATGGATTTCGCACCGGGCAAGCAATTGACCGTGGTGCTGAACCACAAGGATGGCTCGAAGGACACGATCAAGTGCAACCACACGTACAACGAAGCGCAGATCGGCTGGTTCAGGGCCGGCAGCGCACTGAACGAGATCAGGGCGGCGATGGCGAAGAAGTGATCCCAACATACGGACATGGAAGAAGCCCCGCTTGGTAGCGGGGTTTCCTCTTTTTAAATAGTGAAAGAAAGGGGCGGGCATCCCCCGAATTGGGGAGTTGTGGAAGTGGAGGCGGATGTCTACGTTTGGCAAAATTCCAACCATCCAACCATGAAGCGCGTTTGCACTGGACTCTTGCTCGGTTCCGCCCTCCTGTTCGCGAATACCCTCACTGCGCAGGTGAAATTCGGCATCAAGGTGGGGGGGAATTATCTGATCGCCTCCCAAAAGATCCAGCCGGAACCCAAGAACCCGCCGACCAGCCCCAAAGGGTTGGGTCTCATGTTCGGCGTTTACGGAGAAATTCCTTTTTCCGATCTGGTGGGTCTTCGCCCCGAACTGGGTTTCTCCTTCCGCCGGGGAAAGTCGGAGACCACCGACAATCAAACTCTGACCAACAATACTGAGGTGACGAACAACCAAGGGGCCTATACGGGGAGCAGGGACTACAAGCTGGAGGATGACCAACGCCTTTCCTATTTCCAGATCACTACGCCCTTGACCATTAAAGCTACTGAAGAGTTTCGCGTCATGCTCGGTCCATCGTTCAACTTTTTGATGGGAGGGAAGGACAACACGGATGAGACCACCGACTGGAAAGGTTCGGTCACGGGCCAGAACGCGCAAGGGCAAACGGTCACTCAGGCGATAGACCAGCAGGATTTCTTGACCACGAAGAAGAAAGGCAGTGCGGCCATCAAGGACTTCAAGAAATTCGATATCGCGGTGATGGCCGGGATCGGGTATACGCTGCCGGTGGGTTTTGATCTGGACCTGCGGTATTACAGGAGCCTCACCCCGACCTACGACCGTACCGAGAGCAATACCCGGGCCCGATTCTGGACTAACCTCGTGGAGTTCTCCATTGGGTGGACCTTCGGGAAATAAAGGCCGATCAACGGTAGGGTTGTTTGACGGGTCCGATCATCGGAAAGGGCGCTCTTGGGGCCGATGCTCCTCTCTGTAGCCGTATAAAACAGAAAGGCCATCCTCAGGGTGGCCTTTCCACAATCGTTTCCGGATCTATTCAGTTTTCATCAAGGGGGCGGTCGCTTACCGGCGGCGATGCCCACGGCGATGGCCACGGCCACCGTCAGACCATTTGAAATAGTACATCACGGAGATCTGTCCCACGGTATTGATGGATATGCTCGCGGACTCATCCGTTGACTTGCTGATGTTGGCCAACCCCAGATTATATCGGTACCCGACACCGATGCCGGTCCGATGGATGTAACCGAGGCCGACGAGGAAGCCGTAATCCGTGCCGCTGAAATTATCCTTGAGCTTCTTCTTTACCGGTTTCCCGTTTTCGGTAGCATCAACTTCGCTTTCACCATCGTATTTCGCGTTCATCAGCAATCCGAGATCGACCCCGGTCTCCAGATACAGGCCGAACCCGAAACGGTAACGGAAATAGAGGGGGACATCAATGTAATCCAGCGAGTAGGGCTTATCGACCACCGTGCTCCCTTTCTGGCTGTACAGCACATCGAGACCTATGCCGAAACGGCCTTCCCTGCCGAATCCGTAATGCAGGGTGGGGCCGACGTGGAAGCCCAGCTTGCTCTTGTTGTCCACGAAGTCCGTATTGACGATGTTCGCCATGTTCAGTCCAAGCTTACCCCCGAACTTGAAACCCTCTTGGGCCTTCAGGATCCCCGGGAGCACCAGTGCGGCGATCGCCAAGGTTTGTGTAAGGTTTTTCATGTGTGCTGATCTTTTGGTCCGATTTATGGTCCGAATGTAAAAATTGTACACTTCACCGACCAACTCCCGCCAGACGCTGTCCCGTGGCCCTTGCAAGCAGCGTTAATACCGCATCCCTCCTTCGGCATTCATGCACCTATGGCCCATATGGCTAAATTGCCGCCGAATCATTCATCCTTGCACCCTTCAACGTCCCCCCGCATGATCCACCGCCTCTCCTTGATCACCCTTGCCTTATCACTTGGCCTTGCTCTTTCCGCACAGGAAGTTCCGGACAGCCTGAACATGATCGCCAACGGTAGCTTCGAGGAAGTGGAAGGGAAGCTGCGGCGGCTGGGCGGGATCGAGGCGGCCACGGGGTGGGACAGTCCCACCGATGCGAAGGCGGACCTGTACAGCGAATCCGTGGATAGCGAATCACCGATCAAGGCACCCAAGAGCGCCAACGGTTTTCAAAGTGCGTTGAGCGGTGTGAACTACGCAGGTGTGCTCTGGTACAGCTACATGGACAAGGAGCCGCGTAGTTACTTGCAGGTGAAGTTCAAGAAGATGCTGAAGAAAGGGCAGAAGTACTGCATCAGCTACTATGTGAGCCTCAGCGACCTGAGCAAATACTCCAGTGATCATATCGGGGCGTACATGAGCCGCATCGCGGTACACAAGAAGGATGAGGCCAGCCTCACCTATGAGCCACAGGTCCCGGCCCTGATGACAAAGGTCTACGATGATGTGAACGGTTGGCAAGGCGTGTGCGGCGTATATGAAGCGAAAGGCGACGAGCAGTATCTCATCATCGGCAACTTCGCGCCAACGGAAAAAGTGAACACGGGGAAGGTCCGCCGCCAGCGCGGGGAAACACGCCCGCAGCGGCCTTTTGCCTACTACTTCATCGACGATGTGAGCGTGAAGCCCGTAAAGCGCCTCAGCGAATGTTCGTGTGAGCAGGTGGACAAGGACCAGAGCGAGTACATCTACGACCGCAAAGTCACCATCAATCCCAACCTGGCCCCTGTGGAACGCGTGGGCCGTAGCGTGATCTACTTCAAGCGCTACAACAAAGACATCGATCCCTCCATGACGGCGCTGGTGGACACCTTGGCCTCCGTGCTCAAGGCCGACCCGGCGATCAAGGTGAAGTTGACCGGCAATACCGATGTAAAGGAAGTGGACCGCGTGCGTATGCGCCCGGACCTGACCGAGCTCGGCAAGGAGCGCGCCGAGGCGGTGAAGAATTATCTGGTGGACGCCGGGATCGCGGCGGACCGCATCATCGTTGCGGGCGACAAGGGGGACAACCCCGCCGTGGAGGGTGATGACGAGGTTTCCACCAGCCAGAACCGCCGCGTAGAGGTGGATGTGGTGAAGTAGATCCGTGCCGGGCGATAAAGCTGCGAGGGTGCGAGGAGGCGATATCCCATTCCTTGCACCCTCGCCTTTTTTACCATTTGCACCGTTCTCGCCGTTTGCATCAGCAACTTACCTTGGCCCGATGCAGAAAGGGGATCCCCGCCTGATCCGGGCATGGACGATGTACGACTGGGCCAACTCGGCCTATTCGCTCACGATCACCTCCGCCATTTTTCCGATCTACTTCGCCGCCATCACCACGATCGGCGGAGAGGACCAGGTGCTGGCCACCTATGGCCTTCCGGCGGCATCACTGCAATCCTACACGCTCTCGTTGGGCTTCCTGATCGTGGCGTTGGTGGTACCCATCCTCTCCGGCATCGCCGATCACCGCGGCAACAAGAAAAACTACCTTAAGTTCTTCTGCTATCTCGGTTCCATCAGTTGTGCGGGCCTGTTCTTTCTCACCTATGATAACCTCTGGCCGGGCCTGCTCCTGTTCATGCTGGCCTGCATCGGCTTTTCAGGAAGCCTGATCTTCTACGATGCCTATCTCCCGGAGATCGCTGAACCGAAAGACCATGATCGCGTGAGCGCGCGCGGTTATGCGATGGGCTACGTCGGAAGCGTGATCCTGCTGGTGATCAACCTGCTGATGGTGATGAAACCGGACCTTTTTGGCATCCCCGACCGCGATGGCCTCCCGGCGCGGCTGTCGTTCCTTACGGTGGGGCTCTGGTGGGTCGGATGGGCCCAGATCACTTTTCGGAACCTTCCCGATGCACGCGCGCCTAAAGAGGACAAGGTGAACGTGTTCACCAACGGCTACAGGGAACTGCGTAAGGTATGGCAGCAGATGCTCGGCCTCAAGCGCCTCCGCCGTTTCCTCACCGCGTTCTTCGTCTTCAACATGGGGGTGCAAACGGTGATGTACCTCGCCGTCACATACGCCAAGCAGGAGATCAAGGACCCCGACGGCTCACCCATCGCTGACAGCGGATTGATCGTCAGCATCCTGGTGATACAGCTCGTAGCGGCCGTAGGGGCGTTGCTTTTCGTGAAACTGAGCAAGCGGTACGGGAATATCGTGGCCTTGATCATCGGCCTTGTGATCTGGATGGGCATTTGCTTGGCGGCCTGGCGCATCAATTGGACGAATGAGTTCTATGTATTGGCCGCATTCGTGGGGCTGGTGATGGGCGGCACCCAGGCGTTGTCACGAAGTACCTATGCCAAGCTGCTTCCGGAGACCGAGGACCATGCCTCATTCTTCTCCTTCTATGATGTGACCTTCTATCTCGCCACCGTTCTGGGCACCTTGGCCTTCGGCCTGGTGAATCAGATGACGGGCGACATCCGCAACACCATCATCGCCATCGGTTCCTTTTTCGTGGTCGGCTCGTTGCTGTTGCTGCGGGTCCCGAGGGAGGAACGCATTGCTCCGGCAGTGGACCCTGCACAGTAACTTCGCCGCCCTTCATGGAAACATCGTTGAGCGCCGAACCGTGGGACGTTGTGATCGTAGGAGGCGGCATCGTCGGTGCGGCCACCTTGTACAAGTTGCAAAAGCGCTTCCCGGCCAAGCGTATTCTCCTGTTGGAGAAGGAAGCGGTGCTGAGCGATCACCAGACCGGGCATAACAGCGGTGTGATCCACAGCGGCATCTACTACGTCCCCGGCAGTAAGAAGGCGATCACTTGTGCCAATGGGCGCAAGGAGCTTGTTGCTTTTGCGAAGGAACACGGAGTGAAGCACGATGTATGTGGAAAGATCATCGTGGCCATGGAGGCCGATGAACTGCCTCGCTTGGAAAAGATCCACCAACGCGGCATTGCCAACGGCATCGAGGACCTCAAGCTGATAACTGCTGAAGAGATCAAGGGGATCGAGCCGTACTGCACCGGCATCGCGGGCCTATGGGTGGGCTGCACCGGCATCATCGATTTTCGCGGGGCCACCAACAAGATGGCCGAACTGGCCTTGGCGGTCAATCCCGCCTCGAAAGTGCGCACTGGCGAAGAAGTGCTCGGCTCGGTGCCGGGCGAGGACACCAGCACCGTGCGCACGAACAAGGGCACCTACAAGGCCAAGTGCGTGATCTTCTGCGCCGGCCTGCAGAGCGATCGGCTTGCGCGTGCGGACGGTGTGCCCGTGAAAGAACAGATCGTGGGCTTCCGCGGGGATTATTACGAGCTGTCCGAGAAGGGCAGGCACAAGGTGAAGAACCTGATCTATCCCGTACCGGACCCGCGTTTCCCGTTCTTGGGCGTCCACTTCACGCGGATGACCGACGGCAGCACCGAGTGCGGACCGAACGCCGTGTTCACCTTCAAACGTGAAGGCTATGGCAAGACGGACTTCAGCCTGCGCGATACCTGGGACGCCCTTACCTACGGAGGCACCTGGAAACTTTTCTTCAAGAACATGTCCTACGGCATCGACGAGTACCGGCGGGCCTTCAGTAAGAAGCTTTTCCTGAAAACGCTGCGTCGCCTGATCCCGACCTTGGAGATGGACGACATTGAACCGGGCCGTGCAGGTGTTCGAGCAATGTTGCTAGGCGCCGACGGTGAAATGGTTGACGACTTCAGGATCGAACGGTGCGGCAACCACATCCACGTGCTCAACGCCCCCTCACCGGCGGCAACGGCCTGCTTGGCCATCGGTGAGCACATCGTGGAAATGGCGGAGGGGGAAGGGGTGTTGGGGTGACGGAGGAAAAGTTGAAAGAGGAAAGCTGAAGATCGAAACGGGGTACTTGACGACCACCGGTTTTTCAGCTTTCCAGTTTCAACTTTCAGCTTTAGCTAAACAACCTCACGAAGTCACCTTCCAATCATCGAGCAGCTCGGCCCAATCCCAGAGGCAGTACTGCATCAACTTATTGATGCGGCCGAGGATGATGGGGTTGGGGGCTTTCTGTTCGCGGAAGTAGGCGTCCTGATGACGGAACAGGTCGTACTTATGAAAGATCGCCTTGCTCATCGCGTACACCGTGTTCTTGCTCGGGTGGTTGATGCGCGACATGAAATGCTGCAAGGCGATGGTCTCTGTCTCCAGCTCGGCGGCGGAGGTGTCCATCAACGGGGCGAACTTCGAGTAGGCATGCTGGGCTAAGCGTTGATCCTGACCGGCAGGCATGTGCTTGGGGGCCTCCATCAAGTTGCCTGCGAAGAGGATCAGGGCGAAAAGCTCGTCATCACCGGGCCCGAACACGGGGCGGGTCACGAATTCGCCGGCTTCCTCCAGCTCGGCCACCACCATTGGGTAGCCCTCTTCCGTGAGGCGCAGTACGGCATTCACGAACACGTTCGCGAATTTGTCCTCACTGATCTTCTTCTTTCCGAAAATGGTTCCGATCATGGCTGCGCCGTTCACTGCGCGAACGTAGTGGATCCCTTAGGGGCGAAATCCCGGATCCTTGCGTATTTTCAACACCGTTATCCACGTGAACACGATCATGAAAGTCCTCATCCATCAATTTGCCGCCTATGACCTGTGGGCCAACACACGTATTGTCGAGCGTTTGCAACGCGAAAATGACAACATGTTTGGCCGCCATGTGAAGAGCAGTTTTCCCGCGCTGGGCCTGACGATCATGCATATCAGGGATGCGACCAACACGTGGATGGGAAGGATCTTCGGTGAGCCGGAGGAGGGGTTGGACGATAGCATCGGCTCATTGCTGAAGGTGAGCGTGGGGATGAACGACAAGGTGCAGGCGCTGGATGAAGAAGGACTTCACGAGATAATTCGCTATGCCAACACCAAATGCGAGAAGTTCGCCCAGCCCCGTTGGCAGTTGCTGATGCATTGCTTCAACCATTCAAGCTGTCATCGGGGTCAAGTGGTAACGATCATGCGCCAACTGGACATGACGGATATCCCGACCACGGATTTGATAGCCTACCAGCGTCTGCTGTTGGCAAGGACATGACGGAGTTGGATCAGTGATCGGTGAATGGTGGTCGGAGCCTCACGACTCACACGACTCCCGCCAGACTCAGGGAAACAGATCAACTCCCAAGTACGTACTTGGCGAAAGCCTACGCAAGCGGACTTTCACCCGCTCCTCCACATCCAGCGCTTCAATGAACTCGGCGATGTCGCTCTGGCCGATCTTCTCCTTGCCACGTGTCAGTTTTTTAAGCAGCTCGTAGGGTTCCGGATAGCCTTCGCGCCGCAGGATCGTCTGGATCCCTTCGGCCACCACGGCCCACTGTGCTTCAAGGTCGCGGGCGATCGCAGCCTCGTTCAGCAGGAGCTTGTCCAAACCCTGCATCACCGAGCTGATAGCGATCACCGTGTGGGCCATGGGCACGCCGATGTTGCGTGTCACGGTGCTGTCGGTGAGGTCGCGTTGCAGGCGGCTGATCGGCAGTTTTTCGCTGAGGTGCCCGAAGAGCGCGTTCGCCAGACCGAGGTTCCCTTCCGCGTTCTCGAAGTCGATCGGGTTCACCTTGTGCGGCATCGCGGAGGAACCCACTTCGCCGGCTTTCACGCGCTGGCGGAACCAGTCCATGCCGATGTATGCCCAGAGGTCGCGGCAGAGGTCTATCACGATCGTGTTGATCCGTCGCATCGCATCAAATAGCGCGGCCATGGAATCATAGTGCTCTATTTGCGTGGTGAAGCGCTGGCGTTGCAGTCCCAGCTTTTCCGCAGTGAACCGGTCTGCCAGCGCTACCCAGTCCAGTTCCGGGTAAGCGGCATGGTGGGCGTTGAAATTGCCAGTGGCCCCGCCGAACTTGCACGAGAAGGGAACTTCGCGTAGCAGGCGCAATTGATCGTCCAGGCGCTCGGTGAAGACTTCCAGTTCCTTGCCAAGGCGCGTGGGGGAAGCGGGCTGCCCGTGCGTGCGAGCGAGCATGGGTACTTGCGCCCATTGCAAAGCCAGCCCATGGATGCGGTCGCGCAGGGCGTTGATCGCTGGCAAGTAATGCTGCTCGGTGAAATCCTTCAGCAGCAGGGGCATCGCCGTGTTGTTGATGTCCTGAGAGGTGAGCCCGAAGTGGATGAACTCCTTGGCCGCACCGAAGCCGAGCGCGTCCAATTGTTCCTTGAGCCAGTATTCCACGGCCTTCACATCGTGGTTGGTGGTACGTTCGATGGCTTTCACGGCGCGGGCGTCCGGCTCGGTGAGCGCTGCAATGCGCTTGGCCAGATCGTCCAGCCCGGTGGGTCGGACATCCTTCAGCTCCGGCAGAGGGACCTCGCAGAGGAAGCGGAACCAGTGGAGTTCCACCAGAAGGCGGTAGCGGATCAGTGCCAGTTCAGAGAACCAGGCGGCCAAAGGCGCTGTGCGCGCACGATAGCGCCCGTCGATAGGGGAGATGGCTGTGAGCGGGTCAAGTTCCATGCCCGGCAAAAGTAGCCCGCGCACCCCAGCAGCAACGATCCCTCCCGGATCGGCACGGTCTTCGCCATGAACGGATGCAATTAACTTCGCGCCATGCAGATGCCTACATTGATATTCGCCGCTGCTCTCCTCGCCTTTACCGGCGGGTGCAAGAGCAAGGAAAAGATGCCCGACGCCTCAGCGAACGGCACGTCAATAGCAGAACAGGTGGAACCTGTGAAAGAGATGCCCCGGGATGAGGCGGAAGATGCGGTAAATCTGGCCCAATTGGAAGGGGATAGCGTCTTCTTTTCCATTGAGCGGACCCCTTGCTTCGGCACCTGCCCCACCTATAAGCTCACGATCCTGCAGGACGGCTCCGCGACCTATTTGGGCCGCCGTTTTGCTGCGCGCGAAGGACACTTCACGGGCCATGTGAACGCCGCGACGATGAACGCATTGAAAGCCGCCGCGGACTCGTTGGGCTTCTACAAGTTGGAGGACAAGTACGACCAGCCGGTGACGGACCTCCCAAGTGTGATCATCCG
Source organism: Flavobacteriales bacterium (assembly GCA_016700415.1). Classification (NCBI taxonomy): domain Bacteria; kingdom Pseudomonadati; phylum Bacteroidota; class Flavobacteriia; order Flavobacteriales; species Flavobacteriales bacterium. The sequence continues at coordinate 152,623 of CP065018.1, forward strand.
CGTACATGCGGACCAGCGTGATAAGCAGGTGATCGGCAGGGTGGGCTCACCGGAGGAATTCAAGGCGCTGACCAAGCGGGCGGAAGCATTGCTGGCCGACGTGGAGTGGACCAAGGTCGGTGACCTGCGTTGACAACGGGCGGTATTTACCGTTCCATTCGCCGTCCATCACGGCAAAAGGCCGCTTTTCCATGGGCCGTCATGAACTTGGCCGTAAACGTTAAATTCGCGGCCCCGGAGCTGTTCGCGGCTGCGGCCGTCCAATTTCTTAAAACGATCCCAGACCGACCGATATGAAGAAGATCATTTCCTTGCTCCTCGTAGCCGTGCTTACGATGGGCAGCGCCTTTGCCGGAGAAGGCATGTGGCTGCTGAACAAGCTGAAACAGGTTAACGAGGCGCAGATGCGCAAGCTGGGCTTCAAGCTCACTGCGGAGGAAATCTACAGCCTGAACCAAGCGAGCATGAAGGACGCGGTAGCGCGGCTCGGCGGAGGTTTTTGCACCGGCGAGGTCGTGAGCGCCGACGGACTGATGCTCACCAACCACCACTGCGGCTTCGATGCCATCCAGAAGATCAGCAGCGTGGAGCATGATTATCTCACCGACGGCTTTTGGGCGATGACCCGCGACCAGGAAAGCCCGGCGGCTTTCGAGGTCAGTTTTCTGCAATACATCACCGATGTCACGGACACGGTGATGAGCCAGCTCAGCGCCGACATGACCGAGGCCCAGCGCGATTCGGTGCTCGGAGTGGTCGGCCAGGCGTTGGAGTCCAATGCCACGGAAGGTAAGCCGCACCTCCTGGCCGATTTCAAAGTCATGTTCGAGGGCAACGAATTCTACCTCTTCGTCTACAAGAGCTACCCGGACGTCCGGCTCGTTGGCGCCCCGCCCAGTGCCATCGGCAAGTTCGGCGGTGACACCGACAACTGGGAGTGGCCCCGCCACACCGGCGACTTCAGCATGTTCCGCATTTACACCGGCCCGGACGGCGAACCCGCCAATTACTCCACGGAGAACATCCCCTTCAAACCCAAGTGGCACTTCCCTGTGAGCTTGGACGGCGTGAAGAAAGGCGATTTCAGCATGATCATGGGCTTCCCCGGAAGCACGGACCGTTTTCTCAACAGCGACGGCGTGAAGTTGGCCCTGGACGTGGAGCAGCCCGCCCGCGTGAAAGTGCGTGGCGAGAAGCTCGATGTGATGAAGGAGCACATGAACGCCAGCCCGGAAGTGCGCATCAAGTATGCCAGTAAGCATGCGCAGATCGCCAACTATTGGAAGTACTTCATCGGCCAGCAGAAGGGTCTGAAGCGCCAGCATGTCTTTGACAGGAAGAAGGAGCAGGAGGAAGCCTTGATGGCCTGGGTGAACAGCGACCCCGTCCACCAGGACAAGTATGGCGACGTGGCCAAGGATCTTTCGGAAGGCTACGCCCAACGCGCCAAGTTCGAAAAGTCCAGCACCTACATGCAGGAGGGGGCTTTCGGTTGCGAGGCCGTGATCTCGGGTTTCCGCCTCTATGGCTTGAAGATGCAACTGGAAAAGGATCCGAAGGCCACGGACAAGATCACAGCGATGTCCGCCCAGGCGAAAGCCTCCGTGCGCAAGATGTGGAAGGACTATGACCCTGCCACGGACCAGGACATCACCGCAGCGATGTTCAAGATGATCCATGAGGACGTTGACCCGGCGCAGCAGCCGGACATCATTGCCGTGGTCACCAAGAAATACAAGGGTGATTTCACCAAGTGGGCCGCGGACATGTTCAAGACCAGCATCCTGACGGACAGCACCCGCATGATGAAGTTCCTGGACAACCCGAAGGCAAAAACCTTGCAGAAAGACATGGGCATGCAGACGATGCTGAGCTGCCTGAGCCTGTACCGTGGCGTGCTCGCTCCGGGCATCCAGGACGCACAGGTGGAGATCGATCGGGGCTACCGTTTGATGGTGGCCGCCATGCGGGAGAAGGACCCCGAGCAGATGTGGTATCCCAATGCCAACAGCTCTGAGCGCCTCACATACGGCCAAGTGAACGACTATTCCCCGGCGGACGCCAAGCAATACAGTTTGTCCACGACGCACGTCGGCATTCTGGAGAAGGAGGACAACACGGACGAGGAATTCGTGGTGCCGAAGCGCGAGCACGAGATGCTCGTCGGCAAGGATTTCGGCCGCTACGCGAATGTGGACGGCAACCTGCCCATCTGCTTCATCAGTGAGAACGACATCACCGGCGGCAACAGCGGCAGCCCGGTGATCAACGGCAACGGCGAGCTCATCGGCATCGCCTTCGATGGCAATTGGGAGGCGATGAGCGGCGACATCTCCTACGAGCCTGAGCTGCAGCGCACCATCAGCGTGGACATCCGCTACGTGTTGTGGGTGATCGACAAGTACGCCGGTGCGAAGCATATAGTGGACGAGATGACCTTGGTGTCAGCGCCCAAAGTCGTGGAACCTGTTCCTGCACCCACACCAGTGGTCGCTCCTCCCGCCAAGAAACCCGCAGGTGCCAAGAAATAAGCATTTCAGGAACTGTAATGCGAAAAGGTCGCCCCGTCCGGGGCGGCCTTTCGCATTTGGTCCAGTTGTGCATTAGTCCGCTCAGCGGTCCCCCGCAGGGAACCCTGAGCAACAGCAGCGAACCCCCGACCCCTTCTTTTGGAAGGGGGAGGAGACCGCAAGCTCACTTCGGCCGCATCATGAGGTCGAAGCGGAACTGCTTCACGCCTTTGGGGATCACCGGGGCGCGCCTTCCCAGGTCCTTGTAGCCGTCCTCGCGCTCAATGCGCAGCTCGAACGGGATATGCGCAGGGATGAACATGGCATACTGGCCATCGCTGTTCACGGAGGAGATGGACCGGCGGTCGCCTTCCAGATCGTAGTAGGCCACAAGGCAATCGTACACAGGCTTTCCGGTGAGGCTGTCGGTCACCGTGCCGAACACCTGCACGCGGTCCGCGGAACTGTCCGGCGGAACATCAAGCTGCGGCTTCTGGGCTTGAAGACCACAAGTAAGGAAGAGGAACAGGGCGATGTGCCAAGCGCGCATGGGGGCATTTCAACGCATGGGGAAGACCGATGGTTCCGACGGTCCGCGTAGAATGTGAGCGGTCGTTCGTACCGCGCTTTCGCAGTCCTGAAGTATCCTACCGTCGCTTTTTCGCCGTCTGCTGCTGCTTCTGGATCTCCTCCATGCGCTGCTGCCACTTGCTCTTCTTGCGGGGCTTCTTCATGTTGGCCAGCAGTTGTTCACGCAGCTTATCCTCGTCCAGGAACCACTTGGTGATCACCGTCATCTGGAGGATGCTGATCACGTTGGCGAGGAAGTAGTAATAGCTCAGGCCGGCGGGGAGCGAGTTCATGAAGAAGAGCATCATCACCGGGAACATGTACATCATCACCTTCATGTTCGGCATGCCCTGCTGTTGGGGCATCTGCTTGCTGTTCACGAGGGTGTAGATAATGGTGCTGGCGGCCATCAGCAGGGTGAAAAGGCTCACATGGCTGCCATAGGCGGGGATGTTGAACGGCAGCGTTAGGATGCTGTCATAGCTGCTGAGATCGTCCGCCCAGAGGAAGGACTGTTGCCGCAGCTCGATGCTGCTGGGGAAGAAGCGGAACATGGCATAGAGCACTGGCATCTGCAGCAGCATGGGCACGCAACCGGCCACGGGGCTCACGCCGGCCTTGCGGTAGAGGTCCATGGTGGCCTGCTGCTTCTTCATCGCGTCGTCCGAGCCGAACTTGGCGGTGATGGCGGCGATCTCCGGTTTCAGCGCACGCATGCGGATACTGCTCTTCTGGTTGCGATAGGCGATGGGCAGCAGCAGCATTTTGATCACCACGGTGAGCACAAGGATGATGATGCCGTAGCTGAGGTTGAACTGGCTGAGGAAGTTGAAGATCGGGATCACCAGGAAGCGGTTCATCCAGCCGAAGATGCCCCAGCCCAGGTCGATGACGCGGCTGAAATCGGGGATACCCGTTTGGCGCAGGGTATTGTACTGGTTCGGGCCGAGGTACATCTGCATGGCCAGGATGGCGTGCTCGCTGGGTTCCTGCCCGAAGAACAGCTTGGCGTCGTATCTTTTGGAATAGAGCGTGTCATCGGGGAGCGTGGTGATGGAGATCTCCGATCCGTTACTGGTGAAGCCGTCCTTCTTCACCATGGCCACGGTGAAGAAGTCCTGCTTGAAGGCCACCCAGTTCGTCTTGGCCTCAAGCTTCTTGGAGTCGTCCTTGCTTTCGCTCAGGTAGTCCCGGTCGCTGTTTAGGTATTTGTAGTAGACGGTGGAATGCTGCTCCTCGGTGGGGCGGTGTTTCTCATTGTGGAAACCGGTGAGGTTCCAGTGGAACATCACGTTCCTCGGGTCGATCTCCGGTAGCCCCACCAGCTCGGCGGTGGTGTTCATGAACCAGGTGCCGCTGTCCAACTGGTAGGTGATCTGGAGATATTTCGAGGGGTCCGTGGTGGAGGCTCTTAGTCGTACGCCCGTGGTGCCGAGCTTCTCAGCGGTGAAATTCATGTCCTTCGTGCTCAGCTTGCGGTTGCCGAGGAAGAAGTTGTACTCGTATGCGCCGCTGTCGGGCACGGAAAGCAGCAGTGGGTTGTGCTCGTGATAGGTTTTGTATGCCTTCAGTCGGATCACATTGGGCCGGGCCCCGAAGGTGTTGATGGCGACCTGCAGGTGCTCGTTGGCGATCGTCACCACCTCGTTGTGCCCGCTGGCGGCGGGGCCGAAGATGCCCAAGCGCTCATGCTGCTTGGCGGCGAGGAGGCTGTCGGCATTGACGCTGTCCGCGACCAGGCCGGTATCCATCGTAGCATCCGCCGTGGCCACGGTCGTGGCGTTCTTCACCTGTTGCTGCTGGTCGGCCAGAGCGGAATCGGCATGGTCCGCCTGCTTTTTGATGGCCACTTCGGCAATGCTGTCCTGCTCATGCTGCATCCGGGCGCGTTCCTCCGCGCTGGGCATGGTGAGGTATTGATAGCCAAAGAGGATGGCTATGATGAGGAGGATGCCGATGATCGAATTGCGGTCCATACTGATCCGTGGTCGCTGTGGTGGGAACGTGGAAAGGCCGCGAAGATAACCGCTTGGGTCCGGGTAAACGCGCCCTTTTCGCCCCGCAAGTGCCAAGAGGTCGGAACGGCCGTGCTATCGGAGCGGCTCAGACCTTGGTCTTTTCGCGTTTCGCGACCACGGCATGCTGCGCCAAAGCCTCCCTCACAAAGCGTGTGAAGAGGGGATGGGGCCGGGCCACGGTGCTCTTGTATTCCGGATGGTATTGCACGCCCACGAACCACGGGTGGTCCTTCAGTTCCACCACTTCCACCAGCTTGGTCTGGGGATTCACGCCGGCGGCGATCATGCCGGCCTTCTTGAACTCCTCGGTGTAGGCGTTATTGAACTCGTACCGGTGACGATGGCGCTCCTTGATGCTGGTCTTCCCGTAGGCCTGTGCGCTGAGGCTTCCTTCGGTGAGCTTACAAGGATAGGCGCCCAGACGCATGGTCCCGCCCTTGTCCACTTTGGCTTTCTGTTCCTCCATCATGGCGATCACCGGCCACTTGGTTTCGGGGTCCATCTCGGTGCTATTGGCTTCCGCATGGCCCAGCACGTTGCGGGCGAACTCGATCACCGCGCACTGCATGCCCAAGCAGATCCCGAGGAAGGGGACTTTGTTTTCCCGCGCATAGCGGATCGCATCGATCTTTCCTTCGATCCCCCGGTTACCGAAGCCGGGTGCCACCAGGATCGCGTCGAGGCCGCCGAGGTGTTTGGCCACGTTCTTCGGCGTCAGCTTTTCGCTGTGGACCCAACGGATGTCCACCTTGGTCTCGTTGGCCGCACCGGCATGGTCCAAGGCCTCCTTGATGCTCTTGTAGGCATCGCGTAACTCCACGTATTTGCCTACCAGGCCGATCTCCACAGTGTGCTTTGGTTCCTTGTGCCGCCGCAGGAATTCGCGCCATTGGGTGAGGTCCGCCTCCGGGTAGTTGGCGATGCCGAGCTTCTCCAGCACCACCTCGTCCAGTTGTTCCTGCTGCATCAGCAAGGGAACGTCGTAGATCGTCTCCGCGTCGGCACTTTCGATCACTGCCTTGGGGTCCACGTTGCAGAACAGGGCGATCTTCTCCTTCATGCCCTTGATCATCGGGTGCTCCGTGCGGCACACGAGGATGTCCGGCTGCACGCCGAGGCTGAGAAGCTCCTTCACGCTGTGCTGTGTGGGCTTGGTCTTCAACTCGCCCGTGGTGCTGAGGTAGGGGAGCAGTGTGAGGTGGATCGACAAGGCATCGCGGCCCTTTTCCCACTTCAGTTGGCGGATGGCCTCGACGTAGGGCAGGCTCTCGATGTCGCCCACGGTGCCGCCGACCTCGGTGATCACAAAATCGTAGATGCCCTTCCGTCCTAAGAGCTGGATGTTCCGCTTGATCTCGTCGGTGATGTGCGGGATCACCTGAACGGTCTTGCCGAGGTATTCGCCCCGGCGCTCCTTGTTGATCACGTTCTGGTAGACCCGGCCCGTGGTGATGTTGTTGGCCTGGCTGGTGGGCGTGTCCAGGAAGCGCTCGTAGTGCCCCAGGTCCAGATCGGTCTCGGCGCCGTCCTCGGTCACGTAGCATTCCCCGTGCTCGTACGGGTTCAACGTGCCGGGGTCGACGTTGATGTACGGGTCCAGCTTCTGGATGGTCACCGTGAAGCCGCGCGCCTGCAGCAGTTTGGCCAAGGAGGCGCTGACAATGCCCTTGCCCAAGCTGGAGGTGACCCCTCCGGTAACGAAAATGTACTTTGTGGAACCCGTCATCACTTGTTGATCCCGCCCTGAATGGGGATGGTGATCACGGGGTGTAAAGCTAATCCGATGTTCGGAACCAAGAGGGAGAAAGCTGAAAGATGAAACAGGAAAGCTGAAAAGATCGGTCGCCGAGCGCCCTGTTTCACTTTCAACTTTCCAGTTTCAGCTTTCCTGTTTCATCTTTTGCTAAAACGTGTACGAGAACCCCAAGCTCGGCAGCACCGGCAACTGGTACACCTCCTTGCTGGTCACGCGGTCACGATAGAAGATATTGTCGCGGTCGTAGGCATTGGTGACGCTGAGGTCCAACTGGACGACTTGGTGCTCGTCGAGCTTCCAGATCTTGGTGATGCCGACGTCCAGCCGGTGGTAGTCCGTGAGGCGTCCGCCGTTGAGCGGGCCGTAGATCACCGTGAGGTCACCGTTGGTGTTGTTGATATCGCTGTTGACGCCGTCGCTGAAGGGCAGCCTTTCGTAGAAGCCCTGGTTCTGGGTGAAGGGGAAGCCGGAGCCGTAGTTCCAGCGGGCGCTGGCCTTCCAGCTGTCGTGCTTCCCGAAGGTGTAGCTGGCCACGAGGTTCACGTTGTTGCGGCGGTCCCAGATCGGACTGTAGGTCTGCGTACCGTCGAAGCGGTCCACGAAATTGAGCGAGTAGACCACCCAGAGGTAGAGGCCCTTGTTCTCGTACTTCAGCAGCATGTCCGCCCCGTAGGCACTGCCGGTCTCCACCACGAAGTCCTTCTTCAGCTCGTCGGGCTGGTTGATGAATTCCGGCGTGTCGTTGTAAAGCTTTTCGCGGTTCAGGTTGGTCACTTGGCGGAAGTCCTTGTAGTAGCCTTCGATGTTGATGCTGGTCTTGGGGGTGAGGTCGTACTCGAAGCCGCCCACGAGGTGGTTGGCGCGCTGCAGCGGGTCCTTGATGTCACGCGTGTTCCCGTTGGAGGTGGTGATGGTGGAGGGGATGTCGTCAGGCGCGGTGATGAAGCCGTAGAAGAGGTTCACCACATCGCGGTCGTTGTTGGTGGCGATGAGGTTCTGGCTGTAGATGCCGGCGGCGCCTTTGATGCGGAAGCGGTCGCTCACGTTCCACTTGAAGCCAAGACGGGGTTCGGGGTTCAGCACGGCCAAAGTGGCGTAATACTGGAGGCGGACACCGGGGTTCAGCACCCATTTGCCGATGCGCAGTTTGTAGTTGATGTAGCCGGCCAGCTCGGTGCTCACCTTCTGCTGGCCCAGCTCGTAGCCGAGCGAATTGTAAAAGCTGAGGTCCGTCTTCACGCCGGTGACGTTGATGCCGTACTGCACCTCGTTGTTGCCCATGAAGTATTTGAAGTTCAGCCCGGCGGTGAAATTGTTGATGCTGCTGGTGCGGGGCTGGAGATCGCCTTCCAAAAGTTCGATCTTGTAGTTGCTCAGCGCGAATACGCCCTCGATCAGTACGGCGCTGCCCGAGGGGACCAGCACGAAGTTGGTGCCCGCGCCCCAATTCTTCCAGGCCAGGTCACTGATGCCCCTGTACTGGGCACCGTCGGTGAAGTTGAAGCCGAAGAAGTTGACCTTGCTGCCGTTGGCGGCGTTTATTGAGATCTTGCCATAGAGGTCGGTGAACTTGAAGGGCAGCCCTGCGGAGTCCACATAGGTGTAGAGGCTCTTACTGCTCTGGTCCAGATAGCTGTGCTTGAAATTGAGCAGGAAGGAACTGCTCCCCTTGCCCGGCGCGCTCTGCTTCTTCAGCGGTCCTTCCAGCAGGGCCTTGGCCGCGAAGGTGCTGGCGGCCACTTTGCCGCTGAGGCGGGTCTTGTTGCCGTCGCGGGTGGTGATGTCCATCACGCTGCTGATGCGCCCGCCGTACTCCGCGTTGAAGCCGCCGGTGAGGATGTCCGCATTGCGGATGATGTCGTTGTCGAACACGCTGAAGAGGCCGATGCTGTGGAAGGGATTGTACAGGGTCATGCCGTCCAGCAGCACCTCGTTCTGCACGGGGGATCCCCCGCGGATGTAGAGTTGCCCGCCCTGGTCCCCGGTGAACACCACGCCCGGCACCACCTGCATGTATTGCGCAAGGTCCGCCTGTCCGCCGATCGCCGGTAAGCGCTCGATCTGCTTCGGGGTCAGCTTGGTGACGCCCACGCGCACATTGTTCTGCGCCTTCTGCTTCTCCGCCGTCACCACCACGGTCTTCATCTCGATGCTGCCTTTTTTCAGGTACAGCTGTTCGGTCTGGATCAGATCCGCCTTGATGTCCACCTCCTTGCTTACCGTGTCGTAGCCCAAATAGACCACCTGCAACGTGAAATGCCCCGGAGGCACCTTGCTGATGGAGAAGTAGCCGTTCACGTCCGTTTGCGCACCATGGTCCGTGGCACCGCGCAGCGAGACCGGCGTGAAGATCGACGGTTCACCGGTGGCCTCATCGTACACGAAACCGCGCACGGTACCGGTCTGGGCGAGGGAAAAGAGGGGAAAGGCCAGCGTGCAGAGCAGCGCCAAGCGGTGGATCAGGTTTCGGGTCATCGATGAAGGCTTCCTTGCAGGGGGCGCTAAAGTAGGTGACGGGCGCGGGCAGGCCAGCGGCGAACTTGGGGAACGGTGGGAAGGCTGCGGGCATTGGAACGCTGATAACACAGAAAGGGCAGATGGTCACGGGTCGTGTGTCTCAGATAGCTGGATCGAGATTATTGGATCTCGCCCAAAACAGGCGCTCGCGTTTTTTCGCGAGTGCGTGGGTTGCTGAAGACCTTCGGCATCCTCCGGCCATTCTCACAAGGAGTCAGGCACAAAGGATTAAAAGTAGGCAAAACATAGGGACTCCCGTGAACTGTTTTTTACTAAGCTTCACTCCCGAAATGGAACGATCCGCCACACATTCGCGCGTAGGGATGTCCGCTTCGGGGCCGATACGTATCGGACCGAACAGTTCATCAGCGTGGGTGCCGAGCGAAGTCGAGGTGCATCAACCCGTCAACCCGTCAACCCGTCAACCCGTCTTCTAAAGTTACCGTCAGCAGCTTCACCGCCACCTCCCGTCAAGGGCGTTTCCCAACGCGGCATAGTGCAGATCCCCCTTGCCATGTTGCGCGGTGGCCTCTTAGCACTGTTTCTGGTCTGCCCGCTTTGGGCTTACCTTCGGGTTTCCATGGAAACTGTGGAGTCCCGGTCCATACTGGCCTACGTGCGATCGGCTCCCGGCATGGGTTTGGAAAAGCACAGCCTCGGATGGAGCGCTGTTGCAGGAACCAACCTACGCTGCGAGCAGGATACCACGAAAACATCCCGTGCGGAACAGGTGGGCAGCTACCAACACCCCGACCCGGAAGTGTATAGGGAAATACTGTGGCAGATGAAGATGGATCGCCAGCGCCAAGCGACAACGCTGGAAGGATGCGCAAGCCAACTGCATGAACTTCAACAGCGTGTGGATTTCCTGGAATTGTACGTGGACGAGCTGCGGAAGCACATTGCTTACGAACTTCCCATCTCACATGAGGCTCCTAAACTCACACCTGCACAAGCGCAATACCTGCGGGAATTGATCCAGAGACCAGTGCCGACCCCATCAACAGAAGAAAAATGAAAAAGCCCCCGGTGCGCTAACACCGAGGGCCGTGTCACGAGGGCTGAGGCCCTCGAAGCCCATGTCCCACCTAAACTGCGAAGTAAAATGAAACGGAGCTGAGCAAAGGTAAGGCGAAGGTTGAAGCACAGTAAGCCGCGCCTAAGTGGATACCGGACCCACATGCCCCCAAGCTGCCGCGAGTTGGGAGAGCATAGAAAGGAGCGGCATTTTTGGACTGGGACGATGCTCTCGGCCAAACATGAACAAACGAGTAGAAGAATAAGACCATGCTTCCCTGTGGCAGACAATACCGAAAACTGGTCGCGATGCTTGCGCTGACGTGCCTTGGAGCAAGTCAACCGGCATTCTGCCAGAATTGGGTGCCCAATCCGGGGTTTGAGGAGACGGATTCCTGCATAAACGGGATCGGCCTTTTACCTCTAGGAACAGGGCCGACCAGCTGGTTCAGGGCCAATCTCACCTTCGACCATTTGCAAAACTGCCTGCCTTACGGTGCTGTGAACGGCCTGCCTTTGAACATGTTCACTTTTCAAGAACCATACGAGGGTAATTCGTGCATTGGATTAGGGACGTACATTGACACCGGAAGTGAAGAGCAACGTGAATGGATCATGGTGCCCTTGTTGGAAACCTTGGTGCCGGGCCAGACCTATTACTGCAGTTTTCGTGCGAACGCCGGTTTTGGCGGGAATTTGCTCCATCCGACAATCTGGGTGGCCAGTAATCATGTGGGGATGCTTTTCACCACTTATGCCCGGCACTGGAATGGAGGCGACCCCTATCCTGCTGCTTTGAACAGGGCTGACATCCAATACCCCCAGATCCTTTCCGATACGGTGGACTGGACTTTGGTAAGCGGAAGTTTTGCGGCGGACAGTGCATACACCTGCCTGATGATCGGGAACTTCTTCAGCAATGGCCAAACGGATACCATTCGCTTCGCGGACTCATCTAATGTGGAGCAGTGGTACAACAACGGTTATACCTTGATCGATGCGGTCTGCGTTTCTCCCGTGCCAAATGGATGTGAACTGGAGCAAGGGGTTGCTGAAACGGCGAATTCGACGCCCTACGTGTTTCCCAATCCGGCGACCGATGACTTGTTCATCGGGCATGCAGCCGGGCAGGAGGCCACGGTGTCGGACATGCTGGGGCGCCGGATCTGGCAAGGGAAGGTGAACGGTGATCGCTATGCGTTGTTGGTGGCGGATTGGGCGCGAGGCCCTTATGTGTTACAGGTAAGCGGAGCAGGTAGACTGCAATTCGTGAAGTTCATGTTGACCGAATAAATAGCATCGTTCCGGTTCTTTTCGGTGAAAACAAAAACCAAAGAACATGAAAACGATGAAGAACATACGGCATCTGTTGATCGCCGCGACCATCATGGTGTCAGGGGAGGCGTTCGCACAAGCGGATGTCACTAATCACGGAGGAGGTTTTGGTTACTACTTGGGCTGGAATGCCAACGCGCTCCAGAACTTGGAGATCCGTCACGACGGGGACTTTCCGATACAGTTCTGGACCAGCGGAGATTTCCGTGGGTTGATCAACGAGAAGGTAACCTACGGGAGCCTCAACGGCTTCCCGAACATCCCTGCCGACGGCTTCAACCTGATCACGCCGAATGATGGTTTCCTGCATCAGGCGTCCAAAGGCCCGTTCAGCCGGCTGCACTTGGCCGAGGGGGGCGAGGATCTCAACGCGCAGGAATGGGGCTACCGGCCTTGGCAGCGCAACGGCATCACCTTCACGGGGAATGGTGACCAAGGCTACATCGGCCACAAATACAAGGACAAGGATGTAACGGACATGGTGATCCAGTGGAGCGACAACCCGGGAACATGGAAGGGAGACCGTATGCGCTTCCTCTTTACTTCCGGTTACAACCCAAGTGCCACCACGGGGATGAATTCCGCAGAAGGGTTAGAGGGCATGCGGCTATTCCCCTCAGAACATGACGAGATTTTTGTAGGCGTGGGGGATTTCTACGCTGGTGGAGACGATCCCACGGAGCGCTTGGATGTGCGCACGGGCCGGGTGCGCATTCGGAAGTTGCCCACGGATCCGGAGGCTGCCACGTTGGACCAGTACATGGTGGTGGACAATACAGGAGTGGTGAAGTGGAGGCATTTGCCAAGTGTTTCAAGTTGCAGTTCGGGCTGGTCGCTGCAAGGGAACAATGCGGTTACCGCGTTCAATGGCAATCCATGCCCGCCACAGGATGCGAACTATGTGGGTATGGGTACACCTTTATCCGGATTTACCTTACCGGTAAACTCGCCACCATCCTTCTACACCACCAAGGTAAACGTGCTGAACAATAACTTCAATACCGGGATGCTCTCAAAAACCACCCGGTCAACAACGGGAGAGAACTTTGGAGTGATGACCGATGTTACGGGCAGCAGCTACCTGAACGCCGGTATTGAGGTGAACGTTCACGGCTATTCGCCCTATACGCGGGGCATTCGGGTAAAGGGTACCTCGAAGAACCTCGAACCGATGGCACAAGCGCTTATCGTTCGTGACAGCCAAGGCGCGACGAAAGGAAGTTACCCGAAGGTAACTGACTGAGGAGCAACGCAGGATGGCCGAACGAGAACGCTTGCCCGAAGGGGCGACGCGCAGCATCGCTGACACGGGAGCGAGGTTCTTCGAGGTACCCTAAAGACCAACGGTGCGTACACTAGCGCATATGCAGGAGCTTTCCTAGCCTATGACAATGCCGATCACACAATAGGCGCGGAGGGCATTTCCTATGGCGGAACCCTCGAAAGCATCGGGTTGTGGGGCGAAACTTCAGGCACGGCAGCAAAGAGTTATGGCGTGTTCGGCAAGGCAACTGCCCCGAACAGTTGGGCAGGCTGGTTTGAAGGCAATGTGATGATCAACGGCAACGGCTTTCTCACGGGGATGATCCCGATCACATCCGATGCCAACCTGAAAACAAATGTCCAGGCTCTCACGAATGCATCGGAATTCTTGGATCAACTACTGCCGAAAACCTATGATTTCCTGGTCGATGAACATCCGGAGATCGCTTTGCCGTCGGGACCACAAATGGGCTTTATTGCGCAGGACGTTGAACTGATCCTGCCTCAACTTGTGAAGCAGGCCACGATCCCTGCGACCTATGATTCAACGGGCGCGCAATTGACCGCGTCGGAGGACATCAAGACATTGAACTACATCGGCATCATCCCTCTTTTGGTCGCAGGCTATCAGCAGCAACAAGCCACCATCGCCCAACTCCAAGACCAGATCAACAACTGCTGTTCTGCACAAGGAGGCGTGGCCCCACAAGGCGGCTCAGAGCACAGAATGGTACCACAAGAGAACGACCTCCACGAGCAGCGCTTGCTCATCATCCCCAATCCGGTTGCGGACCTCACCATGCTCGAGTACTACGTGCCGAAAGCAGGTAAAGTGAGCTTGCAGGTGAGCACCAGTGATGGGAAGCCCTTGGCCACCTTGCGTGAGGAGCTGGCCGAAGCCGGTGCATACAACTACAGTTGGAACACCACCAAGCTGGCGGCGGGCACCTACTTCTGCACTTTCATGTTGGACGGTGCTGTGGTGGTGAAGCGTGCGGTGAAGGTGAAGTGAAAAGAACAGGATAAAGGTGACCGCAGGGTCCGCCGACCATCGGAGATGATGGTTGGCGAGACCCTGCGGCTGCTTCTAACCGGCAAGGTGGTCGGTCAAGCCACGACGGTCGGCAATCTGGCTACACCAGACTCGCGCGAGTCTTCCCTGAATAATTTCTGGCGCGGGAGTTAGGCGAGTGTAGGCCTGTGCGCGGCAGGCCGTCCTCCCGTGCCCCCTTGAACAGTCATCAGGCTACGGATCCGGGATGTTGAAGGTGGATCTATTTTTAGCGTGTGTTGAGCGGAGACGAAGTCTCCCATGTCATCGCTGTTGGATCCGTTCATTGGCACGAGACATCCGCCTTGTGGAGCGCATAGTTCCGGAGGCGGAAGTCTCGCGCCAGAGAATTATGAGATCAACGTTGCGTCCGTTGTGAACGTTTCGGTTAAAAAACGGCGGTCTCAGTACAGCAGCTCGTTCTTATTCCCGAACGGCCTCCTCAGCTCGTACTTCAGGTCGTGGAGCACGCTGGCCTTCACGTTGATGCGGAAGGTGAAGCTCTTGCGCACGCCCATCGGGATCACGTTGGCGTTGAACTCCCAGCAGTGCAGGTCCCAGTAGAGGTTCAATGAGGTGGGCGTCCATTCGCCGGCCTCCATGTCGTAGCCGCTGCTGAAGCCGAGCTTCCAGTATTTGAGGATGTTGAGGTCGCCGCTGAAGAGCACGCTCTGCGTCTGCTGCTCGGTGTATTCCGCCACATGGTAGGCGCGGGCCATGCTCCAGCTGTAGTTCACGCGGAGGTGCCAGGGGATGTTGAAATTCACGCGTGCCCCTTTGCTGGGATCGGCCTCGGCCACCACTTGGTCGTCATCGGATTTTTCCGCCAAGGACTTACCGTAGCGCTTGCTCTGGAGTTCGAAGCCCAAGGCGGCGGTGGCGGTGCGCAGGTGGGCGAGCGAACCGTCCACTGTGCGGGTGGGGCGGTCCACGTTCCGGCCCAAGCTGTCGGTGGCATACGGGTCCCACGTGCTGGCGAGGTTGAGGTCCAAGAAGTTGAGCAGCCGGGTGCGGGCGGCGATGTTCACCGCGCTCCAATTCAGGGAATCCTTCAGCAGGTCGTAGTTCGCGTTGATACCGAGGTAGTCCAGGAACTTGATCTTCGTGAACTGCTGATCGCCTTTGGCATCGGGCTTTTTCGAGAGCATCTTCCCTTCGATGCTTTGCACAAGCCCCAAGGATACCAAACCGCTGGCTTTCGGGGAAGGCTGGCCATAGATGCCGATGTCATAAGGTGAATAGGATGCTTCCGCGCCATTGTACCCGAACGGGCCGGTGATCCGGGTATCGTTCCCCGGCAGGTAGGTGAGCGCTGCGGACGGCGTGATCACATGGCGGATCGCCTTCAGTCTTCCCTTCCGGAAGCCATACATGCCGTAGAGCTTGCTGGTGGCGGTGGCACCGATGTTCCAGTCGAATAGGTTGTACAGGCCCGGCACGGTGTCCACGGCCACGGAATCGTTCGCGGCGTAATAGGTCTTGCTCAGCGCGTCGAAATAGTTGCGGTCGGTGATGTTCACCTGCGGGTTCAGCGTGAAGGCGCGCGTCTTGATGGAGGAGCTGATCGATGCGGTATGGCGGACGCCGTTGCGCAACTTGTCGATCAGGTTCGGGATGTTGGCGATGGAGATCTGGTCCTCGGTGGTGCTGAGGCGGTTGTCGAAGACGGAGTTCCACGTGACGCCGATCTGGTCGAACCATTTCGGCTTGCCGGTGGCCTCGGGATGGAACCAGGTGCCGGGGAAGAAGCGCTGCGCATTGAAATTCACCGAGGGCAGGGTGATGTCGAAGGTGCCGTTGATGGTGTTCTGGCTGTGCCGTGCGGCCACGCTGAGGCTGTAGGGCTTTCCGGGCCAGAGGTGGCTCCAGTTCACGTTGCTCTGGAAGGTGTTGCTGAGGTAGTCCTGCGTGGAGCTGTTGAAGTTGTTGGTGAAATTCTGGCTGGAACCCACGTTCACGCTGGCGTTGAAGCGGTCGGTGAGGCTGGCCCGCGGGTCCATCAGGTGGCTCCAGCGGACGAAGAAGGTGCGCTGCTCGCTGAAATCCGGGTACTCGCGGATGCTGTTGACCTTGTCGCTGTATTGCAGGTCCATGTTCCCGCCATAGCGGTAGCGCTTTTTGTAGCGCGTAACGGAGCGCAGGCCCCAACTGCCCTTGCTGTAGATGTCGCCCGTGAGATGCTCGTCGAAGTTGTCGCTGATGGGGATGTAGTAGCCACCGTTCAGGAGGTAGAAGCCGAACTGGTCCGAGGTGCCGAATGTGGGGATCAGCAGCCCGGCGGTTCCGCCTTTGTGGTTGGGGAAGAAGCCGAATGGCGCCACCAGCGGGGTGGGGACCTTTCCGATCTTCATGATCGCCGGGCCTGTCACGATCTTGTCGTCCGGGATCACCATCATCCTGCTCACGGCGAAACGGTAGTGCGGGTGGGGCCGGTCGCAGGTGGTGAGGCTGCCGCCGCGGCTATGGATCTCCCCGTTCGCGTGGCGCTTGCTGATGCGGGCCATGGCGTACATCTGGGATTCCTGCGTGCGCACCTCCTTGATCAGGCCCTCCTTCGTCTTGAAGTTGTAGCGGATGCTGTCCGCGGTGACCTTCTCGCTTCCCTGCGTAAATTCCGGAAGGCCCACCGGCGCTCCGGCGCTGTCCCGCGTTCCGAAGGCCTGCACTTCCTCGTGCGCCAGATCGAGCATGATGCGGTCCGCCGTGAGCTGCACATCCTCGAATTTCACCTTCGCGGCGCCAAAGAGGTACACGGTTTGCCGGGCCAGGTCGTAGCGTATGCTGTCCCTTGCCCCATACTTCACTTCACTTTCCAGATCCTGCGCGGCGGCGGCGCCCCATGCGGTTACTGACATGAGCGTGATGAAAAGCGCGCGGAGCGTGGCCCCGGCCCTGAAGGGACGGCCCATACTTTCGCCGCGACGGCCTTTGTTTGCCGTTATGTTACCGGATATGCAGGGATCACAGGACATCAGCGGGCACGCCTGCTCGGCGACCGCGCCGAAAGTAGCGGTTGGCACCGGCGCAGAGCGGCAGATCATCAGGGATAGGAGCAGGGAATGGTGGCTGATCGCTGTTTTCGTGCTGGCCTGCACCGCACATGCCATGCCGCAAAAGTCGGTAAGCGATGCCAATATGGTCGGCACGGTGGTCCTGGACGCGGGCCACGGCGGTAAGGACCCCGGCAACCTCGGCACCAAGCGCTACAAGACCACAGAGAAAGACGTGGCCCTGGCAGTGACGTTGCTGGTGGGCAAGTACATCAATGAGAACCTGCCGGAAGTGAAGGTGATGTACACCCGCGAGGACGACCGCTTCATCGAGCTGATGGAACGGAACAACATTGCGAACAGGAACAAGGCCGATGTGTTCATCAGCATACACTGCAACGCGAACAAGAGCACGGACCCCCACGGTTGCGAGACCTATGTAATGGGCCTGCACAAGACGGAAGCGAACATGCGCGTGGCCATGAAGGAGAACGAATCCATCCTCTTAGAGGCGGACCATGCCCTGAAATACGACGGCTACGACCCGAAGGACCCTGAGAGCATGATCGCCCTGAGCCTACGCCAGAACGCCTATTTGGACCACAGCTTGCTGCTGAGCTCCTTGGTGCAGGCCCAGTTCAAGGACCGTGTCAGTCGCGTGGACCGTGGCGTGAAGCAGGCGGGTTTTCTGGTGATCAGCTACACCACCATGCCTGCGGTGCTCATCGAGCTGGGCTTCCTCACCAATGCGGACGAGGAGGACTTCCTGCAAAGCGCCAAGGGGCAGGACTACATGGCATCCGCCATCTACCGGGCCTTCAAGGAGTACAAGAACCGGATCGAGCACAAGGACGTCACTTTCGTGGAGCTGGAAGCCAAGGCCGACAGCACTGCGGTCGACACCTCTAAGACCGTCACGAAGCCGGTGAAGGACAACAGCGTCCGGTTCAAGGTGCAGATCGTCACCAGCAGCAAGCGTATTCCGGTGAAGTCGCCCAAATTCAACGGGTTGGACGTGGAGGAGATGCAGGCCGACGAGCTTTGGAAGTACAGCGTGGGGGGCGAGCCTGATCTGGCAGGGGCGAGGAAGATCCAAAGCACCTGCAAGGACAAGGGTTTCACCGGCGCTTTCATCACTGCTTGGCAGAACGGAAAGCGCATCGATCTGCAGCAAGCTGTTAATTTGGTCCGCTAACCTCCACGCCCGTGCCAAAAATCAAACGACAGTATTCCATCGCGCTGATGGCGATCGGTGGCATCGTCCTGCTGATCTTCGGGTTGAACTTCCTCAAGGGGCTGGACCTGCTGAAAGGCCGCAACGTTTACCACGCGGTCTATACCGATGTCTCAGGCATCAACGACGCCACGCCGGTGCTGTTCAACGGCTACAAGGTGGGGCAGGTGATCAGCACCGAAATGCTGCCCGACGGAACAGGGCGCATCGATGTGAGCTTCCAGATCAAAGAGAACCGCCTGAAGCTCACCAAGGACACCCGTGTCGAGCTCTTTAGCGCCGATCTCTTCTCCCGAGCAGTACGCGTCATCTTGGGAAATGGTCCGGAGGCCTTGCGCGGCGACACCTTGGTCGGTAATGCCGAATTGAGCCTCACGCAATCGGTGGGCGCCCAGATCGACCCCCTGAAGCGCAAGGCCGAGGGCATGCTCGCCAGCGTGGACTCGGTGCTCAGCGCCTTGCAGCTGATCCTCAATGAGGATGCGCGAGGCGACATCGATGCCAGCTTCACCAACCTGCGCGCCACCATGGAGAACATCAACTCCACCACGCACGGCCTGGACCAGCTCATCGCGACGCAGACCAAGCATATCAATGCGATCCTCTGCAACCTGGACACGCTCTCCGGCGCTTTGGTGGCCAACAGGGAACACTTGGACAACATCTTTACGAACATGGACAGCGCCACCGCCGCCTTGGCCAACGGCCGCCTGGAGCGCATGATGGCGAATCTGGAGTCCACCTCCAACGACCTGAAGGCCACCATGGAGAAGATCAACAGCGGGCAGGGCACGCTCGGAAAGCTGATGACCGACGACAGCCTGTACCACAACCTGAATTCCGCCAGCCATCAGATGGACCTGCTGCTGGAGGACGTCCGCTTGAATCCGGGCCGTTACCTCTCCATCTTCGGCCGGAAGGACAAGCTGCCCAAGCTCAGCGGCTCCGACATCGAGCGCATCCGTGACGCCTATCCACCGAAGACCACGCCATGAGCATCGCGTCCATTGTCTTCCTCCTTGCGTTCGCGGCCGCCGCTTGGTGGTTCACGTGGAATGTGAGGCGCATCCGGAGGAACATCCTGCTGGGCCGTGATGAGGACCGCACGGACCGCCCCGCGGAGCGTTGGGCGTTGATGACGAAAGTGGCTTTGGGCCAGAGCAAGATGGTGGTGCGGCCCGTCGCCGGGATCTTGCACATCGTCGTTTACGCGGGCTTCGTGATCATCAACATCGAAGTGCTTGAGATCATCATCGACGGCATCTTCGGCACACACCGCGTGCTCAGCTTCCTCGGCGGCTCCTACGACTTCCTCATCGGCAGCTTCGAGATCCTCGCGGTCCTCACGTGGTTGGGCTGCGCGATCTTCCTCATCCGGCGCTTCATCCTGCGCATCAAGCGTTTCTGGTCAAGGGAGATGACCGCCTGGCCCCGCACGGACGCCGGTCTCATCCTCACCTTCGAGATCCTGCTGATGTCGGCCTTCCTGCTGATGAACGCCGCCGACCACACGCTGCAAGGCATGGGTGCGGAGCACTACATCGTGGCCGGAGCCTTCCCCATCAGCGCGCACCTTGCACAGCTCTTCCACTTTGGCAGCCTCGCACCTTCCACCCTCATCGGCATCGAACGATCCTGCTGGTGGTTCCACATCATCGGCATCCTCGGTTTTCTCAACTACCTGCCGTACAGCAAGCACTTCCACATCCTGCTGGCCTTCCCCAACGTGTGGTACAGCAAGCTGAAGCCGAAGACGGAGATGTCGGAAATGCCGCGCGTGTCGGCGGAGGTGAAGAGCATGCTGGACCCGTCCATCCCGCCGCCCGCCCCGCCTGCGGAACCCACGAACGGTCTTCCGCCCGAGCACTTCGGTGCCAAGGACGTCTTCGACCTCACCTGGAAAAGCCTGATGGACGCCTACACCTGCACCGAGTGCGGACGTTGCACCAGTGAATGCCCGGCCAACATCACCGGCAAGCTGCTCAGCCCGCGCAAGATCATGATGGACACCCGCGATCGCTTGGAGGAAGTGGGCAAAGTGATCGATTCGAAAGGCAAGTGGGAGGACGACGGCAAGAGCCTCTTCAGCCGGATCAGCGAGGAAGAGCTCTGGGCCTGCACCACCTGCAACGCCTGCACCCAGGCCTGTCCGGTGAACATCGATCCGGTGAACATCATCCTTGACATGCGCCGCTACTTGGTGATGGAGGAAAGCAAGGCGCGCCAAGAGCTCAACGCCATGTTCACGACGGTGGAGAACAACGGGGCCGCATGGGCTTTCGGGCCTGATCAACGCATGAAGTGGACAGAGGAATGAGCGAACCCATCCAAGTGAAGACCATGGCCGACTACGCGGCCAGCGGAGAAGTGCCCGAGGTCCTCTTCTGGGTGGGTTGCATGGGCTCCTTCGACGATCGGGCGCGTAAAATTTCCAAAGCTTTCGTCCGCATCATGAACGCGGCCAAGGTGAAATTCGCCGTGCTGGGGCAGGAGGAAAGCTGCACTGGTGATCCCGCGCGTAGGGCCGGCAATGAGTTCTTGTTCCAAATGCAGGCTTTGCAGAACGTCACCGTGCTCAACGGCTACGGCGTGAAGCGCATCGTCACCGCGTGCCCGCACTGCTTCAACACCATCAAGAACGAATACCCTGCGCTGGGCGGCGAGTACGAGGTGATGCACCATACACAGTTCATCAACGCGCTACTGAAGGAAGGCCGCATCACCGTGGACGGTGGCAGTTTCAAAGGCAAGCGCATCACTTTCCACGATCCCTGCTACTTGGGACGGGGCAATGGCGAATACGAGGCCCCGCGCGAGGTGCTGCTGAAGCTGGATGCCGCGCTGGTGGAGATGAAGCGGAGCAAGGCAAAAGGGCTGTGCTGCGGTGCGGGCGGCGCGCAGATGTGGAAGGAGGCCGAACCCGGCGACAAGGAGGTGAACGTGGAACGTGCCGAAGAGGCCATTGGCACCGGGTCCGACATCATCGCGGCCGGATGCCCGTTCTGCAACACCATGATGACCGACGGCGTGAAGCACTTCAACAAGGAAGGCAGCGTGGTGGTGAAGGACGTCGCGGAACTGATCGCGGAGGCGGGAGATCTCTAACCCCTCTCACTCAGTGGGCCGAACCGGCGACATTGAGCGAACTAAGGGCTGGATCATTTTTTTCCTTCTAACAACACTTTCACCGCCGCGCCGATCTGCTGGTCCGTGCCCGTGCTGAGCAACCCGGGTTCAGCGGCCTGCTTCACATCGGGTTCCAACTGCTGGTTCTCCAGGTAATTCCCGTTGTTGTCCACCATGCCCACCTGCGGGATCCCGAAGATCACGCCGTTCTGCAGGTCCTCCCACCAGACGGCGGTGCCGGTGCCGGGCACGGGCATGCCCACCAGCTTGCCGATGCCGAGGGCCTTGTAGGTGAAGGGGAACATGTGCGCATCCGAATAGTTCGATTCGTTCATCAGCACCACGCTGGGCTTGGTCCATTTGAACTGTGGCTCGGTGCCGAGGTCCTGTCCGCGTGGCTGCAGATGCATGTAAACGTGGCCGTTGAGGAAGGTGGCGAGGTCATCGTGCAGCCAGCCGCCCCCGTTGAAGCGGGTGTCCACGACCAGTGCGTCTTTGCCGTAGTATTTGCCAAGCACCTCCTCATACACGGTCTTGTAGCTGTCGTTGTTCATCCCGCGCACATGCACATACCCCACGCGGCCCCCGCTGATGCTGTCCACTGCGTGGCGGTTCCGTTCCACCCAGCGGTGGTAGAGCAGCTCGTTCTCCTCACCTTCATCGATCGGCTTCACCGTCTCTTCCCAGCGCTTGCCGGTCTTGGGGTCGAAGAGGGAGAGCAGTGTATTGCGCCCCGCTTTGCGGTCCAGCAGCCGGGCGGGATCCTCCTTGCTGGAGATCGCGATGCCGTCGATCTTCTCGATCACCATACCGGCCTTGATCTTCGAACCCGCTTTTATCACGGGCGAACGCTCCATCACTTCGGCGATGGTCAGCCCCGGCATGGTGTCGTTGGTATAGAACAGACCGAGGTGTGCCGTAGCATCACCCTGCGGATCGCGGTCCCGGTAGTAGGCACCGGTATGTGACGCGTTGAGCTCGCCCAGCATCTCGCTCAGCAGCTCGGCGAAGTCGTTGTCATTGTTGATGTACGGCAGGTATTGCGCGTACTCCTTCTTGTAGTATTCCCAGTCCGTGCCCTGAAGGTCCTTCACGTAGAACTTCTTCACCATCTGCCGCCATACATGCCCGAAGAGGTGGTCACGTTCGGCCGCGGCGTTCAGTGTCATCTCGCCATTGATGCCCACGCCCTTCACCTCACCCTTGTCCAGGTCCACCATGGATATGCCGCCGTTGTTGAGGAAGAACAGGTTCTTGCCCTCCTTGTCCATCTCCAGACTGCCCGCGTCTTCAGCGCCGATCTTCACCAGCAGCTTCGTCTCCTTGCTGCGCACATTCGTCTCCCAGAGGTCATAGCCCTTTTCAAAGGAGGCCAAGTAGTAGAGCTTTTCACCGTCCTTGGAAAGCACCGCGTCCGCCAGATCAGAGGAGTTGATCGTGAGGCGCACCTTCCGGTCCTCGATCCCGTCCAGTTCGAATTTCAACGGCGCGACGGTGCTGTCCTTCTTCACTTCTTTACTTCCCTTACCTCCCTTACCTCCTTTACCACCCTTACTGTCCTTACCATCTTCACCATCCTCTCCCTTCTCATCGCCTTTGCCCTGCTTCTTCAGCAATTCGTATTCCTCCTTGTTCAGCTTGAAGGTGTCCAGCGCTGCCTGCGTGAAGAACATGGCGTACGCATCCTCCTGGCCTCCCCAGCTGGCCTGGTTCTTCATGCCGTCGCGACCGCTGAACCAGAGCATCGCTTTGCCGTCCAGTGCCCACTTGGGGTGTGCGCCGCCGTGCCCGCTCTTGGTGAGGTTCACCACGGGAGAATTCCCCGATGCGCTCACAAGGCCGCATTGCGTGATCCACTGGTTGCCCTGGAGGAATTCCACCAGCAGCCACTTGCTGTCCGGTGACCATGAGAAGTATTGATCGCCGTCGCTGTAGCTGTAGTTGCGGTCGCCCGGCAGGATGGTGCGCGTTTTTCCGCTGGCAAGGTTGACCACCTTCACGGTGGTGCGCTCCTCGAGGTAGGCCACCTCTTTGCCGTCGGGCGAGAAGACGGGCTGGAATTCCTCTGCGGGCGTGGCCAGCACGGCTTCCTCCTTCAACACCGTGGCATTGAAGAACTGCTTCTCGGATTTACGTGTGAGCGAGGACCGGTAGAGATCCCAGCTGCCTCCCGCAGCATTGCGGGAGCGCTCGCTGGCGTAAATGATGCTGCGGCCGTCCGGGCTGAAGCTGGCGGAGCGCTCCTGCTCCGGCGTATCGGTGATGCGGCGTGTGGTACCCTCCTTCACCGAGGTGACGAAGACATCGCCGCGATGCACGAACACCACTTCGTTGCCGTTCGGCGAAAGGGTGATCTCCGATGCATCGCCCTTCACGGGTATGGTCTTTTCGGCGGCGTACCGGCTGTCGGTGGCAGTGCTCACTGTGATGCGTTGCGGGGCCGCGCCGGGTGCCATGGTGTACAGGGCGCCGCGGAAGGCGAAGCACAGCGTTCCGTTGGAGCTGATGGAGAGGTAACGCACCGGGTCCTTGTCCAGAAAAGTGATCTGCGTGGAAGGTCCGCCGAAAATGCTCGTGCGGAACACGTTCATGGAACCCTTCGCTTCGCTGAGGAAGTACACCTGCATGCCGTCCGGGCTGAAGACCGGGTTCAGGTCCTCACCGTTGAAGGTGCTGATCTGTGCGTACTGCTTGTCCTTGACGTCGTACGTCCAGATGTCACGCGTCACCGATGAGGTGTGGTGCTTGCGGAAATTGTTCTCGTAGCCCTTGATGTCCTGGTAGACGATGGTGGTCCCGTCCGGGCTATAGCTCGCATTGACGGCCGCTGTTGACATCACGCGCAGAGCCTCGCCACCGCCCACGGGCACTTGGTACAGGTCCCCGAAGCGACCGCTGGGGAACTGCCGGTCCGCTGCGCTATACAGGCGGTTGCTGCTGAAAAGGACGGCGGAGTTGTCCGGCGTGAGATCGCTGGGGACATCGTTGGCGCTGTTGTAGGTAAGCCGGGTGGCCGGGCCGCCGGTGCTCGGCATGATGAACACGTCATTATTGCCATGGCGATCGCTGGCGAAGGCGATCCACTTGCCATCATGGGACCACACCGGTGAATGCTCATAGGCTTCGTTGGTGGTGAGCAGGGAGGCCGTTCCTCCGGAAGCATCCACGCGCCACAGGTCGCCCTGGTAGCTGAAGACGATGCTGCTACCGTCCGGTGAAATGGCAGGGTAGCGGAGCCACAATGCCTCGTTCTGCGCGGTGGTGGAGAGGGGGAGGAGGGTGAGCGCGCCGAAAGCGTAAAGGAGGATGCGGTCCATGTTGAAAGATGTCGTTGGTGGACGATCGAAGGTGCCAAATCTATCCGTCAGCAGCCAAGCGCATGGTTGAATATACTAGGGCGATCGCTTCTTCCGGTTCAGAGTTTCACGACGGTGTTGAGTTTTCCCCTCCTTTTTTCAAGGAGGGGAAGGGGTGGTGCATTACTTGAGCGAACCACCCCCAACCCCTCCTTGAAAAAAGTAGGGGAGACCCCGGCCTTGAATGTGATGGCCGGTGATGCCGACCTTTGCCCCATGGAAGCTCAGACCACAAAACCGACACTTGCCACGATGCCCGCCCATTCCAGGGTATGGATGTACAAGAGCGCCGTTGCCTTCACCCCGGAGCGATCGGCTGCGATCAGCAAGCAGGGGCAAGCCTTTGCGGATTCATGGGTCTCCCATGGCGAAGAGGTACGGACGGCCTTCGGGGTGCTTAACGACCATTTCGTGGTCATCGTCGCCGACATGGCGGACATGGTGATCTGTGGTGGCAGCGTTGACGGATCCGTCCAGTTCATCAAGCGGCTGGAAGATGACATGGGCCTCAGCCTGACCGATCGCATGGTGGTGCTCTATGAAAAGGACGGCGCCATCCGCTCGTGCCGCGTGCCCGAAGTGGAGGACCTGTTGAAGACCGGGGAGATCACCGCCGACACCATCGTCTTTGATGATCTGGTGGCCACAAAAGCCGATCTGGACGCGCGTTTCCGCACGCCGCTGCGGAACACATGGATGGCACGATACCTCTGACCTTGCGCCGGTTACTCACGGTGCATTGTTGGCGAAAGCCGCCTTCCACGGTCCTGCTCCACGCCCGTGTTCCTGAAATTCGCCGTTATGCGCGAACAGATGGACCATTGGTGGCGGATCTTTCCTGCGGGCACGGGGGACGTTGTCGTGCTGCTCGTCCAGTTGATCGTGGCCCTTGCCGTAGTGGGCTGGGCCTATAACCGGGGCTATCGGGCCCATGACCGAGGACCCTTGCTGCGCTTGCCGCTCCTGACCGTATCGTTCGGACTGGCCCTGCTGGTCCGCAGCTTTCACCAGGAATGGTGGCAACCCTTGGTGATCGCCTTCGCTGTCATCGTCGCGGGCTTCTTCGATCGGAACGACAATGGCCGTGGACTGGTGGTGCCCATCATGCTGATCGCCACATTGCTGGGCCTCGGACTGATCCTCAGCGCCTTGGTGCTCACGGTGGTGGCCTTGCTCGTGTTCATGCTCAGCCCCGTCGCCAAGCGATGATCCGGTATAGCGACCACAGCGCATGAGGAAAGGGAGGCGATCCAAGACCACGGTGCAATCATGGTTGTTCGGCCTCGCCGTGCCCGCCGTGGCGCTCTTCATGATCTTTTCGCTTTTACCATACGATCGGATGGTGGCACATTGGCCGTGGGGCATCGGCAAAGAGGAGGTGATGGCCTATCAACACCTCTTCGACCGCCGGCCCGGGCAACATGTGCAAGGCGATGCGGAACTCTTCAAGCTCACTGGCGGGGATCAAGGGAGCGTGACATTGAGCGCGGGAAAGGAGGAAGCGGCGGCCACCATCATGCCTTTGATGATGAACGCAAAGGGTACGCCGGTCGTGGGCGGGATCGCTTTGGACTTTCCCGAAGAGCACCCTTTCCGCGGCACCACGGCCATGGCTTTGGTACCTGCGGACCTGCGCTCGTTGGAAGCGCTGTACGCCCAAGCCGTTACCGATTCCTTGGACATCCTTGCGCCCGGATCCGCGTTGGTCCAAGTGGAACGCGACGGAAAGAAGCTCGGTGCCTTTCTCGCTCAGGAACGCATCACGTCCGACTATGTGCTGAAGCATGCGCCCTTGGCCATGGTGCTCGTGTCGGAGAACGGCACGGTGCCGCCGGACGGACGACCCACGACCGTCGTCGGCGATACGTTGGGCAACGCGGAGAACCAACCTTTGCACGCGGACCGCTTTGACACTTCCGCCACCGCGGCCTTGGGTTTGCTGGCCCTTGCGGAACAACGGAGCAGCCTTCTCAACGGAATTGGCGGCGCCTTGTACGACCGCGTCACCGGCCGGGTGCTGCCGCTCTACCGCATGCGCTTCGGCGCGGACACTGCATGGACCGACGGTCCTATTGCTACAACCTTCCGCAACGCGATGGCCACTGCGAAGAACCGATCAAGCATCACCCGGCTGGCCGATCGCTTGCGTGCGGACAGCGCAGCTTGGACGGCACGATTCCTCGCCATTGATTCCGCAGCGGTGCCCGTATTGGCCAACGGCCGCAACATCGGGCTGGTGCAGGCGGAGGTGGACCACACGCGGGAGCAGTTCATGCAGCGCCTGTTCCATCCGGCAACGGCGGGCTTCATCGGCGCGTCCACTGCGGAGCCTGTAGCTGCCGCAATTCCGTTGGACCCTTGGCTGAAGCCCTTCCGCAGCGACCCCGACACCATCCGTTTCGTGCGCGGCAAGTACGAGATCGATCATGACCTCGTGCTGCCGAAGGGCATGGCGGTGGTGCTGGAACGAGGAACGCGTTGGTTCATCGCACCGGGCGTGAGCGTGGTGGTAAACGGCGAGTTGCACATGCGCGGCACGGACCTCAATCCCGTCTTCATCCGCCCCATGGACGATGCGCAGCCTTTCGGCTCCATCGCTGTGAACGGCACCGGCGCTACACGTGTCCGCATCCGCGGTTTGCGCATGAGCGGCGGCAGCGACCTGCTGCTGGACGGCATCCGGCATGGCGGCATGCTCAGCTTCATCAGCGCCGACGTGCACGTGGATAATTGCAGCATTGGCCCCACATTCGGGGATGCTTCCATCAGCCAGCGTCGCGGCACTTTGGCGATGAGCGATTGCTATCTGGCCGGAGCGGGACATGGATACGTGGACCTCTCGGAGGTGAACGGATCCATTGAGCGCTGTGCCTTCATCCAACCTGCTGGTGGCGGCGATGCCAAGACCCGCACCGGACTTGGCCTGCGTGCCTCGCACATGCTGGTGCGTAGCTGCACCTTTGCCGATCTGCCGTTCGTGGCACTGCGCGCGGGGCGGGCCAGCGAGGTCTTGGTCACAGGCAGCCAGTTCACCAACAACGCAATGGCCATGCGTGGCTCGGACGGGTCAAATCTGGACGTGGACGCATGCACCTTCACGGGGAACGAAAAGGTCTTCGTGCTGCACCGCGACAAGGTGGTGCTGGGAGGTGCCACCTTGATGCTTTACGCCAACACCTTGACGGGCAACACGACCGAACAGGAGGTGGATGCCACGAGCACCGTGAAGACCGGTACCGCCGTGGATCCGAAGCTGCGCCAAACGTTCGGCGCGCAGAACTGATCGTTGCCTACAACGGGTTCCCGTTCTCGTCCGTGGTGAGCACCTCGCTCATGTGGTCGAACAAGGGTCTTATGGTTTTGAAACTGGCGTTCACGGTATCCGCGAAACCGGGTGCCAGAACCTCCTTGTCCGTGAAGGAATGGCGGAACAGGAACTGCGTGCGCCGCAACAGGTCGATGGCTGCGTGGTCCTTCGGAAAGCCACGCGGCGCGGTCTTGAGTTGATCCCCTTCAATCGTACCCAAATGCTTGCGCAAGGCCTTTCCTTTCAAAAGCCTTTCCCATGTTTCATGATCATACAGGATGTCCATGCGGATGCGTTTCAGGTCCGCCGCTTCCGGGGCGAAGAAGCCGCACGCGATGAACGAAGCACCTGGCTTGATGCTGAAGTAATAGCCTCCGCGCAAGGCCGGTTTCACCCGCGCCAGCCCGCCGCCGAAACGCGCTTTGTACGGCGGGCGCTCCTTGTGGAAGCGCTGGTCATTGTAGATGCGCTGGAGGCTCGCCTTTCCTGATGCTGTTTCGATCCGGTCGTGCCGGTTCATCCGCTCGATCAAGGCATCCGCGAAGTCGCGCATGTTCTCCAAAGCGGCTTGGTAGCGCTCCTTGTGGGCAAGGAACCAATCGCGGTCGTTGTGTTTGTCGAGGTCGGCAAGGAATTTCAGCGTTGTTGGCGCGATGCGGATCGGCGTTGTGGTCATTCGAATGCAGTGTCTGCCGGCTATTTATTCGGCTTAGATAGTTCCGGGTCAAGGTTGATCATCACTTGTCGCTCCCGAAAGAGGCGGCTCCATACCACCGCGGTTCACCCAATGCTCAACGTGACTGGCTACGGCATTGCCGAATTGACGATTGATATCCTCAATAATGGAGGGAGGCAGAGCTTTGTGCAGGAGTCCTTCAGCCACCTTTATTGATTTCCGCTTACTGCTCCCCTCATTGAATTGATCGATGTGTACCTCGTAGTGATGATAGCTGATCACGACCTCGGCGTGATACACACAGCCGAATCCATTCTTGCCGAGGAACTTGAAATCCCCAAGAAAAGCGTTGAACACAAATCTTCCTCCCGAATTAAGGGATGCATCGCTATCGATGATCTGTTGCCGCAGCGAGGCGCTCACCGCTGTCGGTGATTCATCGGCGAATTGCATGCTTGCGACCATATTGGTCGTTACATGTGGTATCTCCCCAACTTCTTCGCGCAGATAAAGGTGATGTGCCGGCTTGATGAAGAATTGATGAAATTGCTGGGTCGTCTGGATAAGCTCCTCGAACATGGGGCTTATCCAAGCATCCAACATCCAAAGCAAGTGCTCGCGGCTGAAGGTCCACTGCACGGTCAAATCCGGGTCCATGTTCGCGAACTGCTTGGAAAGGACATTCAATCGCTTATGAAGATCATTGGACTCCTCAATTCTTTCACCCTTGCCCGCCTTGATACCCAGTTCCAAAGCCCATTCTTCCTGTTCGGCCAAGTATTCAGTGAACGGCTGAAGGTCCCCTGCATCCGCCTGTTGCAATGCTCGCAGATAGTTGCTCTTGTCCGCGCTCTTGATCACGACCGGCATGTAGCCTGCGCGCATCAGGATGTAGTTGGTGATCAAACGGGCGGTCCTGCCGTTGCCGTCCCCGAACGGATGGATGGCAACGAAGCTGTGATGGAAGATCGCTGCCTTCTCTACCGGGTGCAGGTCTTCGGTCTGGGCGAACCAGTCCATCAGTTCATGCACCTTCGCCGGCGTCTCCTCAACACTTGCAAATCGGAAGATCTCGCCGTTCGCTAACCGGACATTGTTCGGCTGGCGCTTGTACTCTCCGGGCAGGATCTGCACCCGTGTAGGTTGTCCGTCCGGGGTGATCGCCTCCTTCCAGAAGGGGTCCTTCAGTAGAATTTTGTTGAGCTCACGCAGGTTGATCTCAAGCAACGGTCGCTCCGGATCGTCTGCCCATGAGCGCACCATGGAGACGGCGACGTCATGGGCTTTCATCTCCTCAAACTCGCGCATGGAGTGCCCGCCGTTGGTCTGACCATGGATCAGCAGCAAAAAGGTTTCGCCGTAGGTGAGGGTGTTGCCCTCAATGTGGTTGCTGTTGTAGTTCCACTCCAAGCGCAGCTTTTGCCAAAGACGCTGCTCATCCTCCGGGGCCAATGGTCGCAAGGCGTCCAGTTCCGACTTTAGAGAATCGATGCGGTCTAAGGCTTCCGTAAGCATTGGGGAGGTTGCCGAGTAAAATGGCGATCTGAGGAGGCCAAGATAGCGGGGGGAAGCCGTAGTAGCCGCTGCCCATCGTCCGTTTAGAAGCACAATTTCGTCAACTTCGCACCATGCGCTCGATCATTCCCCTCGCCCTGTTGCTCTCCACCACGCTTAGTGCCCAAGTGCAGAGCACATCCCGGACCACCCCCTTCGTCTTTGGCGATGTTATCACCTTCCATTCCGAAGCCCTTGACCAGGAGCGCGTGCTGAACGTCTACCTGCCGGAAGGGTATACCGACAGCACGTTGAACTATCCGGTGATCTACGTGCTGGACGGTTCCGCGAACGAGGACTTTCCGCACATCGCCGGGCTGGCGCAGTTCATGAACATGTACGACCTGCTTCCGAAGAGCATCGTGGTGGGCATCGCCAACAACGGCAAGTCGCGCTACCACGATTTCACCGGCGCTACGCAGAGTGACAGCGACAAGGTCTGGTTGCCCACTTACGGCGGGTCCGCAGCCTTCATCAGTTACTTGGAGAAGGAAGTGGAACCGATGGTGAAGCAGCATTACCGCACCTCGGGGCATCGCACTTTGATCGGCCAATCCTTAGGCGGGCTGTTGGCGACGGAAGTGCTCTTCACCAGACCGGAGCTCTTCGATGACTACATGCTGATCGGTCCCAGTCTTTGGTGGAATGACGGTGCGCTCGCAGCCGGTGCGGAAGCTTGGGTGAAAGCACATCGCGACCTGCACAAGCGCGTCTTTATCGCCTCCGCCGGGAACGAGGACATGATGAAGGAACAGGTCGGGCAGGTGGTGGATGCGCTCCGCAAATATGGAGGACCATCACTTCAAAGTTGGTACGAATACTTCCCGAAAGAGACCCACGCCACCTTGCTGCACCGTGCGGTGTACAAAGGGTTCGAGCGGTTCTGGCCGCAGGTGGAGAAGTGATCCAGGTCACGCTCGCTCCGCAGCCAGCCGGTAGCCGATCCATGCCATCGGCAGATAGGCCACCACCAGGTCCAGCGTGCTGAACCAGACCGGTGCATTGGGGATCATGCGAACGGCCATGATGCCGCCGAGCATGAAGAAGGCACCGATGATCATGGCCAGGGCCAAGTGCCGGGAGGCTGCCAGCTTCGCCGCGAGGAAGGCTCCCACCAATACGCCTGCCGCATGCGCGATGAAAGGCGCCATGAGCTGAAGCACCGAATACTCACCAATGTGCGCGTTGATGCTGGCGATGTCGTTCACGTCCACGCCCGCCGGTGGCGGAAGGAACTTTCCGCCGAGGATGATCAGGCCCATGTTCACGAAGCCGCCAACGACGAGGCCGGCAAGAACAGCGAGGATGTTGCGGAGGATCGGGTGCATGGTGCGTGGGTTTGGTGGATCGGAGCGGGCAATGTACGCGATGGTGACAGGTCGATGCCTGAAGCGCAATGGGACAATGGCGCCACGCACCGGCTTGACGAGCGGAACAGGCCACAGGAATGCCCCGGCCAGCATCATTTGCTTTGGGTAGCTTCGCAGCTTGTTATACCACAGCCATGAGCACCACGCCCCCATGCCCGCAATGCAAGTCAGCCTTTGCTTACCCCACTGGCCAAAGTCTGATGTGCCCCGAATGCGGTCACGAATGGAACCCGGAGGAATCGGCTGCTGAAGAGGCTGGCCCGGTGGTGAAGGACGCGAACGGCAACATCCTGCACAACGGCGATGATGTGGTGATGGCCAAAGACCTCGCCGTGAAAGGCGCTCCCAAAGCGCTGAAGGCGGGCACCAAGGTGAAGAACATCCGGCTGGTGGAAGGTGACCACAACATCGATTGCCGCATCGAGGGCTTCGGTGCAATGGCGCTGAAGAGCGAGTTCGTGAAGAAGGCGTAGGTGGCAATTGCCTGCTTTGTTCGCGTAAGGTTTGAACAAAGCTCAACTCTCTTTCTTCGGCATCCGCGACCAGAAAAGGATCGAGAACGCCAGACCTGCAAAAAAGACGGAAGCCGCCCGTGCCGTATGCCCTCCTTGCAGCCCCAAATAGGCCGATGCCGTGCAGGAGATCATGATCCCGGCGATCAGCAACACGATGACTTTGCGACGTAGTGCGGGGTTTTTCATGTGGGCCAAATGTAGGCGAAGGTAGATTGGCTCACCACCTTAGCTGGATCCCGATCGCCCATGCTCGTGACCACGATCGTTCGATCATTGTCCGATCGAAGGGCTGAAGGTCTTACTGGTCATCCAATCCCTTCCCCTCCAAGATCCGGTCGACATTTTTCTCCACCCGCGCCATCCGCGTTTTCTCTTGCTTGGCTGAGGAGAAGTAGAGGAGGTAGCCGCGCTGCCGGCCGGGCGTCAGGGCTTGAAAGGCTTTCTTCAGTTCCGGCATCTCTTTCAGTGCTTGTGCGAACTCCTCCGGCATGTTGAACTCCTTCGTCTTCTTCATCGGCACCTTCGTGCCGGCCTTCTCCACAGCAATGGCCTCGTGGATGTAGGCCTTCAGCACCGGCGCCAGTTTCTTGATCTCCTTCAGGCTCTTGAAGCGGATCTGTCGCACGACCTGCACGTTCTCCGTCTGCTGGGTCATAATGCCTACGTCATCCTTCAGCAGCACGCCTTTGTGGAACAGCAGCGCGCAGTAGTCCTTGAAGCCGTGCATAAGGACCACATTCTTGCCCTTCAAGGTGTAGCAGGGGTGGCCCCACTTCAATTCCTCATCGAGGCCGCACTCCAGCGCGATGGTGCGCAGGGCCTTGAATTCCGCCTGCCACTTTGAGTCCTTGTCGAAATACCAGTCCACTTTGGGGTTCATGGGTCCATGGATTGAATGTCCGAATCACCACATGGGGGGATGCACGGACGGTATGCTGGCCCGAAAATTATTCATTGGCGGAGGAGGGACGAAATCTGAACGTGGAGTTTTCTTATTCTCCCCAACATATGCGGAGATCAAGCGGGATATTCTCCGCATCGGACCATTGCAAGGGCGATCGGCCGGCAGTCTGTGGCAACGGGCATCGGTGGTCCGGGAACTCCGCTTCACCGCAACACCGTGATGGTGCCGTTGGCTTCCTTGTCGATGACAGCGCCACACTCCGCCCGGTAGGCGACCTTGTAGAAGTAGGTGCCATCGGCCACATCTTTCGCGTTCCAGGACCCCTTCCCACCGCTGCCGGCATCGAACACCGTCTGCCCCCAGCGGTCGTATACGGTCAGTTCGTAGGTGTCGAACAAGGCGGTGACGTCCATGTCGGGGTCTGCGGGCAGGAAAGGCCGCCACACATCGTTCATGCCATCGCCATTGGGCGAGACCACGTTGGGGAGTGTGATCGAGCTGAGGTCCACAGTGGGCACCGAGGTCTCCGCGATCACCACGGACGCTTGATCCGTGCATCCGTCCTCCAAATCGGTGACAAGAACGGTATAGGTGCCCGGTTGGGAGATGGTGGGCGAAGCCTCGCTGCTGAAGGCCGGGTCGGTGCCGCTTGCGGTCACGGCCGTCCACACGTAGTTCACGGCCTGCTCCGGAAGCACCTGAACGCCTTCCACGGTGATCGAGGTTATCGAGCAGGAAAGACTGTCCTGTTCCTGGGGGATGAGCACCTGTATCACATGGTCCGGTATGGTCACCTCAGCCAAGATGTTACAGCCCGCGGCATCATCCACATGCAGCACATAATCGCCGGCCCAGAGCCCTGAGGCGGTGCCGTCGGGAAGCACGGTCCCCCCCAGCGTGAAGGTGACCGGTGCGGTCCCCCCGGACACGTGGACAGCCTGCAATGTTCCGCCCATCCCATTGCACGCGGAGGTGACCTCCACGGTATAAGAGAACGGTGCGATGATGGGTACTTCAAAAGTGGTCTCCACCACGATGTTGCCGCACGGGTCCTCCACGTTCCCCGATGTGGACGTGATGGTCAGTGTGTAAATGCCGCCTTCCATGGGAACGTCGTCCAAGGTGATGGTATAGCCCGATTGTGAGACCGCGCCCGGAACGTTCGGGGTGACAGTGCCGAAGGGGAGCACAACGCCGGAAGGGGAGGTCAGGGTGAAATCCGTCGGGATCACCGTACTGGTGACGATGGGTTCGCTGAAATTCACCACAAAGCTCTGGTTGGAACAATCCGTGGTGACCGATACCGGCACCGGTGGGACATTGTCATAGATCGCCGCCGTGCTTTGCGTGAAATCGATGTTGTACCCGTCCGGGCTGCCGGACCAGTTCATCACCACCAAGGCATAGGTCTGCCCGACCGTTACGGGGAGGTCGGCATTGAAGGCCGGCCCGTTCAGGTCGCCGGGGCCGTTCGTGCTCCCCGTACCTCCATTGGCGGTGGAGATCCCTGTGGGGCCGTTCGTGCCAATTACACCATAGGAATTGCATTCCACCTCCGGTGAAGAACCGTTCTGTGCATTGATGCCGGCGCAGCCCCCGTCGGTGATGTTGAACAATCCCCAGTCGTAGTCGTCCGCATCGTTCGCCGGGTCGAGCACGAAGCTGAGATCGCCGGCTTCCTGCACCGTGAAGGTGTACCACAGGCTTGCGCTCTCCGCATTTTGGTTGCAGATCCCCGTGAACTCGAACACGTTCCCCGAACCCTGCGGAGCGGACAATTCGGTGTAGACGCCCCCGCAAAGCTGGATGGAACCGTCGCAGTCGCTCGTACTGGTCTGTGCGAACAAGGTTCCAGAGAACGCGATGCAGAGGCTGGCGAGGGTGCGGAGGTTTTTCATCGGAGCGAATATAGGTGAGCGGTCCGGGATCCATGTTCCTCTACCCCCGCGCTCGGCCCCGGAGCCTCATCCGGGGTCCCGGGTGCCAGGTCTCGTGCGGCCTCCGGCCGTCTTCAATCCTCATCTCCGAACATCTTTAAAGGACTCCCATCGTGCGCGCAGCTGTACGCGTAATGCTCCGGCAACATGACCAAGCCCTGCTCAACCGGTTTGTTGCCCAATGCTCCCGCAAGTCTTCCCGGCTGACCAAACTTGGCGCTCCAGCTTGCTCGGCCGGGGCGACTTGTGGGTGGTGTACATGCTTCCATCCATGCTTTTCCGTGAAGTCTTCGGACTTCACACAGCGGGGTTCGAACATATCGAAAGGAGACAACGCATGCTCTTCGATCCAATGCAAGTGCTCCGGAGGTAGTTCCGTGTGGCAGTCTGAAGACTGCGAAAGTTTCAGGGCCGCGATAGGCTTCTGAGGTTTCAAACCACAAGTCGCCCCGGCCTGTTCATGTCAGGAGCTCCCTTTATCCTGGGGCCGGGAAGACTTGCGGGAGTGAGGGGAACCACCACAACCCGATGAACCGGATGAACCATGGAACAAACGGCCTCACGAAAAATAGACCAGCGCACCAATGACCAACCCCACGGCCAACATCCCGACGCCCCCGGACAGTTCAAGCCTTTCATCCGCCCAATGATCAAAGGTCTTCCGCCTTCCCGTTATGTGGTACAGTATCAGCGCGCCCGGATAACGAAAGATAAAGACAGTGAGGATGTAGCCAATGGCACTTGCGATTATTTCGCCCATCGTTGCTGCAATAGTTCCATGTTGCACACCTTCATCGGCGGTGCTTCAAACGTTATCTCGATACCTGTCTCGTATATCATGGCGCCATTTCGTTCGTCTCCGGTGCGGGTTTGTCCCACATTACTTTGGCTCTTTCCGGATGTGGCCTCCAGTAGCGTATCATGCGGTGCTCTCCGATACACCATTTGGTTCCTATACAATCTTTGAACCAATCCGAGGAGGAGGAGACGGTGTATGTGTTATCATTCACATCGAACTCGAATACAGTCACCAAATTGCTCCGCCCAGAACGGTAAACGTTGACAACCGTCCCGATCGCTTCACCAGCATCGCTCTCCAGTTCCCTATCCTGTTGCCATGACTTTGGTATGTTATAGGCAAGCACTCCGACAACCACAACGATGGCAATCCAAGTCTTCTTGTCAGATGGTAGGAGGCGTTTCCAATTCACTTTACAAGTTTTTCAAGTCTGCAACTCCACAATATTAAGCCCTTGTCTTAGCGCCAGCGTCCACGCTCATGTTGATGAATAGTGTGATCGATTAAACGCACGAGCGAAGATGCTCGCGCGAGATGGCGGATTATGAGGACCCGAGCACGGGAATGGGGAACTATGGTTGCTTTCTAAAGAGACCTGTAGATACGGCATTGCACAAATCAGTGCGCACGTGATCAATCATTTCAACAATTTCGCGATGCAAGTGATTGTAGTCCGACTTATTCAAAGGAGGTTCACTCCCGTGAGCAATATCGTTCCGGTTCTTAAGTAGTTGCTGGTCTATCAGTTTAAACCTAAGTTCGTAATAAGATACATCAAGACCTACTGTAGCGTAAATCTCTTTTAGGATATTTGAATTCAGGTTTGAGCCTGTCCTTATCGAGTATGTATCAGAGAAGTCCACTTTGTCGGACAACCCACTTTGGACGTAATCAAGAAACTGTACATGCAGCGTGGCCTTATTCGTCTCTTCAAACTGACTTAGTCTCTGCTTTAACGACAGTGCCAGAATTGACGTGTTGACTTGATTGAGGCTCAGTCCTTGGTACTTCACATAGTTTAGATAATACTGTGTGGAGTTCTTAACGAACCCTTCCCAATGAGCATAGAGCATTACAGAGGCGCAACGAAGTGCTTTGGGAAGGAGCTTTTCTGAAGCACTTTGTACATCGATATTGAGCGAGGTAAGCTCCTTCTTCCTCCATGCCAAATCTTGCTCAATACGGTTGATGCAGTCTTCCTTCGACCGAATTTTCATGGCCGCAAGATGGTCTCGCCTAAGGGAATAATTGCAGGGACTCTTGAGGTTACATTGACACCTGCTCCATATCGAGACTGAAACTTAGGATTAGACCAAATATCCTTCACCTTATCGACAAGTGATTCTGGATCCTTGTCTTTCCAAAGACTAATGTTCTTTCCAAGCCCAATTGCCACCGCTTCAAACGCGGCAACGAGGAATTTACCTTCGAACCTTTGCTTATCAGAATTGTATCGCTGAAAGGACGAATCACCAAGTGAGGCGTCAAGAAGGGTGAACGTCCGGGTGAATTTATTCTCCATTGAAACCCTGTCGAATTTCTTGTCATTGACGATGGACACCATCTTCTCCGTGATAAACTCGCTGAAATCATTTACGCCTTTCACCTCGTTGGGGTCAATTAGGCTGAGTATGACGAACCTCAATGCTAGTTCCATGTTGTACTTCTCCTTAAGAAGTCTCTCTGCAATTGATATGGTACTCAAGAAGTGCTCGTCCTCGGAGAGGTTCTTGAGCCAGTCGTGGAAAGGTCGGTCAAGCATCACTAAAAGGCAATTCCTCACCTCTTGATCGGATAGCTTTGAACCAAGTGTATTGAGTCTTTGGAATAGCTCATACTTGATTGAGTCATCACTTTCCTGCTTCACTATCTTCACATCTATCTTCTCCCTCTTAAAGGCAATTCTCATTGCGGCGTCAAGAGAGTTTGCAGGATCATCAGTATTCTCCCAGGCCTTTCCTTCTAATGAAGGAAGGTATTCGGTTCTAATCAAACGACTCCCTGGAAGCACTTTGCCATTCTCATCTTTAAGTATGCCGATGAACTCAAATATGGTTGAGAGCCTTTGCAGCCCATCGACAACATCCCACACACCGTCCTTTCGTTGCGATACGAATATCGAGGGGATTGGAATACCTAGGAGTATGCTCTCAATTAGTCTAGTTCGTTGCAATGGTTTCCAGCGGAAGAGGCGTTGAAATTCGGGGTGTATGTCTAGCTCGTCATCCTTGTATAAGTTCACGAGTTCACCAATGGACATTGGATATCCGTCGGTGATGATTTCCCGTTTCTTACTGAGTATCTCATCTTGAAGTGCCATGATTATCAGGGGTCGGTGCGTAAAGTGTTGAATTCGGTCTGATTGACCAAGCTGTTAGTGATTCGCCATTTGCTCAACTCAAATATATGGGCCCGACCATTCTTGCGTTCCCCCCTAGTTCTTTCCCTCGACTCGAGGTAAGAGTTTCCCGCCAGTTGCGCAGCCTTACACCTGCAAAACCCCCATATTAAACTCCCGCGTAGCCGGGCTCTGCGCCGCCGCCTCGATCCCCATGCTGATCCAAGTCCGAGTTTCCAACGGATCAATAACCGCATCCAGCCAAAGCCGCGAGGCCGCATAGTACGGCGAGGTGGTATCCTCGTACTTCTTGCGGATCTTGTCCAACAGTTGCTTCTCGTTCTCCGGCGTGATCGTTTCGCCGCGGCCTTTCAGCGCGCTCACTTCGATCTGGAGCATCACCTTGCTGGCCTGGTCGCCGCCCATCACGGCGACGTTGGCGCTGGGCCAGCCCACGATGAGGCGTGGGTCGTAGGCCTTGCCGCACATGGCGTAGTTGCCGGCGCCGTAGCTGTTGCCCACGATGATGGTGAACTTCGGCACCACGCTGTTGGCCACGGCGTTCACCATTTTCGCGCCGTCCTTGATGATGCCGCCCTGCTCGCTGCGGCTGCCGACCATGAAGCCGGTGACGTCCTGCAGGAAGACCAGCGGGATGTTCTTCTGGTTGCAGTTGGCGATGAAGCGGGTGGCCTTGTCGGCGCTGTCGCTGTAGATCACACCGCCGAACTGCATCTCGCCCTTCTTGCTCTTCACCACTTTGCGCTGGTTGGCCACGATGCCCACGGCCCAGCCGTCGATGCGCGCGTAGCCGGTGAGGATGCTTTGGCCGTAGCCCTCCTTGTATTCGGTGAATTCGCTGCCGTCCACCAAGCGCGCGATCACTTCGCGCATGTCGTAGGGCTTGGTGCGCTCCTTGGGGAGTATGCCGTAGAGCTCTTTTTCATCGGCCTTCGGCTTGGCGGATTTTTCCCTGCTGAAACCAGCGTCTTTCGGCTTGCCGAGCTTGTCCACGATGGTGCGGATGGTCTTGAGGCATTCCGCATCGTCCTTGCATTTGTAGTCCACCACGCCGCTGATCTCCGTGTGTGTGGTGGCGCCGCCGAGGGTTTCGTTGTCGATGTCCTCACCGATGGCGGCTTTCACGAGGTAGCTGCCGGCGAGGAAGATGCTGCCGGTCTTCTCCACAATGAGGGCTTCGTCGCTCATGATGGGCAGGTAGGCGCCACCGGCCACGCAGCTGCCCATGATGGCGGCGATCTGCGTGATGCCCATGGAGCTCATTACGGCGTTGTTGCGAAAGATCCTGCCGAAGTGCTCCTTGTCGGGGAAGATCTCGTCCTGCATGGGCAGGAACACACCGGCGCTGTCCACGAGGTAGATGATGGGCAGCCGGTTCTCGATGGCTATTTCCTGTGCGCGGAGGTTCTTCTTGCCCGTCATGGGGAACCACGCGCCGGCCTTCACGGTGGCATCGTTGGCCACCACCATGCACTGGCGCTTGCACACGTAGCCGATCACCACGACCACACCGGCACTGGGCGCGCCACCATGTTCGGCGTACATGCCGTCCGCGGCGAAGGCACCGATCTCGATGCGCGCCTGCCCGCTGTGGTGGGGGCTCTTGGGGTCCAGCAGCGCGTCGATGCGCTCGCGGGCGGTCATCTTGCCTTGCGCGTGCTGCTTGGCGATGCGCTTCTCACCGCCGCCTTCGTGGATCTTGTGGAGGCGCTTGTGCAGGTCGGAGCAGGCGAGCTTGTTGTGGTCCTCGTTCTTGGAGGCTTCGATGTCGATCTTTTGGGCCATGGTAAACTGATTAGCGGATGGGCAGATTAGCCGATTAGCCGATGGGATTGTGCGAAGATCGGGACCGGAGCTCAAATGACCGAATTATCGCCCTGCCATTGTCTTTATTGGACTTGCGGACGTTTGCGGAGGAAGTGGTCAGGTCAGGAGATTCCATAGCTTTCACCCGAAAAGTACCACTATGGATATTCGGAAGACCTTCATGCTGACTGCGGTTTGTCTCCTGATGGCAGGCTGTGCCAAAGAAGGCCCCGCAGGCCCCACAGGACCGGCTGGCCCTACTGGGCCGGATGGGAACACTGATTTTCATGTCGAGAGTTTCACCGCGCTCAGTTCTGATTGGGAACAACTGTCAAACGGAATACAGTATACGCAAGAGATTCCCAGCCTTACCCAGGAAGTGATCGATAATGACGCGGTGTTGCTGTATATGCACAAGAACAACATTTGGTATTTGCTTCCGCATCAATTGAGCACCCTTCAATACACGTACAGCTACCAGCCTGGCGAGATCACCATCACCGTGATTGGAACCCAAATACCTACCACCCTCATCTTGAAGTTGGTGTACATGGAGGATTCGGAATAAACAGGCTTCTCCTTGTGCGGAATTTCCGTTTCAGGAACCCCGCGTAAGGACAATAGCCGGATCAACGGTTTCACCGCCCCACGACAAAGCGCAACGTCCGGCGTATGCCGCTGATCGTTGCAGTTGCGCTATAGTTGCCAGATGGCAGGCCGCTCAGGTCAACCGCACCAGCAGATATTCTTGCAGGCGTTTCAACGCGCTGCCCGAGCGCATTGACGATCGAGAGCGAATTGGCTTGCACATCGCCCACGATCCTCAAAAGACCGGAAGCGTTATCGAACCACATCGCCACGGGGCGGTCGTTCGCGTCAGCACCGATGGAGGTGGACAGTTCCACGGTGATGACGACATCGTCCGAGATAAGTTGGAAGCAAGGTCCACTATCGCTGGTCCACCGTAAAATGTTCTCACCCTCGCTCAAGTCGGTTACCGTGGCGTATGGGTCATTCGGGTTGCTGAAGAGACCCGTGCCTTGGATCAGCGACCAAGTGCAGACCTGCGGGGCGATCGGAGGCGCCGCGCCCATGGTGGCGCTGAACGGCGGCGCATAGATGGATTGATCCGGCCCGGCATTGGGGATCGGCGGATCGACCTCGTAACGGGTGATGCTCACTTGATCGGCGGTCGTATCCACCGGCGTGATGATGGTCCAAGTGAGAACGTTCTGGCCAAAGTAAATTCCGGTAACGGAGGTCGATGGGTCCGAGGGATCGGTGATGGTGACCATGCCGCTTGTCAATGACCACATGCCGGTCTCCGTTGGCAAGGGTGTGTTCGCCTGCATGGAGGTCGTATCAAAGCAGGTCTCCTGGTCGGGCCCGGCGTTGGCTATGGTCTGGGCATTTGCAATGACCGGGAAAGTCGAGAATGCA
Organism: Flavobacteriales bacterium; assembly: GCA_016700415.1. Classification (NCBI taxonomy): domain Bacteria; kingdom Pseudomonadati; phylum Bacteroidota; class Flavobacteriia; order Flavobacteriales; species Flavobacteriales bacterium. The sequence goes on from CP065018.1 coordinate 194,033, forward strand.
AAGAGGATAACGAACTGTTGTGCGCGCATGTTGATGGGAACTTGAACGAAGTTCGCCGATCATGCCTCTTGCGAAAATGTTTCCGAGGGAATGATCCAACAGGAGACTATGGGATCCTCGGCACAGCGATGCTTGACTGGTCGCCGCAAAGCCGAGCGCTCAGCTCCCTGTCCGTCCAAGCTCCTCCATCTGCTTCTTCAGCCATTGGTGTGCATCGGCTTCGGACGGGGTTACATGGATGCGCGTGAGCTGTGGGTGGTACGCGAAGTAGAGCTTCAGGATCATTTCCATCATGTCCGCACGGGCCACCACGGCGATGGCGAGCAGCGCACCTTCCTTGCGGTCCTCGTGCAAATGGTCCACCGTGATGGCGGACACGGTGTAGTCCACGTCCTCCGGAATGATGCTGAGCATACAGTACGGGACCTTTCCCATCAGTTTGTGCCGGGCCCGCTGCACCTCTTCCAAGGAAGCGGTATTGAGCACGGCGCCATGCAGGTAATGCGCTTCGAGATGGTCGGGGCGCATCCGCTTAAGGATGGCCACGCTGGTGCGGATCTCACGCGGTTCAATGGACATGGCAGTTGACCAAGGTACGAACTTGCCGCTGGGTGGCTTTCGTACTTAGATCTCTTGCTGTTGCGGTGCCGCACCGCAAGCATTGCGGAACGAGAATCACAAGTCGAGGCACAACAGGAACGACCAGTTCAAGATAAATGGGGACCGGTGCTCCGTGCACGGGACGGAACCGGCCGCCCCGCATTTCAATTCATTTGTATCAGACCTTCTGCACGCGCACGGCGTTCATGCCCTTGGGTCCGCGTTCGAGCTCAAAGCTCACTTTGTCGCCCTCGTTGATCTCGTCGATCATACCGCTGATGTGTACAAAGTAACGCTCTTGGCTACCGATCTCGTTGATGAAGCCGAACCCCTTCGAGGTGTCGAAGAAGTCCAACTTGCCCTGGTGCATGGGGTCCACGTCCACTTTTTCGCGTTTGGGCACGCCGAGCTCGATCTCGCTGGCGTCTATTTCAACCCTGTTGGCAGGGTCCGGCGGGGTGTCCACGATCTGGCCGAACTCATCGACGTAGGCCATCATGGAGTCCAAGCTGCTTCCACCGGGATTGGCCTTGCGCTCTTCCTTCTTACGCTGCTTCTCTTGTTTCTTCTGCAATCGTTTCTTTTCCTTCTGCCGTTTCTCGAATGTTGCCATGTGCTATCCCTGCATGGATGTTCCGTCCCGGGTGATCAATTGGCGCGGATCCTTTTCAGGAAAAGCACGCCGGTGGTGTTTGGGGCGGAAAGATGCAGGTGTGCGAAGATACGCTGTGTTGGGCACAGGTCCGTGAACATGCAGGATGAATGCGTCGGAATGGTCGCTCTCACGATCCGCAAAACGCCGAAGGGCCGCCCATTTCTGGACGGCCCTTCGGCTCTTGGTATGATGGTTTCCTCGGTGGCCTTACCGGAGGATGCTCAACCGCTGGACGGTCTTCTGTCCGTTGACGGTGAAGTTCACCAAGTACACTCCGCTGGCGATGTCGCTCGGCAGGTCGAGGATGGTGGTGAAGCGCTCACCGCTGTTCCCGAACTCCTTGGCGAAGACCTGCTTGCCGTAGACGTTCTGGATGTCCACGATGATCTGCTGGTCCGCGTCCTGGATACCGTCGATGCTCAGGTTCACCTGGCTTTCACGCACCGGGTTCGGCCACATCGTCGCCGTTCCAGTGGCTTGTGCCATGCTGGCCTCGGGGCGGGGGTTGCCGTTGTTGATGGTGATCGTACAGGTCTGGCCGCAGAAGCCGCTGTAGGTGGCTCCGACTTTCACGTTCACTTGCACGTTGTAGGTGGAGCCGTTGACCATCGGAGGACGGTTGTTCCACTTCAACTGCAGGATGTAGGTGCTGCGGATGAAAGTTTCATCGTAGCCCTCGCTGGGGATGAAGATGCGGAACTGGTACTCCGTCGCGCCCACCACCGGCAAGGCATAGATGAAGCTGTTGTTGGTGTTGAAGGCGCGTTCCTCGCCGCAAGAGTGCCCGTAGGTGGGTGCGCTGATCAGCTCCGTGCAAGGCACCGTCGACGACATGGCCACTTCGCAACCCGTGCCAAAGTGCGCGCTGGCCAAGGGGCCGGCTTCGTTGGTGCGGACACGGACGAAGTACTTCACGCCTGGCGTGAGCGGACTGGTGTGCATCTGGTTGAAGCGCACCTTGTTGGTGTTCACCGCGATCCGGCGGATGTACCCTTCGTCGGGGTCGGAGAACTCGAACTGGTAGCTGGACGCTCCGGCCACGTAGCGGCAATACACGTAGCTGTTCATGCTGAAATCGAAGATGCCGCAGGACTTGTTCGCGACCTGGGCGGGGCCGGGAGGCAGGCAGAAGCTGTGCCCGGACCCATAGGCCGGGTATGCCGGAGTGGAGCTGGGTGAATCGTAGCCGTTGGCGAAGTCATCGCCCATGAACACCTTGCCATCGGTGGTGCGTAACTGCCAGTAGCCATTGCCGGTGAGGCCGTCCCCGTATCCATCATAGAGATGGAATGTGTAACAAGCGTCAACCGGCGAGACCCCGATGCAGACCGTTTCGGTGACGAGGGTGTTGTTCTGCCCCGTGTAGGGGCCGCCATAGGCGACGGAAGCATTGAGGTCGTCCAAGACTTCCCATGAGGTCTGATCGCCGTTGGCATCGGTGTGGATGGCCACCACGAAGGAGTTGCCCGGGCAGGCCAAGGTGGTTATGTCGATGGTGTTGGAGTTGGCCGACGCACACGCACCGGATTCCGCGCGGACGCGGAAGTAGTACGTGGTGCTGGTGTTCAGGCCGGTCACGGATTGGGACGTGCCACCAACAGCCAGATCCTCATATCCCGGTAGGAAATACGGATCGATGTCGTTGAAGGCATGGGCGCCGAGGTAGCTCACATCGTCTTGGGCATACACGGCCCACTCACCGTCCAGCGTGGGAAAGGCAGCGGGCGGGTTGGCCGTTACGCCACCGGTGACATCGGGGTTGCGTACCAAGGTCTTGTTCAACGTGGTGCGGCCGCCGGTTCCGGTCCATTGTGTCCCGGGGTCTTCCCCGATCTTGCCGATAATGTCCAAGGTGTCACCGGTAGTGGTGTTCATCAGGAGAAGTGCGTCGTCCCCATTGAAGTTGCAGACACCGGTGGTTGTTACGGTTCCAACGTATGCGGTGGCGGCGGAATTCGCATATACGATCGTGGCACCATTGGCCAAGGTGCCGGAGAGGGCTTGCACGGTCGTCGGGATAGTAACACCATTGGCGAAGAGCGTCAGGCTGTAGTTGGAGAGGTTCACGCTGGCACCCGTGCCGTTGAAGATCTCGATGTATTTGTTGTTGCTGCCACCTTCGACGTATTCGGAGATGAAGAGCTCACTGGCCACGACGGGCGTGCCGAACAGGGGCAAGGTGCTCACGTCAAGGCGATAGCCCGTCGCACCGGCCGCCGCGTTCCAGGTCGCAGTGAAATCGTTCGTGTTGATGGTACCCGGCATGGTGGCCTCGGGCGCCTCGATGGGGTCCGTCGTGAAGCTCTCCTCCGTGCCGTAGGACGTTCCGCCGTTATTGGTGCCGTATGCCACGTAGTAGTAGGTGGTGCATGGATCAAGGCCGGTGAGGGTGCTGGAGAAGTTGCCGCCGGAGATATTTGTGCTGCTAACCGGTGTGCCGGTGCCGGGGGTAAAGCCCATGGAGGTGCTGTACTCGATCCCGTAGTCGGTAAGGGCCGAGCATCCTTCGTCGGTAAGGCTGCCGCTTACCTCTGCTTGGTCCATGCCCACTACGGTGCCACTGGTCGCCATCGTGGGCGGGGTATCGATGCCATCGCCGGTAGCGGCCACGGTGATGTCCGAGGCTCCGCCGCCGCCCACGGTGATGTCGCCGTCGTAGTTCTGCTCAAGCGTTGGCGTGAAGGTCACCCAGATGTCCTGCGAGAACGTGCCGCCGGTCTGAGGGATGGAGAGGGACGCCGTGTACGTTCCGAACTCAGTGGTCGAGTAGGTGAATCCGCTCAAAGCGGCCACGGTCACATCCACAAAGGCGGTGAGGTTGGTCCCGTCCACATGGAAGGCGAAGGGGCCGCCGTCCGCATTGAGGCAGATAGCGCCGAGATCTTCCAAGGTCCCGGCCGTGAGAATTGGGTCGATGCCGACCGCAGTGACCACCTCGATCGGGGTACTATTGATCGTGGTAGGGCATCCGCCGCCGGTGGCGCGCACGCGGAAGAAGTAGTGTGTAGAAGGGGTGAGTCCGGTGACACTGTATGAGGTCACGTTGCCCAGAATGAACGGGGAACCGGATACCATGGTCTCGCCGGTGCCGCTGTAAGTATGGCTGCCCAAGTCGGACAGTGAATTCATCGCCAAAGGCGTCCATTCACTGTCCAAGGTGGGGAATCCGGCTGCAGGGTTTGAGGTGACACCTCCTGTGATGGATGAATTCCGAACCAATGTTCCGTCTTTCGTAGTCCGTCCGCCAGTACCTGCCCACTCCGTTCCGGGGTCTTCGCCAATGCGACCAATGATGTCGAGCGTATCCCCCGTGACATTGTTCAGTAGCAGTACGCCGTCGTCGCCATTGAAGTTGCAGACCGATGATGGCGTGGCACTAGGGTATCCGGTGGAGCTGGAGTTTCTGTAGACCATGACCTGTCCGTTAGCCAATGTTCCGGACAGGATATCCGTTGACTGCGCGGGTATATTGCCATTGGCGAACAGCTGGATGGTGTAATCGGAAAGGTCCACCGTAGCACCTGTGCCGTTGTATATCTCGAGGTATTTCTCAGTGCCTACGCTGCCTTCCATGTATTGGGAGAAGAACAGCTCGCTGGTGGGAATGGGTCCGTCGGTATATACGTCCAGCTCATAACCTGTTGCACCTGCGCTGGCGTTCCAGGTCGCGGTGAAGTCCTCGCTGTTGATGATGGCAGGCGTGGTGGCCACCGGAACGCCCAGCGCCTCGTTGTCGATCACCGTAAGGGTGTCAGTATGATTTGCGCCGACAAATGGGAACCCTTGGCCGCCTGTGATACCAGATATAGAGAAGTAGACATCCTCATCCCCGTTGCAGATCGCGTCGTCGTCCAAGGTGACGACAACGTTCTCGTCGTCAATGCTGCCCCCTCCGAAGATCACCGGTGTGGTGAAGGAAAACACACGGGTCGTGGCCCCGGAGGTACTGATGGTCACGGTGGTGGAATTGACCGGATCGGGGTTCGTGATATGGAGCGCAAGGTTGATGGGGCCGCCATCTTCAGCCACGCTGCCGGTGGTGCTGACAAATTCCACGGAGGTGTTCGATCCGGCCGCATTTACGGCACCTCCGATGGCAAGGCCGTATGAACCCGCCGAGACTGAATAGAATCCCCATCCGCCCGTCGTGGTCTGGCCGGAAGCGTAGTACCGCAATGTGATAGTCGTCCCTGCTGCCACGCTCTGCAAGGCGGACACCCCGCTCACATCGATCTGTGTCAAGGGTGTCGTGTTGCCGACGGTCACTTGTGGCGTCCCGATCAAAGTGAAGGTTATTCCATCGAGGCTGTACGCGAATTGATGGGTAACGCCCGGGCTATTGGCGAATGAAGCAGTGCCGTTGAATTTGGCATCGATGGTGGAGAGGGAGACGGCATATCCGGTGGCGGCACCGAGCGTGACTTCGAAGTAGTCCGTATTGCTGGTCGAGATGCCTTCATTCTTGAAGCCTTGGGTGCGGAACGAATTCGAACCCGAGCTTGAAGTAGCAGTGGCACCACGGGTGATGAGGTTCGACGATGAAAGATTGCCATCGAAGACGTCCGCAGCCGAAGTGGCCGGAGAGCTTTCGCCATTGAAATCCCACGCCGCGATCTGTGAAAAGCCCATCAAGGATGCCGGTAAGAGGCAGCCGAGCAGAAGAAGGCGGTGAATGGACCGAAAGAGTCTGGATCTGCACATGGGATGTATTTTTTTGATGGTTTGGTCTTCCGGATACCGCAATCAGTGATCGGGCCTTCCTTGGGTTTTGGGAACCGAAACTATGTTTTTTTGCTATTCCAACAAAACATTGTTGATGCTTTGTTCGTGTGTGCCCTCCAGCAATGAAGGATGTATTGTTGCGGTTCCGGAGGTTATGGGGGGAGCCCCCGTTCCGATAGCATTTCATAGGAGGGTGAGATCGGCTATTGCTTCACGAACCGCAGTCGAGAAACATCCCCGCCGTTTTGGAGGTCGACCACCAGCAGGTAACTCCCCGGCGCCAGGCCGACGATGTTGAGCTGCGTGGTGTTCTCTTGCCGCAGGACCGCGTGCCCCAGCATGTCGTACACCACGACGTCCATCGGCCTGCCAGTGGCACTGGCCAGGAACAGTTCCGTGCTCGCCGGGTTCGGATAGGCCATCAAGCCCAAGTCCCCGGCGATCTCCGCAATACCGATCGCGTCGCCCACTTCAAGGGAATATTCCTCGGCCTGTCCATCGTTGTACACGGCACACGGGTCGGAGGCGTAGTTGTTCGCGTTCATCAAGATCCGCATCCGGAACGTGCCGACGGCCGCTGCGGGCGGTACCGTGATGGGCAACGACGCCGGGCTTTCGCAGGCAACGCCGGTGATCGTTCCCACGCTCGCCACGGTCTCGAACACACCATTGCCGTCCCAGTCGAAGAATGAAGATACGAAACCCGTGCCTCCTCCGGCATTGCCACGGACCGTGAGCGTGTACGTGTGTCCTTGAAAGACTTGGGCCGTGAAGGTGCTGAAGTCCTCAAAGCCGGGGCTGCTGTTGAGCGTTCCGTCCGAGGCATGGTCCAGATCGGCAAAGCTCGTGTTACAGATGGGCAGCACCGTGTTGTTGAAAGCCACCCCGGTACAATAGCAATCCACAGGTGGTGCGAGGTCCACTAGCCGGGGCATACTGAACGTCGCACCGGCGGCAGCACAGGTGACCTCGGCCCGGTACCATGTGGGGGCCGACAGTGAAGTGGTGAAGGTGGCCTCATCACTGTTTCCCGGGGCATCGGTCCAAATGGCCCCGTCGGTGCTGCGCTGCCATTGGTAGCTGATGCCGGTCTCGAGGGTCACCGTCCCCATACCGAGCGTGAAGGGTGTGTTGGGGCAGATGCTGTCGGGGCCCGTAGTGTTGCCGGGTTGGGGCAACGCATTGCAGACCGGTGCGGTCGCAACATGGATCAAGTAATCCTCGCCTTGGCCCGAAACGTAGGTGTCGCACGGGTCGGAGGGAATGTTGAAGTCGCCGATCAGCACGCGCATCCGGCTGTTTCCGGCCAGTGCGAACATGGGCACGGCCACCAGGGCGGTGAGTTCCGTGGTGCAGCTATTACTGGTGATGCTTCCCAATGGGACGGAGGTATCAAAAACGCCGTCCTGATTCCAATCGAAGAAGGCCACCACTTGGGAAGTTGTGATGTCTGAATAGCCCTTCACCGAAAGGGGATAGGAGAAGCCGGTGACCACTTCGCCCGGCGTGGTGGCGGTAAAGTCCTCCAAAGGGAAGGTGCCGCTACTGCTGTTGTCGATCCCGGCGAAGGACACATGGCAGATCGGTTGTACTTGGTAGCTAAAGCTGAGCGTGTTGCAATAGCAGTCCGTCGGTGCGTTGATGCCGACGTGCAAGGGGGCGCTGGCCGTGGTCCCGGCCACGTCACAGGTCATCTGTGCCCTATACCACATGGGTTCTGTTTGTGAGGTCGAGTAATGGCTTTCCATACTGTTCCCGGGTGCTTCGGTCCAGATGCTTCCATCGGTCGAGAATTCCCATTGATAGCTTATTCCGACCGATGACGAGGGGTTATCCAGGCCCATGGTGAAGAGGACATCAGGGCAGGCATGATCCGGACCGGTGGTGTTGCCCGGCGTTGGCAGCGCATCACAGAGGTCCGGAAGCGTGACATTCACCAAGTAGTCCTCGGCCTGTCCGTAGCTGTATGTGGCGCAAGGGTCCAACGGGGAAGGCCCCGCGTTCTTGACAACGCGCATCCGGGAGGTTCCCTCCAACGCATCAATGGGGACACTGATGATCCCGGTTGCGGGCACGCCGCAATCCGTGTTGGTGATGCTGCTCAACGGAACGGCGGCATCAAACTGGCCGTTCTGGTCCCAGTCGAAGAAGACCGTGATCCGGTCGGTCAGATTTCCGTTGGTATTTCCGGTCACGCCGATCGGGAATTCCGAACCCGCCACAAGTTCGGCGGCTGGCACATCGGTGAAATCTTCCACCGCCGGTGAGCCGTCCACTGCGCCGGGGCTGTCGTTGTCAATGCCCGCGAAAATGACCTTGCAGATCGGTTCCACCTGTGCAGTGAAATCCACGCTCGTACAGTAACAGGTGTTGAACGGATCGGTCGCGACCAACAAGGGCGTGCTGGTGCCGGTGCCTGCGGCATCACAGGTCACCTGCACGCGGTACCAAGTATCCGAGGCCTGCGAGGTTGAATAGCTTGTTCCCGTGCTGGCGCCGGGCGCGTCGGCCCAGATGCTTCCGTTGGTCGAGGTCTGCCATTGCCGGGAGATCCCATTGGTCGTGGTGGGGTTTCCCATGCTCAACGTGAACAGGATCCCCGGACAGATGCTGCCTGGCCCCGTGGTGGCGCCGGGCATGGGCACTTCATCGCATACCACTGGAGCACTTCCGACGAATTGGATCTGTGCGATCGCGCCGTCCGGTCCTTGGTTTGCGGGCGGTGGAGAAGCGGGGTCAGGGTTGATCGCATCGTTCTGGAACAGCAAACCACGGGCTGCTCCCGTCTGAAATGCCGACCACTGGGCCGTGCAGTTGAAACCAACACTATTTTCATCAACGGCCACCACGATGTTGCTCGTGCCGTCCCAAGTGAATGGTGCGTCCAAAGTGATGTCCATCCATGAGCCGGCCACCGGTGTGACCGTTCCGGTGTAGACCTGTTCCAGCGACGGGAATGGCACCCAGTCCGTTTGGCTGTTGAAGGCCGCTTGGCCGGTGTTGCCCAAGTACACTGTCCAGTTCGACCAGGAGGAAGGATCGGCGGAGCCGCCCTGGTACTTGAAGCGGATGTGCGTGATGGTGGGGCTTCCGTTGTATTCACTGGCGAGGTAGATCTGCTGGGAGTAGTTGTACCCATAACAGGAATTGATGGGGTAGGAGCCATCCGCGTCCGGGCCATTGCCGATCTGGTAGGTCCCCGGTGTGAAGTCTGCCGGTCCTGCCCACGTGCTTTGGTCCGCATCGGAGCATCGGCTTCGCACCCATACATGTACAGGTATGCCCTCTGCAAGGCTGGTCAACGGTTGGCTGATACCGGGCACGGCCGTGAAGTTGGGCGTGGTCCCGGCGTCCGGTGGCACCGTGCTGGTGCTGAAGTAGACATCGTAGCCATCGGCGGGCGGATCCGCCGGGGCGTCCCATGAAACGGACCCCGCGTCCAGGCCCGTTGCAAAGGCGGTGAGTTCGAGCACTTGTTCACACGTTGGTGACAAAACCAAGTGGATGTCGTCCAGGAACATCTGCCCCGGGTTTCCTCCGGACATGGCGAAGTAGTGGAAGCCGATGTAGTACACGCCGGTGTCGTCCGGCGTGAAATCCACAGTGTTGGCGAGGGTGTTCACGGTACTGATGGAGAGGTGCTCCGCGATCATGGCAATGGTGTCCAATGCGGTGCGCCCGGTGCCGTAATAAACGGAAAGGTTGTCTTGTGTGGCAAGGTTGCCGTTGCCGTATTGGTAGGAGAGGCGATAGCTCGTTCCTCCTTGCAAGTTCAGCCCTGTGGTGAAGAGCCAGGCGTCCGGGTAGAAGACTTGGTCGTATGCGGCATGCGCACAATTCCCGCTCATGCCCGGAAGCGAGGCGGCCGTTGTGTTCCACATGCCGCCGACCACGGCTTCCGAGGAGAAACAAGCGGGGATCGCGGGAGGCGTGCTTCCGCCGAAGTTCTCCGTGTAGGGGATCCCGTCAGCCTCACAAGGGGTGCGCACTTCCACGGCATAGCTCCACAACGAAGGCGATCCGTCGCAGGTGCCGCGCACATAGATGAAGAACGCGGTGTTCGGCAGAAGGCTCTCCACAGGAGTGGCCGCCAAGCCCGAGACGACATTACCGGCTGCAAATAGACCTGTAGACCCGGATCCGGGTCCGCCGCTGCTTCGCACCTCGTAGGAATAACTGTCCGAAGCGTTGTCGGTCCACGTAAGATCGAGGGAAGTGGGGGTGATATGCTCCACCGTGAGGCCGGACGGAGGCAGGCAAGAGGCCACCGCACCTTCGAACTGTATCTGAGGCAGGATGTCCGATGGTCCGATGTTGGCGACCGGAGGTGAGGCCGGGTCCGGGTTCACCGGGTCGCTGCGGAACAGCAACGCTCTCTCGCTGCCGGCATTGTACGCCTTCCATGCCGCGGTGCAACCAAAGCCCGGGCTGTTCTCATCGATGGCCACCACCACGTTCTGGACGCCGTCCCAAGGGAAGGGCGTATCAAGCATCAGCTCCATCCAATTGCCGATCACCGGTTGGACGGTCCCTGAGAACACCTGTTGCAGCTCGGTAAAGGGCACCCAATTGGAGGTCCCGCTGAAGCCCGCCTGTACTGTACTGCCCATGTACACGGTCCAATCGTTCCAGCCGGTGCCGAGGTCGTCCGCCCCGGCCACATGATGGAAGCGGATCGCCGTGATGTCGCCGGCCACACCGCTGGTGGCAGTGATCTCATCGGCCAAATAGATCAGCTGGGAATAGTTGTACGTGTAACAGGAGTTGATCGGAAGATCAGGCGTTGTCACACTCCCGTTGCCGATGGTGATGGTGCCGGTCTGTCCGTTCACTTGCGCCGCGAAGAGCAGGAAGACGGGCAGGAGGTGCAAAAACCGGTAAGAAAGTGTCAGTGGACGAGGAGTGTGATGGGCCATGGAATGGATGAAAAAGGAACAGGTGGTAGATCTGCACGTTTGTGCCGGTTTCCTTATGCGTCGAATTTAAGGTCGATGGCGCAGTTCCGGATCATGATCCGGGGCGGGAGGGTGGAAAGAAAAAGGCCCCCCGATGTCGGGAGGCCTTTTCGTTCAATGTTAACCGGAACACTGCTCACTGCTTCACGAAGCGCGCGTGGGACCGCGCAGTGCCTTTCTCATCGATGATCATCACGCTGTAGCTGCCCGGCGCGAGGCTGGTGATGTCAAGGCGTGTAGCCATGTCCTGTTCCATCGCCAAGTGGCCTACCATGTCGAACACCTTCACATGCACGGGCTTACCGGTCGGGGTGTTGATGAAAAGCTCCGTGCTGGCAGGGTTGGGGTAAACGGCCAGTTGATGCGGTGGTTCAACTTCCCCGACGGCCTGCCCGAAGTCGGTACCTACGCAGACATCAAAGGCGGACGATTGATTGGGAGTGGATGTCCACGTGTAGACCTGCAGGTAGTAGGTGGTCCCGACCGTCAATCCGCCGATATTCAGCGTCTGGGGGTCGCTGCAACTGCCGGGAACAAGCGTCAGGTTCCCGCAATCGCCGCTCCAGAGGGCCATGTACATGTCCGAGGTGGAGCCGGTGAAGTTGATGAGGCTGATGCGATGCAGGGTGTCCGTTGCGGTGAAGCTGAACCAGACATCGTCATCGGCGGTGCCACCACAGGTGCTGGTGACATTGGACGCCGTGGCACTGGCAACCGTGCCGGGTGTCACCGAGCTGCAGCTATAGTCCGGGTTCACCGTGAGGGCGACCGCTCCGCTGCATTCATCATTGGCGGGCGGCGGGGGCGGGGTGCCGATACAAACGTTGAACGTGGAGGTCTGGCCCGGAGCGCTGGTATAGGTATACACTTGCAGGTAATAGGTAGTGCCGGGTGTCAGGCCGGCCATGAACGCGCTTTGCGGGTCGCTGCAACTACCGGGAACGAGCGTCAGGTTCCCGCAATCACCGGTCCACAGGGCCATGAACATGTCGGTAGTGGAGCCGGTGATGTTGATCAGGCTCACGCTGTGCGCGGTGTCGGTAGCGGTGAAGGAGAACCAGACGTCGTCATCGGCCGTGCCCCCGCATGTCGAGGTAACGCCCGAGCCGGTCGCTCCGGCCACCGTGCCCGCCGTCACCGTTCCGCAACTGTAATCCGGGTTCACGGTGAGGGCGATCGCACCGCTGCACTCGTCATTGGTGATGCCGGTGGTGAATGGGAAACCGTTGCTCCAGTTGCTGAAGGTGCCATCGCCACAGTCGGACCTCACGAACGCCGTGTACGGCGTGCCGCTTTGCAGACCGATGATCGTCATGCCCGTGCCGTCGCCGCTGGCGAGTTCGTTGTTGCCGTCAGGAAGCCCGCCTGCGGTCACCGCCCATTCGTAACCGGCGCTGCCGTTGTCCATCCAGCCGATGATGCCGCCTTCCACGGTGATTCCTGTTACGGCCAGATCTTCAGGTGCGGCGCAGCTCACGCGTTCTATCATGATATTGTCCAATGCCCACCACCAGTCCCAGCCAGCGCTGAACTGGAAGCGTATCTGCGCGGCGGCCGATCCACCCGTGGCGGTCGTGATGTTGATCGAAGTGGTCACCGCCGGATTGGGATATCCAACGTTGGTGGTCGTGTAGTTGGCGACCTGGTTCCATGTGTTCCCGTCGTAGACCTCGACGCGGCCGAAAGATGCCAAGCGGGCCCTGAACTGTTGGGAGAACGACAGGATGTAGCTGCCTGTCGCCGAAGCGTCGAAGGGTGCGGAGATCAAGTAGCTGTTCACTGTAATGCCGCTGGCACCGCATTCATCGGAATCCAGAAATACGAAGTCCGTGTCGAACCCGGCACCTGTGGGCAAGGCCCCGCCACCGAGCTGACTGAAGGCATCGGGGGTAAGACCTCCCGGTGCGTAGATCCACGAGCAATCACTGGCCGTGTCCGCCACGGTAAATCCCGTGGTGCTGGCGCCACCGGTGAATTGCTCATTGAGCACCACCTGTGCGTTGGTGCTGGTCGTGAAGGCAAGCACTGCAGCGAGAGCTGCGGTATGCCAAGGCAGGCTGCGCAACATGCGTCCGCCCGATCGGGTGTCGTGTGTCATCATTTTGTCCGGAGGTTAAGGGTTTTTAGTTAAGACCGCATGCACACTTGACTTTTCCTTGGTGCACGAACGGGCTTGAAGGTACAAGGTTATTTCTTGTGGACGGCAATGGCGTGGTGTATGGATGAATTAACAGCGGTGAGGTCGTCAGGCCACGATCGATCGTGCAAAACTGCGGCGCTCGGACCTGCTTTCGCCCTGCTGTGCCTCCCACATTTGGCCAAGCCCGAACACAAGTACATGAAGAAGAAGGACCGGAAGATCTTCGTCTTGGACACCTCGGTGATCCTGTACGACCATTCGGCCATTGAAAGCTTTCAGGAGCATGACGTGGCCATCCCCATACAAGTGCTGGAAGAACTCGATACCTTCAAAAAGGGAAACGATACCATCAACTTCGAGGCAAGGGAGTTCATTCGCCATCTCGACGGCATCGTGCAGCATGACCTGCTCACTGACTGGGTGCCCTTGAACGGCCCCACGAAGGGCCAGTTCAAGGTGGTGGCCAAGCACGACCTCAATGGCGTGGATGCCACCAAGGTGTTCCAGGACGGGAAGAACGACCACCAGATCCTCAATGCGGCGCTCACGCTCCAGCGCCAGAACAAGGACCGCAAGGTGGTGCTGGTGAGCAAGGACATCGCGCTGCGCCTGAAGGCCAAAAGCCTGAACATCGTAGCGGAGGATTTCCTGACCGGCAAGGTGCGTGATCTTGGCCGCAACCTGTTCAACGGGCTCACGGTGGAGGAGCGGATGGACGAAAGCACCATCGATGACCTCTTCATCAAGGGCTCGGTCCCTGTAGAAAAGATCGGTGAGGAACCGAAGGGGAACCACTTCTTCATCCTCAAGAACGGGAAGAAGAGCGTGCTGGCGAAGTACGATCCACGCCAGCGCACCGTGACGCGCGTGGAGAAGCACGCCGTGTTCGGCATCGGCCCGAAGAACGCCGAACAGGCATTGGCGATGAGCGCCCTGCTCGATCCCGAGATCAAGCTCGTCACCATGCAGGGAGCGGCCGGAACGGGCAAGACCCTGTTGGCATTGGCCTGCGCGCTGGAGCAACGGCGCGACTACCGCCAGATCTTCGTCACCCGCCCGGTGGTGCCGCTGAGCAACAAGGACATCGGCTATCTGCCCGGGGACATCCAGAGCAAGATGGACCCGTACATGCAGCCGATCTGGGACAACTTGAAATTGATCCGCGGGAATTTTGAGAAGAACGACAACACGCTGAAGCGGATCGATGAGATGGTGGAGAACGAGAAGATCACCGTGGCCCCGCTGGCCTACATCCGAGGTCGTAGCCTCAGCAACATATTCTTCATCGTTGACGAGGCGCAGAACCTCACGCCCTTGGAGGTGAAGACGGTGATCAGCCGCGCGGGCGAAGGCACCAAGATCGTCTTCACCGGTGACGTTCACCAGATCGATACGCCCTACTTGGATTCCGAGAGCAACGGCCTGAGCTACCTCATCGACAAGGCCAAGGGCGATCCGCTCTTCGCGCACATCACCTTGGAGAAAGGCGAGCGCAGTGCCTTGGCGAACCTGGCGAACGAGCGGTTGTAGGATCACATGCTCCGTAAGGAGAAAGGGGCCGCCTCAAGTCGAGGCGGCCCCTTCATGTCGGGTTTTGCTTTTGGCTTGACCTTAGCGCACCACTAACCGTTCCACGCGTTGGCCGTTGACATGCTTCAGGCACACTAAGTACACCCCGCTGGTGAGGCCCATTTTGCCGAGGTCGAAGTGCAATTGCTCTTCGTCGGCGTTCACTACTTGGTCGTAGATGGTCCTTCCGGTCATGTCCAAGAAGGTGAGCGTACCGGTGGATGCACCGGCCAGGTCCAGCACCACGGTGAGGCTGTTGCTGGCAGGATTGGGCATCAGGCCCATGCCGCCGCTTTGGGCGAGTTCATCAATGCCCACGTTAACGCCATCGATGTTCACGTCGTCGATATAAAGGTCATTGGAGGCCGGGCCGGAGGAATATTCGAACTTTAGGCGGACATTATTCTTGGCGTAAAAGCTCGAGAGGTTGAAAGTCGCCTCGCGCCATTCGTTCGCTATGGGGACGTAACCGGGCGATTGAACGCCGGCGGTCACGAGGTTTGCTCCGGCAAGGGTCAAGTTCGGGGTGGAGCTCCAGCTCTTTCCGCAGCTCGTGGATGCGTATACCTTAAGGCTTTCCGTGATCTGGGACGGGTTTCCGGTCTGTGAGCTGTATGCGTACCAGAAGCTTACTGTCAGGTTTTGGACGAAGCGCAGGTCGAGCATCGGGGTCACCAAGAGGTCCTTATCATGGAATTCGTTCGGAGCGAGCCCGTCCTGTACCAATGTATATGTGTTTGAAGCGTTCAACATGGCGCTACCTGGTGCATCATGGCCAGCCTGGTCGTTCCAATGCCAGTAGGAGTTGTTGTCCTCGATGTTGAGCGTGGGCCAACGCTGGAAGTCGTTGTTCGTGTTGAAGGGCTCATGGAGCAGGCCGTCCACTTGGCTGTAGTCAGCACCCACTATGAAGGTGAACCACTTGGTGGTGGTGCTGGAACCGAAGTCGTTGCCCGCGGTAAGGGTCACGGCATGGTATCCCGGTCCATCGAAGGAAACGATGGGGTCCTCTTCCGTGGATGTGGCGGGGTTGCCTCCTTCGAAGGTCCATGCCCAAGAGGTGGGCGTGGCGCGCCTGGAGTTGTCCTTGAAGCGGACCGGGGTGCCTTGGCAGACGAAATGGTCGAGCGCGTAGAAATCGACCTCGGGCCCGCAGGTCAATTCATGCCCGGCGGTCCCGGTATACTGGTGGTTGGCCTCCTGCCAGAGACTGCTCCGTCCACTGACGGGACTTTCCAAGGTAGCACGCATCCTGTCCCGCTGTCCCTTGGTGAACATGTGCTCGCAGAAGGAGTAGTCCATGTAGTTCTGATAGTTCTCGAAAGAATCGGGGTTGCACACCTTCGACTGTTCAGCACCGGGGCAGAATTGCCATCCCTTGGTGACCGGGGTGTCCGCCACGCCATCATCGCCGCAGGACTGTGCGACCGTTCCATTCCCCCAGACATGCTGGAGGTTGAGCCAGTGGCCGATCTCATGGGTGAGCGTGCGCGAACTACCGGGACTGCTGGTGCCGATGTCACCACAATATGTGTTCAACATCATTACTCCGTCGATCAGGGAACCGTTCACATCCTGCACATCGGAGGGGAACATGGCATATCCGGACACGCCGAAATCAGCGACCGAGCCAATGCTGTTGGCCACCCAGACGTTGAGGTAGTGGTCGCGGAACCAGGGGTGGAGCTTGGCGTAGTTCTGGGCCAAGGTGGACCGCTGCGTGGTGATGCGGTCAATACCGTTGGTGCAATTGCCGAAGGGGTCTTTGGTGGCTAATTGGAACTGTATGTGCGTGTTGGCCGCCCGCGAAAGGAAACCGCAACAGACCTGCGTGGTGTCCGCGTTCAGCTTGGCGTAGTCCTGGTTCAGGATGTTCATCGCACTGTAGACCTGCGCATCGCTGATGTTGTGCGCATCCGATCCCGTGGTGGGGTCAAAGAGGATGTGGAAGACGATCGGGATGCGGTACACGATCGTGTCCGCATCATCACGCAGCCCCGCCTTGGCCTGCAGGTATTCCTGTAAGCCATGCTCGTATTCGGCTTCTTGGTGGAGCAGGTCAGGATTTCCAGCGATCATGTGCTGGCGGACCTCATCCGCGCCGCACCGGTCCGGGGCCTGTGCGTGCAGGTTCCCTGTGGTCAGCAGTACCGGGGATAAGGCCAAAAGGAAAACGAGGGAAAAGAGCTTCATGGTGTGGGTTCGAGGGGCGCGAAAGTAATGGAAGGGGGGGATTTCCCCCGTTGTGTTCCACACTCATGCACGCGGCTTCCCGTTCCGGGCCCCCATGGTATTTCGCACGCTTGCTTCCTCAGCGCACCACGAGTCTTTCCACGCGCTGGCCGTTGGCATGTTTCAGACGCACGAGGTAGACACCGCTGGTGAGGCCCATCTTGCCGAGATCAAAGTGCAATTGCTCCTCGTTGGCGTAAACGGCTTGGCTGTACACGGACCTTCCGGTCATGTCGAGGAAGGTGAGCGTACCGGTGGGGGCGCCGGCCATGTCCAAAGCAACGGTGAGGCTGTTGCTGGCGGGGTTGGGCATCAGGCTCATGCCGCCACTTTGCGAGAGTTCGTCGATGCCCACATTGGTGCCCTCGATGTTCACGTCGTCAATGAAAATATCATTGGAGTACAGGCCGGAGGAATACTCGAATTTCAGGCGGACATTGTTCTTGGCGTAAAAGCTCGAGAGGTTGAAAGTCGCCTGGCGCCATTCGTTCGCCAAGGGGACGTAACCGGGCGATTGAACGCCGGCCGTCACGAGGTTTGGGCCGGTAAGCGTCAAGATCGGGCTGGAACTCCAGTTCATGCCGCAGCTCGTGGATGCGTAGACCTTCAGGTTCTCCGTGATCTCTGAGGGGATACCGGTCTGGCTGCTGTAGGCATACCAGAAGCTCACCGACAGGTTTTGGACGAAACGCAGGTCGAGCATCGGGATCACCAGCAGGTCCTTGTCATGGAAATCGCTCGGGAAGACCGCGTCCTGGATCAAGGTGTACGTATCTGACGCGTTTAATACGGCACTTCCAGGAGCGTCGTGTCCCACCTGGTCGTTCCATTGCCAGTAGGAGTTGTTACCCTCGAGGTTGAGCGTGGGCCAGCGCCAGTAATCATTGAGATCGTTGAAGGCTTCGTGGAGCAGACCGTCCACTTCGCTGTAGTCGGCACCGACGATAAAGGAATTGTATTTAGTCGTGCTGCTGGACCCGTGATCGTTGCCCACGGTAAGGGTCACGGCATGTTCGCCCGGCTGATCGAAGGAAACGATGGGGTTCTCCTCCGTGGAGGTGGCTGGGTTGCCACCATCAAATGTCCAAGCCCAAGAAGTGGGTGTGGCACGCTTGGAATTGTCTTTGAAGCGGACCGGAGTGCCTTGGCAGACGAAATGGTCGAGCGCGTAGAAATCGGCCTCCGGCCCGCAGGTCACTTCATGGTCGCCGATACCGGTATATGCGTGGTTGGCCTCCTGCCACAGGGTGCGGCGTCCGCTAACGTCACTGTTCAAGGCGGCGCGCATGCGGTCGCGCTGGCCCTCGGTGTACATCACCGAGCAGTACGAGTAGTCCATATAGTTCTGGTAGTTCTCCTGGACGTTCGGGTCGCAGATCGAACAGTTGTCCTATCCGGGGCAGAACAGGTCGTAGCCTTTGGTCACCGGGGTGTCGTCCACACCATCGTCACCACATACCAACCCGGGGTCATTGTTGTTCCCCCACACGTGCTGAAGGTTCAGGTAGTGGCCGATCTCATGGGTCAGGGCGAAGGAGACCAAGGATGTGGATTCGATCATGACCCCGTCACGCAGCGCACCGATATCGCCCTGCACATCACTGGGGTAGTTGGAATAACCGGCCACAAAAGGCGAGTTGATCGAATTGCATACCCAGATGTTCATGTAGTGGTCCCTGAACCACGGATCCAGCTTGGAGTAGTCATTTGCCGCAGTGCCACGCAGCGTCGTAATGCGGTCAATGCCATTGGTGCAGTTGCCAAAGGGGTCCTTGGTGGCCAGGTCGAACTGGAGGCGTGCATCCGCCGCGATGGCTTCAAAACCACAGCAGATCTGATCTTGGTCCGCGTTCTGCTTCCTGTATCGGATGTTCAATTGGTTCACCGCATTGTATATGGCCGCATCGCTGACGTTGTGCGCGTCCGATAATGAGGAGGGGTCATACAGGACATGGAAGACGATCGGGATGTGGTACACGACCGTGTCCTCGTCATCGCGCAGGCCGGCCCTGGCTTGCAGGTATGCCTGAAGGCCAAGCTCGTATTCAGCTGCTTGGTGAAGCAGGTCGGGGTTTTCCGAGATCAAGACCTGGCGGGCCGCATCGATGCCACACCATTGCTGGGATTGGGCATGCAGGGCTCCGGTGGTCAGCAGTGCGGAGGCCGTGGTCAACGAGAGGACGAGAGGAAAAAGCTTCATGGTGTCGATTGGATGTGTGCGAAAGTAAGGAGCGGACGGCTTTTTACAGGCTTCTGATCGTCGGTGGGGCTGAAGTAAAGAGGATGCGGAACGTTTCAGCCCTTGCTTCCAAAGGGATGGGTAATGGACCTGGGTTTTTCTCCGACATGGATCGTTTGCATGGCGAAGCTAATCATTCAGCCCGTCCGGACGTCCCCGACGGGCATGCGCCCGATCGTAGTTCATGCGTTGAAGGACATGTTGGCGGAGGACTCCCGGTCTGTCGTGGTTGCTGCTGAAATGCATGACTATCAGGGGTTTTTAGCATGGAACCGGCCCCGGGCGATGCAATCGCCGGGTCTGGTCCGGTCGTGTTGGACCTGTATATGGCCGACCCATATTGGAGACCGATCGGGCTTTCCATTGAGGCTGTCCACGGCGATCTCCGTGGACGGGCCAAGAAGTACCTTCGCGGCCCGCCGGAAAATCGAAGGGCGACAATTCCAAGGAAAGCATGGGTTTGAAGTGTGGTATCGTGGGGCTGCCCAATGTGGGGAAGAGCACCTTGTTCAATTGTGTCAGCAGCGCGAAGGCCCAAGCGGCCAATTTCCCGTTCTGCACCATCGAGCCCAACACGGGCATCATCACCGTGCCGGACCCGCGCCTCAATGCCTTGGCGGGGATCGTGAACCCCCAGCGCATTCTGCCCACCACGGTGGAGATCGTGGACATCGCCGGTCTGGTAAAGGGTGCCAGCAAGGGCGAAGGCCTCGGCAACCAGTTCTTAGGCAACATCCGCGAGTGTGACGCTATCCTGCACGTGCTCCGATGCTTCGACGACCCCAACGTGGTGCACGTGGACGGTAGTGTGGACCCCGTCCGGGACAAAGAGGTCATCGACATCGAGCTGCAGCTGAAGGACCTCGAAACGGTTGAAGCCCGGCTGAAGAAAGTGGAGAAGCAGGCGCAGATCGGGGAGAAGGAGGCCAAGCGCCGCTTCGAGCTGCTCAGCCGCATCAGGGAGGCGCTGATAAAGGGTGAAAGCGCCCGTACGGTGGTGACGGCCAACGACGACCCCGCGCTGCTCAACGAGTTTCAACTGCTCACCAGCAAGCCCGTGCTCTATGTGTGTAACGTGGAGGAGAAGAGCGCAGTGACCGGCAACGCCTACGTGGAAGCCGTCCGCAAGGCCGTGGCCAGTGAGGACGCCGAGGTCATTTTCGTCACTGCGGCCATCGAGGCGGAGATCGCCAGCATGGAGACGGCCGAGGAGCGTGAGATGTTCCTGCAGGATATCGGCCTGAAGGAGCCCGGCGTCAACAAGCTCATTCATGCCGCTTACGACCTGCTCAAGCTGGCCACCTACTTCACCGCCGGGGTACAGGAGGTACGCGCCTGGACCATCCACCAAGGCATGACGGCTCCGCAGGCCGCCGGTGTGATCCACAGCGATTTCGAAAAAGGCTTCATCCGCGCCGAGGTGATCGCCTTCAATGACTTTGTAACGCTGAAAGGCGAAGCCGGGGCCAAGGCGGCCGGCAAACTGCGGGTGGAAGGGAAGGAATATGTGGTGAAGGACGGCGACGTGATGCACTTCTTGTTCAACGTTTGATGCGCACGCTCCGGCTATTCCTCATCCTTTTCCTGGCATTCGGTATCCGATCCTGGGCGGTGGCCGTACCGGGGAATGAGGACCAGGCCCGCACCGTGGTCCATATGCTGGATTATGTGAGCGTGGACTACCCTGTCTTCGTGAAGGACGGCCAGGTGCTGGACGCGGCGGAATATGCCGAACAACAGGAATTCGCGCAGCAGGTAATGGTGCTGCTGGAGGCATTGCCGAAAAAGGAAGGTGGCAAAGACCTCATGGCCGAAGCGCGCAAACTGCGGGAGCGGATCGCGCAAAAGGCGGACGGTGCGGAAGTGGCCGCCTTGGCCAAGGCATTGCGCGGGGATGTGATCTTGGCTTACGGCGTTACCGTGGCACCCAAACAGGTCCCGGACCTTGCACGTGGAAGGACGCTTTACATCGCCCATTGCGCCTCCTGCCACGGGCCGACCGGTGCCGGCGACGGCCCACAAGCTGAAGGCTTGGAACCGGCACCGCGCAACTTCCACGACACGGAGGCCATGGATGTCCGCAGCCCGTTCGGCCTGTACAACACCATCACGCTCGGGGTGGAAGGCACTTCGATGCTGGGATACGGCGCGTTGACGGATGCCGAACGTTGGAACCTCGCATTTTACGCAGCAAGTGTTGGCATCAATTCCGCATTGGTCAAGCAAGGCGAAGCACTATGGAATAAAGGTGAAGGCACGGATCAGTTCACGGGCCTGCGCGCGCTTGTGACCGCCACGCCGTTGGAAGTGGAACAGCAGCATGGTGCCGACCGGGCTGCGGTACTGGCCTTCCTGATCGCCCATCCGGAAGCGGTTAAGGCTTCGGCTCCCTCGCCGCTGGCCATCACTCGGGCCCAGTTGCAGGCCGCGCTGGAGGCGTACCGCAGCGGCGACCTGGCCACAGCAAGTCAGCTGTCCATCAGCGCCTACCTCGAAGGCTTCGAGTTGATCGAAGCACCGCTGGACAATGTGGACGCCCCGCTGCGGAAGCAGACCGAACACGAAATGATGGCCCTGCGCTCCACTATCGGTGCCAACGCGCCAGCGGATTCGGTTTCCGCAAGCATCGCCCGCATCAACGTCCTGCTGGACCGTGCCGACGAAAAGCTCTCCGGCGATGGGCTCTCCACCACGGCGGCCTTCATCAGTTCCCTGCTGATCCTGCTGCGCGAGGGTTTGGAGGCCATCCTTGTGCTCGCGGCCATCATCGCCTTGGTGATCAAGACCGGTCGCCGCGATGCGTTGGCCTGGATCCATGCAGGATGGATCGCTGCGGTGGTGCTGGGCATCCTCACATGGTTTGTGGCGCGTACGGTGATCTCGATCTCCGGTGCAAACCGCGAAATGACCGAAGGTGTTACCGCCTTGCTCGCAGCGGCCATGTTGCTCTATGTAGGCTATTGGCTCCACAACAAGTCCAATACCAAGGCATGGCAGCACTTCATCCGGGAGAAGGTTGACTCCGCGCTGGGCAAGGGTACGCTTTGGACGCTCGCAGGCATTTCCTTCCTGGCGGTCTATCGCGAGCTCTTCGAGATCATCCTTTTCTACGAGACCTTGCTCAGCCAAGCCGGACCAGCAGGCCAACAAGCGGTCTTGGGCGGTATCGGTGCGGCGGCGATACTGCTGGCGGTCATTGGCGGTGCCATCCTGAAATTCAGTGTGCGCCTGCCCATCGGGCCCTTCTTCGCCGCAACCGCCGGTCTGTTGGCGCTGATGGCGGTGGTCTTCACGGGGAACGGTGTGGCCGCGCTACAGGAAGCGGGCGTGCTGCACGCCACCATGGTACGTTTCATATCGGTGCCTTTGTTGGGGATACATGCCACCTTGCAAGGCCTGATCATGCAGGGCATCGTAATGGCACTGGTGATCGGGGGCGTGCTGTTGGGGCGCTGGCGGATGGCGCGGGAGACACACAAGGCCTGAGACAGCTTCAGACAGATTTTTATTATTGGTTCTCAATATCCTTGTCCATTATCGGTCCGCTACATTCGCCCTCCCATTCCCATTTCCGCATGAACCATTCCCTCGCCGCGTTGTCCGTACTACTGCTCGCCGCCTCCTGCGGAACGAGTGACACCACGAAAAAAGAAATGCCAACGACCGCACCGGCCCACGAAGATCCCTTTGCCTCCGAAAGCACGCTTTACCTCGGCGCGCCGGACTTCACCAAGATCCACAACGGCGACTTCGGTCCTGCGATGGAGGAGGGGATGAGCAAGCAACTGGAGGAAGTGAAGGCCATCTCGGACAACAAGGACGCAGCCACCTTTGAGAACACCATCATCGCCTTGGAGAAGAGCGGACAGGAGCTCACCCGTGCCAGCAAGGTGTTCTTCAACCTTGTGGCCTGCAACACCAACGATAGCCTACAGGCCACGAATACCGATATCGCACCGAAACTGGCCGCACACAGCGACGCCATTAACCTCGACCCGAAGCTCTTCGCCCGCGTTAAAAGCCTGTACGACCAACGCGGGTCATTGGGCCTGGACAGTGTTTCCACTCGGCTCATCGACCGCTACTACACGCGCTTCGTCCGTGCCGGCGCCCTGTTGAACGAGGCCGACCAGAAGAGCCTGCGTGCGCTCAACAAGGAAGAATCCACCCTCGGCACGCTGTTCAGTGAAAACTTGTTGAAGCAAGTGAACAAGGCCACCGTGCTGGTGGAAGACAAGGCCCAGTTGGACGGCATGACCGAAGCGGATATCGAGGCCGCCGCTACCACCGCCAAGGACAAAGGACATGAGGGCAAGTGGCTGATCACCTTGCAGAACACCACCACGCAACCCGTGCTGGCGGAGCTCAAGGACCGGGCGTTGCGCGAGCGGATCTTCAACGCTTCCATCAACCGCGGTATGCTGGGGGATTCCTCCGATCAGCGCTCCACCGTGAGCCGTCTTGCGCAACTGCGCGCCCAACGTGCCAAACTGCTCGGCTTCCCGAACTACGCGGCCTATTCCCTGGACGACCAGATGGCCAAGACGCCCGATGCCGCCGTGAAGCTCCTCACCGGCATGGTGCCCGCCGCCGTGAAGAACGTGAAAGCCGAAGCCGCCAAGCTGCAAGCCGTGATCGACAAGGAGAAGGGAGGCTTCACGCTCGCGCCTTGGGACTGGGACTTCTATGCCGAAAAAGTGCGCAAGGCGGAATACGACCTCGACGAAAGCCAGATCAAGCCCTACTTCGAGCTGGACCGCGTGCTGCAGGACGGCGTCTTCTTCGCCGCGGAACGGATGTACGGCATCAGCTTCAAGGAGCGGAAGGACCTGCCCACCTACCGGCCTGAGGTGCGCGTGTTCGAGGTGTTCGACGCGGACAGCAGCACCATCGGCCTGTTCTACGCCGACTATTTCGCACGAGACAACAAGCAAGGTGGTGCATGGATGGACAGCTTCCAAGACCAGAGCGGGTTGCTGGACGAGAAGCCCATCGTCACCCAGAACATGAACATCCAGAAGCCCGCCGAGGGCCAGCCCGCGCTGCTGAGCTTCGATGAGGTGACCACCGTATTCCACGAGTTTGGCCACGCCCTCCATGGGCTATTGAGCAAGCAGCAGTATCCTTTCTTCTCCGGCACCAACGTGCCTCGCGACTTCGTGGAATTCCCCAGCCAATTCAACGAGAACTGGGCCTCGGACCCGAAGGTGTTCGCTAAATACGCCAAGCACTACAAGACCGGTGAGGCCATGCCGAAAGCCTTGGTGGACAAGATCAAGAAGTCCAGCAAATTCAACCAGGGCTTTGCCACAACTGAATACCTCGCCGCCGCGCTCATGGACCTACAGTGGCACATGCTGCCAGCCGACGCGCCGGTTCAGGACGTGCCCAAGTTCGAGAAAGCCGCGCTGGCCAACTACGGACTGGACCTGCCGATGGTGCTGCCACGCTACCGCACCTGCTACTTCAGCCACATCTGGGGCGGCGGCTATGCGGCCGGTTACTACGCCTATCTCTGGGCCGAAGTGCTGGAGGCTGATGCCTTCCAATGGTTCGAGGAGCACGGCGGGATGACGAGCGCCAACGGCATGCATTACCGCGCCACTATCCTCTCACAGGGCGGCAGCAGGGATGCGGGCGAGCGCTATCGCGACTTCCGCGGCCGGGACCCCGAGGTGGGGCCGTTGCTGGAGAAGCGCGGGTTGAAGTAGGCCGGATGTCCGGCGTTCAAGGCAGCCGTGAGGGGAATGCTGAGTATACGATCACTCCTCACTGGCCAAACTGATACTCCCCAATTATCCCCGCCATCCAAGCGCATACCCTCTCCATTCTTGTGCCCGCTTACAATGAAGCGCGGACCATCGCGGCCGTCCTGAAGGAACTGGTGGCGCTTGAGCTACCGGAGGGAATGGGCAAGGAGGTGATCGTGGTGGATGACAGCTCCACGGACGGTACGGTGCGGACGGTGGAGGAATTCATTGCGGACGAAGGGCAAGGTCTGGTACGCTTGGAACGCCAGCCCATGAACCGGGGTAAGGGCGCGGCCATACATAGGGGGATCCATTCCGCAACAGGGACGTTGATGGTGGTACAGGACGCCGATCTGGAACTGGACCCGAACGATCTTGTTGCCCTGCTCGGCCCGCTGCTTAGCGGGGAAGCGGACGTGGTATACGGCCACCGGTTCCACAATGGTCCCCCGTATCCGGGCTTTCCCCGTGGGAGCTATCTGGCGAACCGGTTTTTGACATGGCTCAGCAACCGGCTCACGGGCTTGGACATTGGCGACATGGAGGTGTGCTATAAGTTGATGCCACTTGAAGTGGCCAGGGATCTGGAGTTGCGTGAAGAGCGCTTCGGTTTTGAGCCGGAGGTGACTGCCTTGCTGGCGCGGCGAAGGGAACTGCGTTGGGCGGAGGTGCCGGTCCGTTATCGTGCCCGGACCGCTGCGGACGGGAAGAAGATCGGCTGGCGGGACGGGCTTCGGGCCATCTGGTGCATCGTGAAGTACTCCCGGCGAGGTCAAGGAAGGAGGTCGGTACTGTCCAAACTGGAATAGGGGCCGGGCTCGACTTGGAACATGGGCCTGACCTTGTGGATGGGCTTGGGTTCCCAACGTCGCAGGAGCATCACACTGTCCGGCAGGTGGGCATACGCGCTGTCGAACGCCAGGTCTTCGGTGGTGATCAGACTGACGGTTTTTCCCGATTCCGCCTTGCTGATCAGCAGGGCCTCCATGGGCAGGCTCCATTCCCACCCCCAGCCGAACGGATCCATGAAACCCGCAGGGATCAAGCATTTTTCGTGACCTTGTTGCCCACACGCCGAAGTGATCGCCATGATGGTCCGTGTCCGCAAGGCCAATTGCCTGCCTTGTTCCGTGATGAAATAAGACCTCACACCCACCAGAACTATCAGGCAGATCAAAGCAGCCCATGTCGAACGCGGACCCAGGCGGGGCAGGCCGGAGACACCAAGGATCACCAGCAACGTGAAGGCGGGGAAATATGCGGAGTCAATGTATCGCGAAGCGTCAGTGGCGTCCATGGCGGTATTGACCACCAACACCACGACCAGGGTCCCTGCAAGCAGGAGCACGGCCGGGAGCAGTGAACCCCGGCGCACGGAGATGATCAGCCCGAAAAGAGCCAGTGCGATGAGGTCCGGAAAATGGCTCAGGAACAGGACCGCCACTTTCCATGCATAGGCCGGGTGGAGCCAGCGTAGATCCCCGTTCCAGGCATTGCCCAATTTGCCTTCTTCATACTCGCTCAGGAAGAACACCTTGATGAACACCAGGACCGCCAATGGCCCCACGGCCATCAAAAGGGTCCGCCATTTCCTGCCATTCCCTGCCCATACCACGGTGGTGATCACCAGAAAAGTGATCGCATGCTCCGGGTGGCTGGTCACCAGAAGCAGGGCCAAGAAAGACCATACGGCCAATTTCGAACTGCGTGGAACGGGGTCCGCCTGCCAATAGCCCAGCAGTACCACGGCGGCGGTGGCCCCGTAGCAGATCTCCATCATAGGTGAGAAGAACAGCCAGGTCTGTCCGATGAACTGTAGCAAGGCCACGGCAACGGCCAGTTCAGGGCGCGCCATCCGCATACACCACACCGCTGCCAGCCATGCCCACAGGACATGTCCCAAAGAGTACACCAGAATGATCCCGCTTAATGAAGAGCCTGCGTAGAGCGCCACCAAAGCGGGGAGTTCGGCAAGTACAAGCGAGTAGCGTTCATGGTCCACCCAGGGCAGACCCGTGTCCAAGGTGTGCAACAGATAGTAGGAAGAATCAGCGTAGAGGCGCTCGTAGCGGAAGTGGACAGCAAGTATGGCCAACAACAGAAAGCATCCATGGATGAACCATTTCCATTTCCGGTATGCGGAAATGGGAATTTCGGCCGTGCTCTTGGACATGCTGCAATGATAGCACCTTCTGTCCTGTAGGCCTGTCCGGTACGGGGTACCTCGAAGAACCTCGCTCCCGTGTCAGCGATGCTGCGCGTCGCCCCTTCGGGCAAGCGTTCTCGTTCGGCCATCCTGCGTTGCTCCTCAGTCAGTTACCTTCGGGTAACTTCCTTTCGTCGCGCCTTGGCTGTCACGAACGATAAGCGCTTGTGCCATCGGTTCGAGGTTCTTCGAGGTACCCTACGGTCTCCCGGTAATCCCGTTCCTGACCCGATCAGCGGCCATGGAAAGTGGGGACGGAATAGCTGAGTTGTGCTCCTTGACATGCCAAGGAGCGCTCATCGGTCGCGATCCGGACCTATGGGCCCGGTCAAGAGCTACTGCTTGTCGAAAAGATATGATAGGCTTTCTCCTGAACAGTTAGCTTCGTGACGGTCGGGCCATTCAAGGTCTTGATCCGAACTGCCCATGATCCGTCGCTCCGCCGCCTTTTTCGCTTCGTTTTTCCTTTTGCTCTCCCTGTTCAGCCAAGCCCGTTCCGGTGGCTTGGTCTCGGAGCACATTCAGGCCATACAGTCCCGGGGCGTCGCTTTTGAGCCAGTTGAACTGTTCACTCCGGTGGCCACATCCGCTGCCACGGACGCACTTTGGTCGCGGGCGTGCTATCGGGCTACGGTATTGCGCTTCGATCCGACCAAAGCGGCAGACGTCCTCGGAAGGCAGCCTCACCATATCAGCCTTTCAGTCCCCGGCGCGAACGGCCCCGTGGTGCTGGACCTCGAGAAGGTGGACATCACCACCTCGGATTTCCGCGTGGTGCAAGCGAGCACGGACCTGCCAGTGCGGCGAACAGCCTCGGTGCATTACCAAGGCATGGTGCGTGGCGAACCGGGCTCCATCGCGGCGATCAGTGTTTTCCCCGACCAAGTGATGGGCCTGTTGGCCGATGCCGACGGCCAGCGGGTGATCGGTCGCTTGGACAACGACCGGGATGGGCTTCATGTCTTCTACCGGGAGCAGGACCTGCGCGGAAGTCCCGGTGCGCAATGCGATGTCAGGGAGGTGCCGGGAGATGCGAGCCACCCCGTACCGGCAGCTCCGGGGGAACGGACCACGCGGTGCGTGCGCTTTTACTGGGAGGTGGACAATGACATTTTCGTCAACAAGGGCAGCGTGACCAACGCCACGAACTACGTCACCGGCCTCTTCAACCAAAGCTCCATCATCTATGCGAACGATGGGATCGATGTGGCGCTTTCCGAAGTGTACGTTTGGGACGTTACCAGCCCATATACCAGCAACAGTTCCGGAGAGTTGCTGGACCAGTTCGGTGACTACCGCACCAGCTTCAACGGTGACCTGGCCCATTTGCTCGCTTTTCGTGGGGGAGGTGGCATCGCTTGGTTGAACACCTTGTGCAACGGCACGCGTTACCGGATGGCGTTCAGCGGTATCAGCTCCAGCTACAGCAGTGTTCCCACCTACAGTTGGAGCGTGGAAGTGGTGACGCATGAGCAAGGGCACAATATGGCGTCGCCGCACACGCATGCCTGCTCGTGGAACGGCGACTACACGGCCATCGACGGTTGTGGCCCTGCCGCTGGTTATGTGGAGGGAACCTGTCCAGCGGCTCCGGTACCATCGTCCGCGGTCGGTGGTACGATCATGAGCTATTGCCACCTGGTCAGTGCAGGGATCAAGTTCGTGAACGGTTTTGGCCCACAGCCTGCGGCGTTGATCGTAGGCCGGGTGAACGCAGCGACCTGCTTGGCCGTCTGCGGTACCTCCTGCGATCCGCCAACTGGGCTCAGTGCCAACATGATCACCGTGAATTCAGCAAACCTCACGTGGGCCTCGGCCGGGGCTACCGCTTACACCCTGCAATGGAGGCTTTCACCAAGCGGTGGCTGGACCACGGTGACAGGGCTGACCGACAGTAATTATGCACTGACGGGCCTGGCGCAAGAGACCGCGTACGACTTCCGGGTGCTTTCCGAGTGTGGTGCTGAGATGTCCACGTATTCGGCCATCGCCACCTTTACCACCGTGGCACCCTGCCCGGACTTCGTGGAGCCGAACAATAGCCTGGGCACCGCAGGGGCCGTTGCCGTCCCGGTTTCCATGGATGCGTTGATCGCGACCGCAGCGGACGAGGACTATTACAGCTTCACCGTGGCTTCGACCAGTAACATCAACATGAACCTCAGTGGGCTGGCCGGCGACTATGACCTGGAACTGCTCGATGCCGGAGGGACGCAACTCTCTATTTCCCAGAACGGGGGCACTACCAGCGAATATATCAATTTCTCCGGGGCTGCACCGGGCACCTACTACGCCCATGTATACGGCTATGGCGGTGCCTTCAGTGCCACCCAATGCTACCACCTTTACATTTCTGCCCAAGTTTCGTCCTGTCCTACGCCGTCGGGACTTCAGGCCCAGAACATCACCTACAACAGCGCATTGCTGTCCTGGGCTGAGCTGCTTGTTGTCACCACCTTCAACCTGCGCTGGCGCCGGACGGCGGACGTCACTTGGACGGTCGTTAGCAACGTCCAAGCGAATTCGTACGCCCTCAGCGGCTTGGACCCGGCGACGGAATATGAGTTTGAGGTAAGCTCGGCTTGTCCTGGAAGCAATGCGCAGTATAGCGGGCCGAAAGTCTTTACAACACTGGAAGAGCCATGTGAGGTAACGCCACCCATAATTCTGAGCATCAGCGTATTATTACAAGGTCCGTATCGTGTTTCCGACGGGTTGATGGTGGATTCCTTGCGTGCCGCCGATCTGCTGCCGACCGATGAGCCGTACACGGTCATGGGCTTTCCGGTGGCGGGGCCAGTGACGGTCGATCCAGCTGTTTTCACCGTTACCGGTCCGGATGCCATTGTGGACTGGATGCTGGTCGAGCTTCGGAACGCGACCGACCCCACCGTGGTGGAGGAAACTCGCGTAGGTCTGCTTCAGCGGGATGGCGATGTCACCGCGCTTGACGGCGTTTCCCCGCTGGGCTTTTGCTCGAACGCGGGCAACTACCGGGTAGTGGTGCGCCACCGGAACCACTTGGGGTGCATGTCGGGAACCTATCTGCTGTCCTCC
Source organism: Flavobacteriales bacterium (assembly GCA_016700415.1). Classification (NCBI taxonomy): domain Bacteria; kingdom Pseudomonadati; phylum Bacteroidota; class Flavobacteriia; order Flavobacteriales; species Flavobacteriales bacterium. The sequence continues at coordinate 224,158 of CP065018.1, forward strand.
ACGGCCACGGACATCGACTTCAGTCTGGCTGGAACAAGCACCTACGGCACCAATTCGCGCAAAGTGGAAGGCTCTGTGATGCTGCTCTGGTCCGGCAATGTGAACGGGAATACCACGGTGAGCTATACCGGGGCCGGCAACGACCGGGACCCGATCTTGCAGGCCCTCGGCAGCTCCCCGGTCACCGGCTTCATCAGCGGCTACTGGGGCACGGACGTGAACATGGACGGCAAGGTGAGGTACACCGGGGCGAACAACGATAGGGACCTGATCCTTTCGAACATCGGCGGAAGTGTGCCCTCCGACGTGGTGAACGAGCAACTGCCGTGACCAGGAGACGGGCATTTGGGTGGAATGAGAAAGGATCACCCTGACGGGCGATCTTCAGGTATCTGAACAAGTACATTCGTGCATGGCTAATTCATCCGGCCTATTGTCCACGAACTGCTTGCGCCGCCCATTCGGAGGCGTTTGCTTCCGCATGATGCTGCTGAGCATCGGCCTGTTCGGAACCATTTTGGGTCGAGGGCAGAGTATTGAGGTAATGGCCGGTTTCGTTCATGGATGGGGAGCTGAGCTGGTGAGCAAGGATAGGGTCAAGCCATCTGCTATCGGGAACGGTTGGCAGCTTTCGGCGGCCTATCATTTCGGAGCGGATACCGTGACCCACATGAGCCTCGGCGTGGGTTGGTCCACGGTGTTCTGGGACCAGAAGTTCCGTTCGGTTGATTGGACCGGTGACTGGATTTATGACAAATCAGGAACGATGGAGACACGGACCGGACAGGTGTTGCTGACACCCCTGCTTTCCGTGCATTTATCGAAGAGAGTCCACATATTGGTCGGTGCCGATCTGGGACTCAATGTTCAAGCAAACCGACATGAAAAGAGCTCGGGTACGATCACTTGGCAAGGATATAGTTCTCATGGTGGCCCTCCGGCCGGTCACATCCATGTGGACAGCGTGTATGCGGACATGGAACAAATGAACCCCTTCGCCTTCGCTCCCTATGTCGGGTTGGAAGGCTCATTTGCCAAGCACTGGACCATCCGAGGGGAAGGAGTGCCTTATTCGTCCAAGTTCGCCACGTTCCGCCAAGTCGGTCCAAGACCAGCGTATGTGCGACTGATGATCGGTTATCGCTTCTTCAGATCGTCGGCCCGCCCGTGAAGCAGTATCCCTAGATCGGATGGTCGCCAAAATGGCGGTTCTGTTGAAAACCCGTCGCCGATCGTTGATAACGCGACCGGCATGGGGGCCGTACCCCTTGCCGGGCAAGGATTAACTTCGTGCCGACGCGCGGGAACCCTTGTCGACATTGAGGTTCCGCACCCATACATGAGCGAGACGAATTACGGCGAAGAGCATATCCGGTCGCTGGACTGGAAAGAACACATCCGGCTGCGGCCGGGCATGTACATCGGTAAGCTGGGCGACGGCAGCAGCTTCGACGACGGCATCTACATCCTGCTGAAGGAGGTGCTGGACAACTGCATCGATGAATTCGTGATGGGCCACGGCAAAAAGGTCGAGGTCACGATCGAAGGCCCGCGCGTGGAAGTGCGCGACTACGGGCGGGGTGTGCCATTGGGCAAGGTGGTCGACGTGGTGAGCAAGATCAACACCGGCGCCAAGTACGACAGCAAGGCCTTCAAGAAGAGCGTGGGCCTGAACGGCGTGGGTACGAAGGCGGTGAACGCGCTGAGCAGCTACTTCAAGATCGAGAGCGTGCGGGAGGGGCAACTGAAGCGCGCCGAGTTCGACCGCGGCGTGTTGCGCAAGGACACCAAGCTGGAGAAGAGCGACGAGCCCAACGGGACCCGCGTGGTCTTCGAGCCGGACGAGCAGATGTTCAAGCAGTACCTGTACCGCGACCAGCACATCGAGCGGCTGCTGTGGAACTACTGCTACCTCAACACCGGCCTTACCATTCATTACAACGGCCGGAAGTTCCAGAGCAAGAACGGCCTGCTGGACCTGCTGGAGACCAAGATGGACGGCGAGCCGCTGTACCCCATCATCCACCTCATCGGCGACGACATCGAGGTGGCGATCACCCATGCCAACCACTACGGCGAAGAGTACTACAGCTTCGTGAACGGCCAGCACACCACGCAGGGCGGTACGCACCAAGGCGCCTTCCGCGAGGCCGTGGCGAAGACCATCAAGGAATTCTACAAGAAGGACTGGGAGGCCGGTGATTGCCGCACGGGCATCGTGGCCGCCGTAAGCGTGAAGGTGGTGGAACCGGTCTTCGAAAGCCAGACGAAGACCAAGCTCGGCAGCCTCGAAGTGGAACCCGGAGGCCAGAGCATGCGCAGCTTCGTGGGCGACTTCCTCGGCCGCGAATTAGACAACTTCCTGCACAAGAACCCTGCTGTGGCCGAGGTGCTGCAGGGGCGCATTTTGCAGAATGAGCGCGAGCGGAAAGAGCTCAGCGGAATCCGCAAGCTGGCCCGTGAACGCGCGAAGAAATCCAGCCTGCACAACAAAAAGCTGCGCGATTGCCGCGTCCACCTCAGCGACCCGAAGAAGGACGACCGCAAGGAGAACAGCACGCTCTTCATCACCGAGGGCGACAGCGCCAGCGGCAGCATCACCAAGAGCCGCGATGTGAACCTGCAAGCGGTCTTCAGCCTGAAGGGGAAGCCGCTGAACTGCTACGGCCTCACCAAAAAGGTGGTGTACGAGAACGAGGAATTCAACCTGATCCAGGCCGCTCTGGACATCGAGGACGGCATGGAGGGCCTGCGGTACAACAAGATCGTGATCGCCACCGATGCGGACGTGGACGGCATGCACATCCGCTTGCTGCTGATGACCTTCTTCCTCCAATTCTTCCCGGACCTGGTGAAGAACGACCACCTCTACATCCTGCAAACGCCGCTCTTCCGTGTGCGGAACAAGAAAGAAACGCATTACTGCTACAGCGACGAGGAGCGCCAACGCGCCATCGCCAAGCTGGGCAAGAGCGCGGAGATCACCCGCTTCAAAGGTCTTGGAGAGATCAGTCCGGACGAGTTCAAGCACTTCATCGGCCCGGACATCCGCTTGGAGCCGGTGATGATCACCAAAGACGCCAAGGTGAACGACCTGCTCGGCTTCTACATGGGCAAGAACACGCCGAACCGGCAGCAGTTCATCATCGGTAATTTGAAGGTGGAAAAGGACTTGGTGGAAGAGACAGCTGCGGAAGCGGCGGCTGCAAGTGTGAGGGCCATCGCGAAGAAGTTGGAGGAGAACGAAGTGGAAGTATGATCATGGTCCTGCGGCGCTTCCTTCTGTTCTTGGCTTGGCTGCCCGCCGTTGCGCTGATCGCGCAGACTTCCGGAGAGCTCCGCCTGGAGATCGATCCCCCGACCTCCTTCTCCTACAGGCTTGATCACCAGTTCACCATGCAGAGGCCCGAGTTGGAACTGCTGGAAGGTGCGCACCACTTCAGCTTTTGGGCACCCCAGCGAAATATGGTGGACACCACCATCACCATCGCCGGTGGGGAGGCTCGATCACTGGCTCTGCGCTTGCCCTTCTCGAAAGAATACCTCGTTTACCAGCGGGACCTGAAAGCCTTCAGGAACGATAGGCAGGTGATGCGGCTCATTCCCGCCGTGGCCACCGGCGCTTCTTTGCTCTACACTTCGATCAGGTACAGCAAAATGAAGAAGGCGCACGACCGGTTGGACGACGATCGCCAGGCTTACAATGAAGCCGCTTCGCCCAATGCCATCACCGTGTTGAAGAGTGAGACCATTCCTTCGCACGAGGACGAATTTGACAAGGCCCGCACCGGCTATTTGGTCGCGGCGGGCGTCACGGTGCTTTTCGCCGCCGCCACGACCTACTTGTACCTGCGTTCCGCGAAAACGAAGAAGCCTGTTTTCATCGACACGGAAAAACTGCGCTTTGACGGATTGAGCTGGACACCCGGAACAGACGGCGGTGAATGGACCGGCGGCTTAACATGGAATTTCTCCCGATGAGGCGCGCGTGGTTGATCTGCATTCCCCTGATTATCGGTCTGGCTGGCTGCCTGAAGGACGACCTTGACCCAGCAGGTCTCACCTCCAATCCCTTGGACCCGGATTACAACGGGCCCGCGTTGATAGAACTGGTCTCCGACACCGCACGGATCGTATACAGCGGTCCGGTCCACGTGGACACGGTAGTGGAACAAACGATCCACGTCCGTGCGGACCTGTTAGCGCCCGGCACGGACTACACGCTCTATGTCACCTTGGTGAACACGGGCGAGGTCTTCGATTACTCAAGCGAGTTCCCGCCCCCGGAAGATCGCGCCTACCACCATGTGGTGCCCGGCGTTTCCTATTGCTACGATTACCAGCTGAAAGTGCAGTTCTCAAAGACCAAGGTCTACCGGTACTGCACCACTGCGAACCCCTGAATACTGGAATTCCGCATAGTGGCGGTGAAAACGATGAGTGACGAATTGGACGACAACCAGAACGCGGAAGAGGGTGAGGAGATCACCCCGAACGGAAGCGAAACGCCTGAAGGCGTACCAGGCGCGGGCCAGGCGGGCACCTTCAGCGTGAGCGGCATGTACCGCGAATGGTTCCTGGATTACGCGAGCTACGTGATCCTGGAACGTGCGGTGCCCGCGCTGTATGACGGCCTGAAGCCTGTGCAACGCCGGATCCTGCACAGCATGAAGGACCTCGACGACGGGCGCTACAACAAGGTGGCGAACATCATCGGGCATACCATGAAGTACCATCCGCACGGTGACGCCAGCATCGGTGATGCGCTGGTGCAGCTCGGCCAGAAGGACCTGCTGATCGACATGCAGGGCAACTGGGGCAACACGCTCACCGGCGACAGCGCCGCAGCCCCGCGTTACATCGAGGCACGCCTCAGCAAATTCGCGAGCGACGTCGTCTTCAATCCGAAGACCACCGAATGGCAGAGCAGCTACGACGGGCGCAACAAGGAGCCGGTCTTTCTGCCGGTGAAATTCCCGCTGCTGCTCGCACAGGGCGGCGAAGGCATCGCGGTTGGCCTCAGCTGCAAGGTGCTGCCGCACAACTTCAACGAATTGATCGACGCCAGTATCGCCGTGCTGCGCGGGAAGAACCCGAAGCTCGTGCCGGACTTCCCCACGGGCGGCCTCGCCGACGCGGACAACTACGATGAAGGCCGTCGCGGAGGGCGTGTCCGTTGCCGGGCACGGATCCGCAAGGAGGATGCGAAGACGCTGATCATCTCCGAGATCCCCTTCGGCACCACCACGGCCAGCCTGATCGAGAGCATCATCAAGGCCAACGAGAAAGGCAAGATCAAGATCCGGCACATTGAGGACAACACCGCCGCCGAGGCGGAGATCCAGATCCACCTCGCCACCGGTGTCTCGCCGGACAACACCATCGACGCGCTCTTCGCCTTCACCGACTGCGAACTCAGCATCGCACCGAACGCCTGTGTGATCGAGAGCGACAAACCGCGCTTCCTTGGGGTGAACGAACTGTTGAGGACCAGCACCGAAAACACGCTGCGGCTGTTGGAACTGGAGTTGCAGATCAAGAAGGCCGAGCTGCAGGAGCAATGGCACTTCGCATCGTTGGAACGCATCTTCATCGAGAAGAAAGTGTACCGCAAGATCGAGGAGGCCGAGACGTGGGAGGAAGTGATCAGCTTCATCGACAAGGGCTTGAAGCCTTATGTGAAGGAGCTGCGCCGGGCCGTCACTGAAGAGGACATCGTGCGCCTCACCGAGATCCGCATCAAGCGCATCAGCAAGTTCGACAGCTTCAAGGCCGACGAGCACATCAAGGGATTGGAGGAGCAGCTTGCCAGTACGCAGGGCAAATTGGATGCACTGGTGGAATACGCCATCGACTACTTCAAAGAGCTGAAGCGCAAGTACGGCACGGGCCGCGAGCGCAAAACGGAACTGCGCGCATTCGACACCATCGTGGCCACCAAGGTCGCCGTGGCCAACCGCAAGCTATACGTGGACCGCGCGGAGGGTTTCATGGGCTGGGGCCTGCGAGGTTTCGAGCAAGTGGACGAATGCTCGGAGATTGACGACATCATCGTCTTCCGCGACAACGGCACCATGCAGGTCACCAAGGTGGCGGACAAGAAATTCATCGGCAAGGGCGTGCTGCACGTCGCCGTGTGGAAGAAGAACGACGAGCGCACCATCTACCACCTGATCTACCAGGACGGTGCGCAGGGGCCGAGCTACATGAAGCGCTTTTCCGTCACGTCCATCACGCGGGACAAGGATTACGACCTTACCAACGGCAGTAAGGGGAGCAAGGTGCTCTACTTCACCGCCAACCCGGACGGCGCGTCGGAGACCATACGCATCAACTTGCGTCCTCGCCCCAACCTGCGGAAGACCCAGTTCGACGTGGACTTCGGCGATCTCATGGTGAAAGGGCGCGGCAGCAAGGGCAACCTGCTCACGCGCTACATGGTGCATAAGCTGACGCAGAAGGAGCGTGGCGGAAGCACGCTCGGCGCGATCCCGATCTGGTTCGACGAGACCGTGCGCCGCCTGAACGAGGCCGGGCACGGGCGCTATCTGGGGCGCTTCAGTGGGGACGACAAGATCCTCGTGATCCTCAACACCGGCCACTACCAGCTCTTCCCGTTCGCCTTGGGTACGCACTTCCCTGATGAGGCCGTCACCATTCTGAAGTGGGATCCGGAAGTGGCGATCACTGCCGTGTACTGGGAAGGGGAGAAGCAGCAGTACAACGTGAAGCGTTTCCTCGCCGAGGCCGCGCGCGATCCCGTGCAGTTCATCACCGACCATCAGGACAGCAAGCTCGTCCTGCACACCCTCGTTCCAGAGACGGGCCTGCACGTCGTCTTTGACAAGCGAAGCAATGACCGGCCCGATGAGGAGGTGGCGCTTTCAGAGTTCATCGCCGTGAAAGGCGTGAAGGCTTTGGGCAACCGCTTAACCCCGTACAAGGTGAAGGATCTTAAGCTCACCGGTGAGGTCTTCACCGTGATGACCCCGGAACTGGAGGAAAAGCAGCGGATGTTGATCTCCGACGACGAGATCGGCCATTTGGACCCGCCCGAGGAGGAAGGCTTGGAGCGCTCGCCGATGGAGGAGTTCCGCAAGAGCCAAAAGGCGCCCAAGGAGGACGATCCCGATCAACCGATCATCGGTTACAAGCCCGGAAAGCAAATGGACCTGGGATTGGATTAGTCCCCCTAAGTGATCTTCCGAAGGGGTTCCTGAGGCACGACTTCTTTCGATCGAAATGGGCTCACACCGCGCAAAGGATCGGGATCCCCTTTTCGTTCACCAATAGGTCCTGCTTCTCCTTGTCCGCGATCTTCTTGTGGTCGCCGCTGGCGTTGGCCATGATGGCGATGCAGCTGGCGCCCACCTTGTTCGCATAGCGGATGGTGCGGACGGCGAAACCCTCGTAGAATTTCTCCACGGGCTCATGCACCTCTTCGTGTTTGATGCCTTCCTTGGCAAGGCGCTCCATCATCTTCACCTTGTTCGCCAAGAGCGTATTGCTGGTGGTGCTGCCTTCCTGCAGCTGCTGGTACACGTCAACTTCGGCCCCGGAGATCTTGGCCAGCAGGCATACGGCGTCCAATAGCGGAGTGATATCGGCATGGCCGGCCACCGGCATCAGTATGTGGCCTATGTTCTCCGTGCGCGGGGAATACATCTGCACCACCAACGTGGGGATGGGCACTTCGCGCACGAGCTTCAGCATGTCGGACCCCAGCCACTCCTGACGCAGACCTTGCACACCGTGTGTGCCGGCGACCATCAGGGCATGGCCGTTCTTGGCCTCGGCGACGATCTCCTTCAAGGGTGATCCCTCGCGGTCCACACGGTTCACTTTCACGCCTTGCTTTGACAACAGGTCCAAGGTCTTCACGTGCGGGCCGGGGTTTCCAATGTCGTTGTTCTTAACCTCCTCCTTGGTGAGCACATGGAAAAGTGTGACCTCCCCATTGCCCCGTTGGGCGATGTTCCCGGCATGGGAAAGAGCGATATCGGTGGCCAAGGTGAGGTCGGTGGGGCAGAGGATCTTCATCATGGATGTTAGTGGTAGGCGGGCACCAAACTACGTTTTTCTGCCGTTTGGATCACCATCGAAGGGCAATAGCGGGCGTATCCGCCCGGACGATCCGGCGTATGCTTGCAGGATGAAGACCGCGTTCACCCTGGTGTTCCTATCAGCTATTACGCTGGGTTCCAATGCCCAGACCAACATTGTTGAACTGGGCCATCTGGACTACGACAGCCTGCGCAGCAGCGATCTTTCCAATCTGTGGGGCTATGCGGATGAGGAGGGGAATGAGTATGCCTTGGTCGGGGTCAATGGCTCGGGGGCACCGAACAGCGGGGGACTTTCCGTGGTGAACGTTACCGACCCGGCCCATCCGGTGGAGGTCTTTTTCGCGCCGGGGCCGCCCAGCATCTGGCGGGAGGTGAAGGTGTGGGGAGATCATGCCTATGTGACCACCGAGGCGAATTTCGGCCTGCTGATCGTGGACCTGTCGCCGTTGCCGCAGAGCACGGACCTGCCGGTGACCATCTTCCATGGCCAGGGTTGGAACACGGCACACTCGCTCTTTATCGATGAAAATGGAAGGCTCTATGTGCAAGGCACTAACCGGGGAAACGGCGGGGTGATCATGTACGACCTTACTCAGGACCCCGAGGCACCGGTGGAGGTGGGGAGCTATGACCCGCTCTATTGCCACGACAGCTTTGCCCGGGGGGATACGCTCTATGCTGCGCATGTCTATCAGGGGATCTTCACCATCGTGGATGTCAGCGACCCGGCTTCTCCGGTCATGCTGGGATCGCATGCGTCCGCCTCGAATTTCACGCACAACCTGTGGCTTGACGATTCGGGACAATACCTTTTCAGCACGGATGAAGTGTCCAATGCGTACGTCGCGGCGTATGACATCGGCGACCCTACGGACATCCGTGAGGTGGACCGGCTCCGGAGCGATCCCGGGAACAATGTCATACCCCACAACACCTATTGGCTGGACCATTTCCTGGTGACCAGCTACTACACCTATGGCGTGGTGATCTACGATGCCACCCATCCGGAGAACCTCGTGGAAGTCGGGCATTTCGACACATCACCTTCTACCGGGTACGGCTTTCATGGTGATTGGGGCGTCTATCCGTTCCTGCCCAGCGGGAACTTGCTCATCAGCGACATTGAAGAAGGCTTGTACATCCTAGGGCCGACGTATGTGCATGCCAGCTGGCTTCAAGGCCTCATCACGGACGCGGGCACCGGGGATCCGGTGAACCAGGCCACGATCACCCTGGAAACCACCACGGCCGCGGACAGTACCGGTTTTGACGGGCTGTACGCATTGGGCACGGATGTTCCGGGAAGCTATACCGTCACGGTGTCAGCGGCAGGTTATCCGACGGCCACCATCTCGGGTGTCGAGCTGGAGAGTGGGCATGTCACCGTGCTGGACGTGCCGTTGGGGGGTGCCGTGAACGCCGGTTTGGCGGAGTTCACCGATCGCCCCTCGTTCTTCATCAGCCCGAATCCCTGTTCCGGAAGCTTTACACTGGAAATGGCAGGCCCAGCTATGTTGATGGTGGATGTGGTCGACACACAGGGCCGTGCGGTCATACCGTCGTTCCATATGGTGGGAACGGCGTACGGGGCAGTTGAGGACCTGATGCCGGGCGTGTATCTTGTGCGTGCCACGGACCTGGATGGTCAGGTACGTGTGCAGCGGTTGTTGGTGGAGCAGTGATCAGCGTTTCTTCGGCATGCCGGAGCAGTGCTGCTTGATCAGGCCGTCCACCTCCGGTGCGCCGCCCATGGCCTTGGACAGGGTGAGGTCATCACAGGCCTTGTCCTGATCGCCCTTTCGCAAATACAAAAGTGCACGGGTCCGGAGGGCATAGGGATTCGCAGCTTCCGCCTTCAAGCTGCGGTTCACGGCGGATAAGGCCTCCGCGTCACGGTCCAATTTCAGCAGCGCGTGGGCCTTATTGCTCAGTACCACCGGTTCGTCCTTGTCGAAGTCCAAGGCCCTGTCCAGCACTTGCACGGCTTCTTCGTACCGTTCAAGTTTGCTGAGTTCGAAGCCCCGGTTGCTCCAATTACCGATATCCCCCGGCTCTGCCGCGCACAGCCTTTCCAGCACGACCAAGCTCTTGGAGGGCTGGCCCGCGGCATCATAGAGCCGTGCCAAGGTCTTCATCGCGGGCAGGTCGTCCAAGCGTTCGTCCAGTCCCTCGGCGAGGTCGGTGATGGCCTGTGCGTTCATGCCCAGTGCGGCCTCGGCCTCACCCCGCAGGACCAAGGCCCGGCCCCAGAGTTCCCGGGTGCCTTTGGGCTGTACGCGTGAAGCGAACCCGATCGTTTCCGAGTTGTTGCCCGACCTGAATGCATAGAGCGCCCGTTGATAGTTGGCGTTGGCGTGCAGGCTGTCCAATTTCAATGCGCTCGCCACGTCCGTGATGAACTTGTCATACTTGCCCAAGTAGTACCAGCCACGTGCCCGGCCCGCATAGGTGTCCGCTGTGGGCGCAAGGGCAATGGCGGCGTCATACACTTCCATGGCCTTGGTGCCACGGTCGGCCTCCAACAGGCTGTCACCTTGGGCGATAAGCGCTGCGGCATCCTGGGCATGGGCGCCGGCCATTGCCGCGAGGAACCATACAATAAACAGGGAAACGGCGCGGTGTTTTGCCATGGCGGGCAAAGGTAGCCTTGTCGGCGTGGCTGTATCAATGTGTGCGTGGCAGGGGCACCATGTCCAATGGGGCAAGGCGTCCAGCTTCGAGCAAATGCAGTCCGGCCATGGCGATCATGGCCGCGTTGTCCGTGCAGTAGGAGAAGGGCGGGATGAACACCTCCACATTCTCCTTCTCGCCGAGCTCTTTCAACCGGGCCCGCAGCCCGCTGTTGGCCGCCACTCCGCCAGCAATGCCTACGCGGTCCACCTCGTGCAGGCGGATGGCGCGGCGTGTCTTGGCCATGAGGTGGTCGATGATGGCGTTCTGCAAAGAGGCACAGAGATCGTCACGTTCGGCCTTCGCGAAGCCGGGTTGTTTTTGCTCCCCGCGCTGCACCATCGCAACAAAGGCGGTCTTGATCCCGCTGAAACTGAGGTCCAGCCCGGTGATCGCCGGCTTGGGCAGGGCAAAGCGGTGCGGATCACCGGTGCGGGCATGAAGGTCCACCAAGGGGCCGCCGGGATAGGGGAGGCCCAGCACCTTGGCGCCCTTGTCGAAAGCCTCGCCGGCCGCGTCGTCCAGCGTGGTGCCGATGATCTCCATGTCCAACGGGGAACGGACCAGCACCAATTGCGTGTGACCGCCGCTCACGGTGAGGTTCAGAAAGGGGAAGGCGGGCATGGGCCGGTCCTGGCCGTCCCGGATGAAATGTGCCATCACGTGGGCCTGTACATGGTTTACCGCCAACAAGGGGATGTTCAGCGCCTGCGCCAAGGACCGTGCGAAGCAGGAACCCACGAGCAAGGCGCCGATCAGGCCCGGTCCGTTGGTGAACGCCACGGCGGAAAGATCCTCCTTCGCGATGCCTGCTGTGTCCAAGGCCTCGCGGACCACCGGTACGATGTGCTCCTGATGGGCCCGGCTGGCCAGCTCAGGCACCACGCCGCCCCACTTGGCATGAACCTCCTGGGAGGCCACCACGTTGGAGCGGAGCTCACCGTCCACCAATACGGCGGCCGCGGTCTCATCACACGAACTTTCGATGCCGAGAATGACCTGATGCACGGGCTGGGGCAAGAGCGGGGTTAATTTGGCCGATCGGGCCTGATGCTTGATAGTGTACAGCACACTACGAAGGTCCGAAGCTAAGCAGGGATGGCACAAAGGAAAGTGAAGCGGGTACGGCCGTGGCGCACTGGGCGCAGGGTGTTCCGTGTGCTTGCGGTGCTGTTTATTCTGGTGGTCTCCGTGGTCGGGGCGTTGATGACCCCGGCGGTGCAGACCTACCTGGCCCAGCAGCTCAGTACGACCCTCAGTGCGGAATTGGGTGCCGAGCTGCGCATCGGGCGCGTGGAGTTGCGGCTCTTCGGGGCGAACCGCTTGCACGGGGTCTTTATTGCGGACCTGAACGGCGACACCTTGGTGGCGGCGGATGAGATCTGGGTCCGCGGATTGAGGATCCACCCGGATGCCCATGTGCTGGAGGCCAAGCGTGTGGAGCTGCACCGCTCGCGATTTGCCTTGGCCAGGGCGGCTGACGACCCGCACAGCAACCTGACCAACCTGTTGGAAAAGCTCTCCTCGCCCTCCGGAAGCGACACCACCACCTCTGCACCGTGGTCTGTCCGTGTCGCCCAAGTGGACATCCGAGACCTGCATTTCAGCCACCATGACGGCCATCACGCCCGGCTGCCCTTCGGGGTGGACGTGAGCCACGTGGACATCCCTGACGCCAACATCATCGGCCGGGATTTTCTGCTAGCGGGCGATTCGATCCTTTTCCGGTTCGACCAACTTGCACTGACGGAGCAGAGCGGCTTGGTGATCAAGCAGTTGGCCGGTTCGGCACGGGTGGCCCCGCGGGGGATCAAGGTGGACCGGTTGCACTTGATCACAGGTGGCCAACATCCGGGCAGCACGGGCAGCGACATCCGCGGGGATATCGACCTGCGCTCGAAGAGCCTTGCCGAATTCGAGTACTACAATACCAAAGTGTTCATGTCGGCGCGCTTGGACAGTTCCCGGTTGCAGTTCGCCGATGTGGCACTTTTCGCACCGGACCTTGAGGGCGTGGATTATCTGGTCGCCGTGAGCGGCAAGGTACAAGGGCGGGTGAACGAGCTGAAAGGGCGGGACATGGACCTGTACTTCGGGAAGCGTTCCATATTCCGGGGAGACATCGAAATGACGGGCCTTCCCGATTTCCCGAACACCTTCATCGTGCTCGATGCGAGCAGTATCCGCACGGACCCCGGTGATCTCTCCTTGTTGCCCGTTCCTCCGTTCACGTCGAAGGCCACCTTGGTCCTCCCTCCTGAGGTGGAGCGGCTTGGGCGCTTGTCGTTCAGCGGGAACTTCACGGGCTTCATCAACTCCTTCACCACCTATGGAAGCGCGACCACCGAGGCGGGAACGTTGCGCAGTGACATCTCCTTCGAGCGGGATACGGTGACCAAATATTTCGAGCTGCGCGGAAAGTTGGCCACGGACGGCTTCGATCTCGGGAAGGTATTACAGAGCAAAGCGGTGGGCCGGATCGCCTTGGATACCAAGGTCGCAGCCCGGGGAAGGGACCTCAACACCATGGAGGCGGAGATCGAAGGGACTGTGCCCGAGCTGGGCTTGGCGCACTACACGATCGGCGGGATCACCCTGAACGGAAAGCTCGAAAAGAACCTCTTCAACGGCGAGCTGCACTGTCGCGACCCCAAGCTCAACTTGGATTTCAATGGCCTGGCGGACCTTCGCGGCAGGTGGCCGGACGTGGACTTCACAGCGGATGTTCGCCGGATGGACCTGCGTGCGCTGGGCCTCATCGGTGGGGACGGGTACAGCGACGTGGCCATGCAGATCAATGCCAAAGGCCAGCTCGCTCCGGACAGCCTGCAAGGGAAGATCAGGCTGCGGGAGGTGAGCTACTGTGAGGATTCCATCGATCTGCACCTCGGTGACATCGCACTGGACGCATGGCGCGACAAGGGTGTGCCTATGGTGAAATTGGAAAGCACCGTGGCGGATGCGATGATCAGCGGCCCTTTCTATCCGACATTGCTGCCCGGGGCCTTCCAAAGCGTGATCTTCAGCATCTTCCCTTCGATGCAGGAGCAGGTGAAATACGACCAAGAGGACCAGAACTTCACCTTCGACGCCACCTTGAAGGAGGCGCGATCCCTGCTGGAGCTGGTAGTGCCGGGCCTGGACCTTGCGGCGGGCACCCACGCCACCGGCAGGTTCAACAGCCGGACCTTCGACCTGGGCCTGGACGCGCACCTGCCGACCATCGGCTACATGGGCTACTCGGGTGATTCACTGGACATCACCTTGGGCAAGACCATGGACCTGGTCGCCTTCAGTATCAAGGGCAATGGCAAGATACGGAAGGACAGCAGTGTCACCCTCAGTGACCTGTACATCACCGGGACGGCTTACCAGGATGAAATACGCTTACGCGCGGATTGGGCCGGCGAGGACAGCGTGGCGAGCGGCACGGTGAACCTGAACGCATTGGTCAAGGGACCCGCGTCCGTATTGATCGACATTGAACCGAGCAGCGTGGACCTGGGCCAGGGTATTTGGCACAATGAACGCACGGCGCACATCCAAGTGGACAGCAGCACGATCACGATCGACACCCTGCTGATGTTGAACCAAGTTCAGGCCGTTCGGCTCGGTGGCACCATTGGGCGCGATCCCGGCCAAGCGCTCTCGTTTGAACTTCAGGACGTGCGTTCCGAGAACCTGAAGCCCCTTTACGATGGCCCGGTGGTGCATGGGGCCATCAGCGGCGACGGGCGGATCTTCGACCTGTACGGGAAACCTTACCTGCTGAGCTACCTGTGCGTGGACAGTTTGGCCATAGCGGACAAGCCCGTGGGCGATCTGCGTCTGGCCGCCACCTACAACGAGGGCGGGGATGCCATTGACGTAAATGGGTCATTGCAACGGGACACCTTGCGGGCCTTTGATTTTTCGGGGAAGGTCAATCCCGGCAAGGACCAGGAACTCGACCTGAAATTGCGCATGGACCGGTTCGACCTGCGCTTCATCGATCCCTATCTGCCGGAGGCGATCAGTGAGATACAAGGAAAGGTCACCGGTGTGGTCGATATCACCGGAAAGCTCAATGACCCGCAGATCAATGGCTCGGCCACGCTGGAGAATGCCGGCCTCCGCGTCAACTACCTGAACACCTTCTACAGCTTCTCGCACAAGGTTGACATCAAGCCGGACATGTTCGCATTGGACCAAGTGCTGTTGCATGACGATGAAGGCCACACGGCGACCGCCAACGGAACCATCATCCACCACGGGCTGAAGGACTGGAACTTCGACGTGAGCATGGACGTGGACAATATGAAAGTGCTGGACACCGATGCGCGCCGGAACGAGCTGTACTATGGGAAGGCCTATGCGATGGGGATCCTGGGCATCAGCGGTTATGCGGACAACCTGGAGATCAACGTGGACGCAGCCACAGGGCCGGGCACGGACATCCATTTCCCGTTGGGGGCCAGCCAGGAAGTGGGCGGCATCTCCTTCGTCCGCTTCACCGGCAATGGCATCTCAGCGGAACAGAGCGACCAGGCGGTGGACCTCAGCGGGATCCGGCTGGACATGAAAGTGGCGGTGACCCCGGATGCACGCTTCGAGCTGATCTTCGATCCCACGGTGGGGGATATCATGCGCGGGCGGGGCAACGGCAACATCGCCATGGCGGTGACCCCCTCGGGCGATTTCAGCATGAAGGGCGACGTGGAACTGGTGGACGGGGATTACCTCTTCACGTTGCGCAATCTGGTGAACAAGCGCTTCGGCGTGGAGCCCGGGGGGCACATCACTTGGTACGGCGACCCCTTCAACGCCATTATCGATGTGGATGCGGTGTACCGGCTCCGTGCCAGCCTCTATGACGTGATCCCGCCGGCCCTTCGCACCGAGGCCTACAAGAAGCGCTTCCCCGTGGAAGTGCTCATGCACTTGTCACAGAACCTGATGAACCCGGAGATCGGATTCGATGTGAGGCTGCCTTCGGTGGACGAGGGCGTGCGCACCCAGGTGAACAGCGCCTTGGCCACACCGGACGACATGAACAAGCAGGTTTTCTCCTTGATCGTCCTGAACCGCTTCCTGCCCAGCGATGCCACGGGAGGGCCTTCGGACAACAGCGGACTGGGCGGTGCGACCGCGGCCACGGGCACCGAGCTCCTCAGCAACCAGTTGAGCAACTGGCTCAGCTCCTTCAGCAGCAACTTCGATCTGGGCGTGAACTGGCGTACGGGCGATGTGATCTCACAGGATGAGGTTGAACTGGCGGTCAGCACGGCCATCTTCAACGACCGGCTACAACTGAACACGAACGTGGGCGTGGCCTACGGTGCAGGAGGAACGCAACAGGGTTCCAACACCGTCATTGGCGATTTTTCCGCCGAGTACAGCCTTACCCAGGACGGTAAGTTGCGCTTCAAGGCGTTCAGCCAGAGCAACGACCGCAATTTGAACCAAGTGGACCAGGCGCAGACCACCCAGGGCGCGGGCCTGGCCTATCGCGAGGAGTTCGACACGTTGGGTGAATTCTTCCGCAAGGTGACGACGGTGTTCCGGAAGAAGGACAAGAAGTAGTTCCTCACAAAGGTTTATCCGCAGATGTCGCAGATGCCACGGATAATGCTGTCCGATACCGATCGGACCTCCGACTTCTGAGGACGATACTTGGCTTCTTCCGCGCAGCCGAACTTCTGCGTGATCTGTGACATCCGCGGTTCTCTTCCTCGGCAGCCGCATGCTCTCCATCCAGAAGACACATCTGCGTCCATCTGCGACATCTGCGGTTCTCTTCCTCGGCGGTCCGACGATCAACCTTCCAGGTCCAGGTGGTGGCCCATCTTCAGCTTCTTGGTGAGCAGGTACTTGTGGTTGTGCTCGTTGGGCACGATCTGGATGGGGATGTTCTCGGTGATCTCCAAGCCGTAGCCCACCAGACCGGTGCGCTTCTTCGGGTTGTTGGTGAGCAGACGCATCCGCCGTACACCGAGGTCATGCAGGATCTGCGCGCCCACACCGTAGTCGCGGGCGTCCATGTCGAAGCCGAGCATGAGGTTCGCCTCCACGGTGTCGGCGCCTTCTTCCTGTAGCTTGTAGGCTTTCAACTTGTTGAGCAGCCCGATGCCGCGACCTTCCTGCTGCATGTACACCACCACGCCCTTGCCGTCGCGCTGCACCATCTCCATGGCCGCGTGGAGCTGGGGGCCGCAATCACAGCGGCGGCTCCCGAAGATGTCGCCGGTGAGGCAACTGCTGTGCATACGGACCAGCACCGGTTCGTCCTTTTCCCAAGTCCCTTTTACCAAGGCGAGATGTTCCTCCCCGGTGTCCTTCCCCCTGTACGCGATCAGGTGGAAATCCCCGAAGTCCGTGGGCATGTTCACCTCCACGACACGTTCCACCGAACGCTCCGTGCGCATGCGGTACGCCACCAGGTCCTCGATGCTGATCAACTTCAGGTCGAACCGCTTCGCCACCTCGCGCAATTGCGGAAGACGGGCCATGGTACCGTCGGCGTTCATGATCTCCACCAGCACCCCGGCGGGCTCCATGCCGGCGAGCCGGGCGAGGTCCACCGTGGCCTCGGTATGCCCCGTGCGCCGGAGCACGCCTCCGTTGCGGGCCTTGAGCGGGAAGATGTGGCCCGGCCTGCCGAGGTCGGAAGGCTTGGTGACCGGGTCGATCAGGGAAAGAATGGTCTTGCTGCGGTCGCTGGCGCTGATGCCGGTGGTGGTGCCATGGCCGCGCAGGTCGATGCTCACGGTGAAGGGGGTCTCGTGCAAAGCTGTGTTGTCCTGCACCATCAGGTCCAGTCCCAGTTCATCACAGCGCTCTTCAGTGAGCGGTGTGCAAATAAGACCGCGTCCATGGGTGGCCATGAAGTTCACCACTTCCGGTGTGGCGTTCCGCGCGGCGGTGATAAAGTCGCCTTCGTTCTCGCGGTCCTCGTCGTCCACCACGATCACGAGCTTGCCCGCGCGGATGTCGGCAATGGCACTTTCAATGCTGTCGAATGGGGAGGTGTTCATAGTGGATAGCGCGCTGACATAAGTCCATACTTGTAGCGCGGGTGCAAATTTACGATACGGCGGGCCGGCGTGCTTGTGGGTGAATGCGAATGAACCACCCCGGCTTTCGCCGGGGCAGGCTGCTGGGCACGGATACGCATGGATAAGATCAAGACTGCTCTTTTACTGGTGCGAGCATCCGCGCTCGTGCCTCTTCTGAAAGTTGGACCGGGTGCTCAAGCGCACGAGCGTGGACGCTCGTGCGAAAACTATGATAGAGCGGTATCTGCCGCGCGGAGCGCGGTCCTGAAAACCTATATGCCAGCGCCGCAGGCTGAGTTGGCCGGTTGGCCCCCCAAGATCAGGCGGAAGCCTGATCTTGGGGTCCGAGTGGCCAGCTCATTCTGTGATCTGATACCGCAACGCGATCTTTGACAACGTGACATCAGCGAACTACAGACCCGCCAAAGCTGTGATCTGATACCGCAACGCGATCTTTGACAACGAAGGCCTCTTTGCTGCGCTCATAAACCGTGCTGTGATCTGATACCGCAACGCGATCTTTGACAACGCCGTCGAGGATGGACGCACGCGCCACTTCGCTGTGATCTGATACCGCAACGCGATCTTTGACAACCTACGGCGACAACCTCTGCGCACGGTTCAAGCTGTGATCTGATACCGCAACGCGATCTTTGACAACACGATGCAAGCGGCGACCGACCGCCTCTACGCTGTGATCTGATACCGCAACGCGATCTTTGACAACCTTCCTTCATTTAGTATTCTCGCTCGTGAAGCTGTGATCTGATACCGCAACGCGATCTTTGACAACCGACTGCTCTATGCTTTGTGTTGAGTGATGGCTGTGATCTGATACCGCAACGCGATCTTTGACAACCGGGGTATGCGGGCGGTTCAACCGGTGGTGGCTGTGATCTGATACCGCAACGCGATCTTTGACAACAGGCGCGGCCATGCTTGCAAAAATGTCCAGCTGTGATCTGATACCGCAACGCGATCTTTGACAACGACCTTCAGCCGGTCCCCGTGGAGAAATGGGCTGTGATCTGATACCGCAACGCGATCTTTGACAACCCTTCCACTGTACACGCTTTCCCAGACCTGGCTGTGATCTGATACCGCAACGCGATCTTTGACAACTCCACGGCATCAGCCCCAGCAAGAGCGGCAGCTGTGATCTGATACCGCAACGCGATCTTTGACAACTTCATCAATGGAGCCAATTGACGGAAAGCAGCTGTGATCTGATACCGCAACGCGATCTTTGACAACGGCGGGTCCACGGGGTCTTCGGTGAGGTAGGCTGTGATCTGATACCGCAACGCGATCTTTGACAACATTATCATCGTTTACACTTGGCTGATGCTAGCTGTGATCTGATACCGCAACGCGATCTTTGACAACATCAGGATGTGAATGACTTCACCTCGTTCAGCTGTGATCTGATACCGCAACGCGATCTTTGACAACTTTATGTCTCGGACCTGACCGGTGCGCGAGCTGTGATCTGATACCGCAACGCGATCTTTGACAACATTCATCCGCATTGCTCGGCGATGTTTCAGGCTGTGATCTGATACCGCAACGCGATCTTTGACAACCGATGCCGCGCTGTTCCCCATGCAGTTGATGCTGTGATCTGATACCGCAACGCGATCTTTGACAACCACTTGGTTCGTGGCCACTGCGGTCTTGTAGCTGTGATCTGATACCGCAACGCGATCTTTGACAACATGGGGCAAGGCACACGCATGCCCAGCGCCGCTGTGATCTGATACCGCAACGCGATCTTTGACAACTGTGGAACAAGGCCAACGGCAAGATGAAGCGCTGTGATCTGATACCGCAACGCGATCTTTGACAACCACGGCTACGGCTTCGAGGGCAGCGGCATTGCTGTGATCTGATACCGCAACGCGATCTTTGACAACGTATCGCATCGTTGTGCCTCTCTTCTGCGGGCTGTGATCTGATACCGCAACGCGATCTTTGACAACATACACCGTCTGGCATCTCAGCCACTTTGTGCTGTGATCTGATACCGCAACGCGATCTTTGACAACCCACGGCGACATGCAGCGCCCGCGCTCCGCGCTGTGATCTGATACCGCAACGCGATCTTTGACAACTCGAAGCCCATTGCACGCAGCACGACCTTAGCTGTGATCTGATACCGCAACGCGATCTTTGACAACGGGGGTAGGCCAGCCCCTAACAGCACGGTAGCTGTGATCTGATACCGCAACGCGATCTTTGACAACAACGCCCGCCATGGAGGCTGGTCTTACCAGCTGTGATCTGATACCGCAACGCGATCTTTGACAACTGCGGGGCGTCGAATGAATAGGACCACTCGGCTGTGATCTGATACCGCAACGCGATCTTTGACAACTCTGAGTTGGGTCGCCGTCACCGGCGCAAGGCTGTGATCTGATACCGCAACGCGATCTTTGACAACACAGGCCCATGGGGCTGCACGTTGACCGGAGCTGTGATCTGATACCGCAACGCGATCTTTGACAACCCTCGCTCCTGGTCCAGTACGGTGCCGTGAGCTGTGATCTGATACCGCAACGCGATCTTTGACAACCGGAGACGGTGACGGTCCACTGGCAGTATGGCTGTGATCTGATACCGCAACGCGATCTTTGACAACAACCAAAGCATGAGTGCTCTGCTATCTGCTGCTGTGATCTGATACCGCAACGCGATCTTTGACAACTAGCTGATTCACATGCATCCGCTCCGCCTGGCTGTGATCTGATACCGCAACGCGATCTTTGACAACCCAGCGTCCTCCCACACGATAACGTGTCCAGCTGTGATCTGATACCGCAACGCGATCTTTGACAACTGTAGTCCTCCAGCTTGCCGCTCTCGTCCAGCTGTGATCTGATACCGCAACGCGATCTTTGACAACGCGCGGGCTGTTCGGGCTTGTCGGTCGGCCGCTGTGATCTGATACCGCAACGCGATCTTTGACAACGGACATGGCGCGCCTGCTGCGCTTTCTGGGCTGTGATCTGATACCGCAACGCGATCTTTGACAACCGGCCACGGTGATGCCGTACATGGTCTCCCGCTGTGATCTGATACCGCAACGCGATCTTTGACAACGAGGCGCAGTACGCGGCGGCGGACGCGGCGGCTGTGATCTGATACCGCAACGCGATCTTTGACAACGAGGCGCAGCCGCGCATCCCGCCGATCCTGGCTGTGATCTGATACCGCAACGCGATCTTTGACAACTGGTCCGACGCTAAGGACCGAGAAACCACAGCTGTGATCTGATACCGCAACGCGATCTTTGACAACACGCAGGGCGGCAGCGTGCCACCGCCCCGAGCTGTGATCTGATACCGCAACGCGATCTTTGACAACACGCGCGCGCGCCGGTCGCGGCGCGGACGGGCTGTGATCTGATACCGCAACGCGATCTTTGACAACCTCCCGCAGGCCGGGCAGGTCTGGCCATCGGCTGTGATCTGATACCGCAACGCGATCTTTGACAACTGCTCTTCAACTCCATCCGTATCGAGCGGGGCTGTGATCTGATACCGCAACGCGATCTTTGACAACATTAGCCCGGGGAAGTACCGGAGCACCGTGGCTGTGATCTGATACCGCAACGCGATCTTTGACAACCCATGGACATCAACTTCACCAACGATGGCCGCTGTGATCTGATACCGCAACGCGATCTTTGACAACTTCGGGATGGCCACGGACCGATTGGGGCTTCGGCTGTGATCTGATACCGCAACGCGATCTTTGACAACATCACCTTGGACCTGCTCCTGGCTGATCTGGCTGTGATCTGATACCGCAACGCGATCTTTGACAACAATTCCGCCGCGAGGGCGATGCGTACTTCGGCTGTGATCTGATACCGCAACGCGATCTTTGACAACTACAGGGGTGCGAGCATCTCATCACCAGCAGCTGTGATCTGATACCGCAACGCGATCTTTTGACAACCTGTGGGCCTTGTATCGCTGCCGACGGAGGGCTGTGATCTGATACCGCAACGCGATCTTTGACAACTGCCGCTGCGTGTCACGTAGGCTCTGATCCGATACCGCAACGCGATCTTTGACAACGTGCGCCGCGCGCCTTCCGCACGCTCGCCGCGATCCGATACCGCAACGCGATCTTTGACAACAGCGCGATCGATACCGCAACGCGATCTTTGACAACCCGCGGCGGCTGGGGCCGATACCGCAACGCTCTGACAACGGCAGCTGGTGCTGTGATCGATACCGCAACGCGATCTTTGACAACACCAATGGCACGTAGTCGCTCTGGACCAAGCTGTTAAGGGACCGTTGTGGTGGGAAGAAAAGAAGTCCCGGAAGGCATGCCTTCCGGGACCCTTCCCGAATTTCCTGTCCTAGAAGAGTTCCAATTGGCTCGGGGCAGGGGCAAGGGCTTCGCGGACCCTGCCAAGGATATTGATCATCCCGCTGTACTGCTTGTCCGTGATCTGTAGAATGGTCACCTGTCCTTCCTTAGGTACGAATTTCTGGACGCGCCTCATATGGACATGCATGCTTTCCCGACTGGCACAATGGCGCGTGTACACACTGTATTGGAGCATGTTAAAGCCATCCGCCATGATGTGCTTCCGAAAACCGGAATAGACACGCCTGTATTCACGCGTGCTTGTCGGGAGGTCGAAGAAGACAAAGAGCCACATGATCCGATAGGCGTTGAGGCAATAGTGCGTGTTCCGTCCCTGATGGCTTTTCATAGGGCTTATTTGAACAGGGGATAGCTCAATTTCCGCCCTTGCTTATCGAAGCAGCCCAATAGACTTTGCGCTGTCCGGTGCAAGGCCACCATCATAGGACCCTTTTTTCCATCCTGTTTCACATCGGCCAGCACCGCGCCGATCAATTGAGCTTTGGCAGCCTTGTTCAGCTCGTCGATGCCAAGTTGTTGCAGTTCCACCACCTCGGCATCGATGAACGGCCGGTAGGGTTCCATCAGGTCGTCCGCCAGGCAGAAGGCATTGTACTTATTGCTGTGGTGTATGCCCAGTGTGGGCAATAGGCCAGCGGCCACGATGGCCCTTGCCGTGGCTGCGCGAAGCACGGCATAGCCGTAATTCAATGCGGAATTGGGCCATGCACCTTCCCGCTCTCGGCGGAAATCAGTCAGGAACAGTTGGCCCCAATAGGCCTTGGCAGCTCGGGCCTCGTGGTTTTCGCTGTCGCCGCTCTTCACGTCATCGGCCATTTGGCGAAGAGCCTGTCCGCTTTTGCCAAGGCTTTCCAGCAAAGCAGCCTGGTTCTGGATCTTGGCCTTTACCGTTTGCTGCCACAATTGTTTGGTCAACGGTAGGCTTGCCCCGATCTGGCTTTGGAAGCGATGATGCTGTAATACATTTCCGCTGAGGGGGAGGAGCAGTCCGGCAGGGTGGTAGTCGGCACCGCAGAATACCACGGCCACATTGTGTGCCATCAGTTCCTGCATGGCTGCATGTGTGTACGTCAGCTGTGAATGTTCGAGCATCAGCACGGCCGTGTCCTCTATGGGCCGGTTGATGACCTCGCCCGTGTCCTTGTTGGTGATCACGAGCTGGCTCAGCTTCACCGAGAGGTGGTAAGGCTGGCTGAAATGAAGGATGCGTCCGACCATGGTGGTGGTTTATACGGGCAGACCCCTGCCAAGGATCGGGCCAAGGTGATATGCACCTGCACGGCTGTCTACATTTGAGCTCATGCTAAAGGAACTCATTGACCGGGACCGCGCCGCTTTCGGGGCCCTGCTGGCCGCGAACCAGGTCAGTCGCATTGTATGCCTTTGGCAGCAGTGTGCATGGTACTTTTGGCCCGGAGAGCGATGTGGACGTGCTGGTGGAGGTGGACGCCGCCGATGAAGTGGCGGGAGGCATGCTCATCAATATCTGGAACGGCTTGGAGGACCTTTTCCAACGGCCCGTGGACCTGCTAACGGAAAGCAGCCTGCGCAACCCTTACTTGCGTGCCGAGATCGAACGTACCAAGAAGCTGATCTACGATGGATCGAAGCGCCAAGTTCTGGTCTGACATCCTCACGGCGATCACCGAGATCGAGGGCTTCGTGGC
This sequence comes from Flavobacteriales bacterium, assembly GCA_016700415.1. Classification (NCBI taxonomy): domain Bacteria; kingdom Pseudomonadati; phylum Bacteroidota; class Flavobacteriia; order Flavobacteriales; species Flavobacteriales bacterium. The sequence goes on from CP065018.1 coordinate 247,999, forward strand.
TGGCATCGTTTTGCTGAACGGCTATACCCGCGATGTCAAGACCAAGCGCGCCGTTGAGCGCGGCTTGGCCATCATCGGTGAGGCCATTGTCACGCTCACTAAGCAGGATCCTGTACTGAAGGTGGACAGCGCCCGATCGTGGGCATGCGCAACCGCCTGATCCACTCCTATGATAATGCGGATGGCAAGATCGTGTGGGAAGTGGTGCGCATACACTTGGTTCCGCTGAAGGCGGTCGCGCTGGAGCGGTTGGGATGAAGCGTCCTTTGTCTCTTCCCCGATGGTCAGACCGTTGTTGGCAGTGGGCTCAGGTCGATGTCGATGCCGTCGAACTGGCATTTGAGCTTTGAAAGAGCGAAGCGCAACCTCTTGAGAGGGTTGGCCGGATTCCATATACTCTCTGTTTCCTTTGGGATGAGTTTCGGGTCGCGCGCATCGAGCACATTGGTCATGAGCATGCGGATATTGTTGCCATTCACCTGTAGCTCGTCTATGACGTAAGTGCGCCGGTTCATGTCCTCCGCATCGTCCCGCATGATCTCTTCCGGCCCGCTCTTGTACATCACCACTTTTTGCCCGGTATGGACTATGAAGGGGCGACCACTGAGCTTGATGACCTGCCACTCAGGATGCTCAGGGTGCGTGTGCGGTATGAGCTGGGGAAGTGATGCTCGAGTATGGCACTGCGCGGTTTTCGCGTATTGCGCCAGTTCCAACTGGCTGAACACGTAGCCGTATGGTCGGCCGCGTTCATCGGCATATACTGCTGCTATGGGATTTCCCCCGCCCGTAACCCACAACTGGTGCTTGTGTTCAAAGCCTGGCAATTGATCGCGGTGGGCTTTAATGCCAACCGGGTTCTTCACCCTGCTCTGGATCATCACGCGCACCTTCTTCATCTTCTGTATCGTGAAGGCATCGCCGTTCTTGGTGTTCATATCAAAGCCGCCGTTCTTCTTTATTTCGTCCAGATCCTTGTCAGCGAGCAGCGCCTTGATCGCTGGGTCCACTACGTTCGCCTTGTCTGCTTCCGTGAATGGGAACTGAGTAACGCCCAATAGGGATTTACGAATGACAGTCTGGAGTTCGTAGGACTTGGTTTCAACTTTCTTGTGCTTAATGCGGCCATAGAAGGTGTCTTCATGCAGTGAACCCCGCACCGTATCGCCTGTGGCTTTCACCTCCTTCCAGGTGCCGTCCTTCAGTTTCATTTTGGTGTTGAAGGTGCTTCGCCTCCCGATGCTCGCCTTGTCCACATGGTAGATGAGCGCGCCATCGCGCAGCTTGTGCATGTCCGTTCCAAAGCTGGTCCAAGGATGGTCAAAACTAGCGGTCGGGTCGGTCGAATCATGTACTTCATAGTACTGGGCAAGTGCATCGAATACACTTCGGTCAACGGCGGCGCACACGGCGGCATCCACCGCATGGTGGCTGTGCTTGCTGCGGTCCTTCTCTTTCACGAAGCTCTCGCCCATCCATTCCTTGCGGAAGGCGCTCAGTGCTTCGGGCTTGTAGCACACCACCTTCTCGAAATAGCTGTTCATGTAGCTCCGCGCCAGCTTGGTGATCTGCGCCGTGGCCACCAATTGCCGGTTCAGGAAGCGCGGCTTGATCTCATCGGCCATCAAGTGCTCGTACTTCGTGCGCCAATAGTTGCGGAAGAACTGGGCATACCAGCGCTTCTGTATGGCCTTGTCCTTTTGCTCCTTGGTGGTGGCCGACTTGCTCTTGTTGCGCAGCACTTCCACCTCGCGTTTGTACTTCATCCACTTCGCATAGATGGGCTTGGTGCTGTCATTGATCGCCGGACAATCGCGGTTCGCTGCGCGGGCCGGCATGCTGAAGTTGGGCAGTGATCCCGGCAAGCCCACCTTCTTCACATCGCGGTTGTAGCGCGTGTCGCACAGCATCTTGTTTGCCATGCTATTGTCCGCCGTCTTGCCCCGTGGCAGGGTGTGTTCTATCTCCACGCTTCCATTGAACAGGTCGTTTACGCCGATCGGCTTGCCGGTGTACACGCATTTGGCTTCGCCGAACAAGTGCCGCGCCTCCTGGTAGAGCCACATGCGTTCGATCTCGTCATCGGTGGGGTTGTGCGGGTTACCGCTCGCCTCGAAATGTTCGCGGAGTTCCTTCTCTGCCTCTTCGTTGTAGGTCTTCATCTCGGCCTGGTAGTTCTCCCAAGCCCGCCGCTTGTTGGCGCTGTCCAGCTGCCGGGCCATTTCGATGTGGACCACCGTCTTCTTGTCGATCAACCTCTTTGCTGGGTCGTCCGGTGAGATCATGTCGTTCACCAGTTTCCGCAGTGTGTGCAGCGCACGGTATACCATGGGATTCTTCATGCCGCGCGTAAGCGGGCTGCCCAGCCGGTCGTCGCGTTCGCGGTACATGCTTATGGCGCTGTGGTGGTAGAGTTGGTCCACGCGCCGCTTAAGCCCGCGCTTGTCGATGGTCTTGGCGAGTTCGTATTCCGGATATGTATCGATCAACCAGAACTTGATGCGGTCCTCCATTGAGGCCACTTTCTCGAAGAGCACCTTGTCGTGGCTCTCGATGTGGTGGAGGAACGCGGCCTTGATGCTTGCCGCAAGTTGCGCACGACCACTGTCGCCCATCTCCTGCTTTTGGCTGTTGGAGAAGGCTTCGTCGATGGCAAGGCCAAGCCGCTGGTCCCAGTCGCCGTTCCAGAAGTCCCGGCGTCGGCCCTTATCATTGAACTGGTCGCGGTAGTTGCGGATCAGGCCGTTGAGCAGGATCGTTTCCACGCTGTATTGTCGCTGACCCTTTACTTGTTCACGCATGCCATTGCGGATGCGCTCGCGTTGGTCTTCGTTCATATCGGCCCAGCGATCGTCCACATAGGGTTCAGGCTTTCCGTTGGGGCCGGTCCGTAGTTCAGTTATGAAGTCGCCGTTCTTGTCGGTGAGCGGCCGCCCGTTCGCATCCAGTTTCTTGTGTACCACTTTGAAGACTGTGGGCAGGTTCGCGAACAGCACGGCATCGTGATAGGGTATGCCTTGGTAGAGGTAGGGGAGGATGCGCCCCATAGCCCGCGCGCTCAGGTTGTGGTAGCCCTGCTTCAGGTCGAAGTTCTTCCTGTCCTTGACCTGTTCGTCGGTAAGGTGCCAAACGTTCTTGGCGTACTCCTTCAGGTCGCGTTGCTCGTATTTGCTCTCCGCTTTTCGCACATATTGTCCTTTCGCCTTGCGCTCACTGATCTCGCCCCAAGCGTTCTGTTCGCGATGGATCAGATTCCATCGGTCGTCCCATTTCTTGCGTTCGGCCTCATCCTCCGTACGCATGGGGCCGTACGCCCGTAGAATATCCACGCCTTCCACGTTCCAAAGTGCTGCCAAATGCGCGATGGTATGCGCCCCGGTCAGCTTCACCTCCTTGTTCTCCTTGGCCGCGCGGATCTCCCACTTTTCGTAGTTCAGTTCACCTTCGATCTTGGCCTTCTTCAAGGCTTTGCGCACATCGCCAATAGGAAAGGTGGGGCTGCTCTTGCGGAAGAAACACGGTAGCACGGCTTTGCGGCCGGCCTCAGTCAGGTTCTCCCCGTTCACCTTGATATTGTTCACGGCATGAAGCACATTGAACACCTCCGCGATCGGGCTGCTCATGGGTGCGCGCTTGTTGCCGGGCTCCAACGTACAGCGACCGACGTCTCCCTTCTTGCCCTTCAGTTCCCGTTGGAAGAACAGATCACCGTTCTTGCCATCTCCCAATTCCGCTTTCAGCGCATCGGACAGCAGTTCCTTGTGAAAATCCTTCTGTGCATCCCACAGCTTGTTGAACTCATCGACAAGGTCAATGCGCATCACATAGCGGTTGCGGATCGGCGTATGGGTTTTATGCAGTTCAGCGCCCGCCTTGCCGAGCGTATCGTAACGCTCGATCAACTTCTTCGTCTCATCATAGCCCGTGATACCCCGATCAGGTGAACCTTCATGCAGGGTCTTCTGCTCTCCGTCACCGCCCTTGCGATTGCTCCGGAAACCTCGGCGTTGCGCGATGTGGTAAAAGATGCGCCCCAACTCCAACGGCATCAGTTTCTCTTGTAGTCCCTTCGCACGCAACTCGTAAGGGTTCAACATGAACCAAGAGGTGAAGCCATCTTCTTTTGGGTAGATGCCTTCCTTCTTCCATAGGTGCAGTCCGCCTTCGCTTAATGGGCACATTCCATTTTTAATCAAGTGCTCCAGCAAACGTTGCTTCCGCATGCGACGGCGCATGTACAGTCGCCTCGTCCGCCTCGCTCCAGTACGTGTACTCACTGAGGGCACCTCGTGGCCTTTCACCCTCGCAACACCTTCACTGAAGATCACCGATCCAGCCAGCACCGGATTGTGACCGATGCTCTCTTCTGGGTCATGCGCATTGATGTATTTCTTTCCATTCACTTCTGTAATGATCGCCCAACCAATGCTATTGGTGCCAAGGTCCAGTCCAAGTGTCCGCTTCATAATGCTGGTGGATTATCCGTCAATAATCGGTTTGTAATGTAGAAATTCATTTACTTTGCAGCATCAGATCACAGTAAGGCTATAAGCCGCAGTGAAAACTTGGCCTCTGCTTCGGTGGGGGCCTTTCTGTTTTTATTGCCACCCATTTCCCGCCATGGACCGCTCCACCTTCCTCCGCAACATGCTGGGCAAAGCCGCCTTGCTCACCCTGCCACCGTGGGCCATGCTGCCCAAGCCGGAGCAGGACCGTTTGGCGTGGACGCAGAACTGCCACGGTGTCTTTGTGTTCAGCGCATTTGTGCGCGGCTTCCAGTACCACAACGGCCCGGCGCTGATACAGAAGATGCAGGCAGAGGACACGCTGGACCTGGTGCGCGAACACGGGAACGAACACGATACCAACGCGGTGGCCGTGTATTGGGAAGGGCAGAAGCTGGGCTACCTGCCCATGGGCGAGAACGTGAGCTTGGCCACCATGCTGGACCATGGCCTGCTGTTGGAAGCGGAGGTGGCCTACACCGCGCCGGAGCTGGCCCCGTGGGAGCAATGCTTCATCTCGGTCTACCTGCTGGTGCCGGCCACACCTTCCTTCGATGCATACCTGAATGATTACATGGAGCGGCCGGATGCGGGGTATAAGTTGCGGCCGGAGTATGGCGGGTAGTTGTCCGTTGTCCGTTGTCAGGCGTGGCCTCGCCGGACCGTGATGGCGGCGACAGCCTGAAGCATGCGGCTTGAATGCCAAGAGGCCGAAGACCTGAATGCCGGGCCTGATTACACCAAAAGCCAAGGGGCCAAGGCACCTGGGCACCAAGAGGCCGAATGCGCCTGAAGTTTGTAACCTACAGCCAAGGAGCCGCCAGGCCCACTTGATGCTATCCTAAACACTTTCTTGCAAAGGCGCCGGGAACATCAGCCTGTCCAAGCGCTCGGTGGACCGGTCCCAGTCGAACGCCTGGTGTACGAAGCGCTCCCCGTTCGCCGCGAGGCGATCGCGTTCCTCGGGATGGTCCAACAGGCGTAAGATGTGGTCAGCATAGTCGCGGGGATCGTGGCCGATGAGGATGGAGGCTCCGGGCTCGGCACCAACGGCGTTGTTGGCCAGGTCCGAGGTGACGCAGGGCATGCGCATGGCCAAGGCCTCGAGCAGTTTGTTCTGCAGGCCGGTGCCGATCTGCATGGGGGCCACGAATATCCGGGCAGAGGCGTATGAATCGCGGATGTCCTTCACCCAGCCGCTCACGGTGACCCGCGTATCGCGTACGGCCAGCTCGCGCACCCGCTGGTCAGGGTCCACGCCGGCGATCAGCAGGGTGGTGCCCGGCCGTTGCGCATGCACCAATGGCAGCACGTGATGGACGAGGAAGAGCACACTGTCAATGTTGGGCGGGTAGTTCATGTTCCCGGTGAAAAGCAGATCGTGCTTTTTTTCGGTCTCCCGCGGGGTGAAATAGGCCGTGTCCACACCGTTGGGGATCACCTCCACCTGGTCCCGTTGCGGGTGGTAAAGCAGGTCGCGGTCCTGTGCGCTGATGATCGCATGGTGGTCGAAGAGGTCGAGCATCAGGTTTTCATAGCCGATCAGTCTTCGCGTCTCGGTCTTAAAGAACGGGCGCAGATGGAACGGGGCGTTCTCGGCGCGCCGTTCCATGCCCTTGCTCAGGGTGTCCATATAGTCCAAGGTCTTGCCCAGGTCAAAGCGGTGCCGCACATACTCGGTGGTGCGGACCAGTTGGCAAAGCACATGGTCCGGCCGGAAGTCCCTGATCACGCTGTCGATCGCTCGTTGGGCATGCCGATGGTGGAAGTAGCTCACTTGAAATGGGAGACGGGAGAAAACGGAGGTGACGGCGCGCAACAGGATCCGCCAACGGGGGAGGTGTACCACTTGCAGATGCTTGCAGAAGCTGCGCAGGTGCTCCGCATCTTCAGGCTTGATGTGCTGGTCGCTCAGGCAGAACAAGTATATCTCATGGCGTTTGGCCAGCCTCTTGATCAGGTGGTAGGCACGCAGCTTGTCGCCCTTTTCCAGCGGGTAGGGCATACGGGAAAGCACTACCAACAGCCTCATGTTTTTGCCAGAGAGGCGTAGAAGGCCACCAGTTCCTTGATGATGTCCGAATTGGTGTGCCTTGCGCGTACCAGTTTCCAGGCTTCTTTCCCGATGGCATCGGCCAATTGTGGTTCCGCGAGCACCTTGTCGATCTGGTCGGTGAAGGCGGCGGCGGTATCCGCGATCAGGATGTTCTTTCCCGGGGTATGGTCGATGCCTTCCGCGCCGATAGTGGTGCTGATGATGCACTTGCCCATGGCCATGCCCTCGATGATCTTCACACGCATGCCACCCGCACTAAACAGAGGGACGAGCATCACATGCCGTTGGGCGATGTAGCGGTTCGCGTCCGGCACGCGCCCCACCACGGTGGTGCCCGGCAGCCGGGCCCGGATCATGTCCTTTGGCATGCGGTTACCGGCCAGGTGCAGCTTGGCCTCCGGGTGCTTTTTGATCACACGGGGCCACACGGTGCGCAAGAGCCAGCGGATCCCTTCCTCATTGGGCATCCAGTCCATACTGCCCAAGTGGAAGAAGATGGGCCTGCCGGGCGGCATGGGTGCTTCGTAATCGCCGGGGTCGATTCCGAAAGGCACGGTGATGATGGGCGTCTCGCAGCCATGTTCCCTCATGTGTTGGGCGTCGGCGTCCGTGATGGCGGCCACTCCGTCCACCTGCTTCAGCACCTCGCGTTCATATTCCTTGAGCTGGCGGGCGAGGAATTTCCGGTAGGGCTTCTTCAGGATGTTGCGCTCCCCCTTGGCTATCCGCTCTTGGATCACATGTTCGAGGTTGTGTGACCGCAGCACGATGCGCGCCTTGGAGTAGCGGCGCAGCGTGGGGATGTAGGGCGTTACGAAAAGGCTTTCCAAGTGGATGATGTCGAACTCCTCCTGGGACAACAGCTGGATCAGCCGGATGTCCATGTCCGGGGAAAAGAAACGGCTGATGTTGTAGTTGTCCGCCGTCACCAGGTCGGTGAACGCGTCCACCACGTTCAGCGAAGTGTCCACGAAGACGCCTTCGATACGGGTGCGCTCGCGGTATTCGTCGGGTATTGAGGCGACCTTCAACGGGTGCTTGGCGGTGCTGATGCACAGGACCTTCACCTGGTGCCCCGCGTCCAGCAGGCCCTGCGTGATGTTGTGCATGGCCTTGGACCCGCCATCGAGGGGCGGATAGGGGGGCTTATTGCACAGTTGGAGGATGCGCATGGCGTGGTTTGAGGAGCGATCGGAAACGGTTCCACGTGCGATCATACGCATCGCGGTCGAACAACGGGCTGTCCGTTGCCGCTTTCCAGGTGAGGAAGATGCCGATGGGAAGCAGCACCATGGTACTGATCCACATGCCGGGCCATGCGGAAAGCGTGCCGGCCTTCACCATTTGCTCGGTGGAATAGCTCAGGATATGGAACACGAGGAAGAAGATGATCGCGATCACGGTGGGCACGCCCATGCCCCCTTTGCGCACGATGGCGCCCAAGGGTGCCCCGATGAAGAAGAAGATCACGCAGGCGAAGGCGAGCATCAGCTTGCGGTGCCATTCCACCTGGAACTTGGCGATCTGTTCGGTGCGGTCCCGCCGCTCGTCCACGGATCGCCCCAGTTCGTTGATCGTGTTGCGCGCCTTGTCGGTGGCGGTCTGGAACCAGATCTTCCGTTCCTGTGCGGCGGCGAGGAGGCCGGCACCTTCTCCGGGTTCCATTGCGGCACTCCCGGTCGTGCTGTCACGCGTCACGAGGAACCCGTTCCGCAGGTTTTGTTCCTGCTCCTTCTTTCGCGTGTCCAGTCGCTTCGCCAAGCTGTCCTCCGCATACTGCAGCTGCCCAAGGGTCAACATTTTATAATGATCCTTGAAGAGGTCCTCGTCCGTGCGTTTCATGCCCATGCCGGAAAGGTCGAGGCGGATCTCTTCCCGCTGGAAGCGGCCGCGAAGCAGCGGGTAGCTCCCGTTGGCCCGTGCGGGATTGTCCGATCGCTCATCATAGATCCTGCCATTCTCCAGCACCAGCACTAGGTAATGACCGTCCGTGCTGCGGCGCATGGTCCCTTTCTCCGCGCGGACAACGGTCTTGTTCGCCTGGAACGGTTTGCGATGGTCGTAGATCAGCACATCCTTCAACTCTCCCGTGCGGTCGTCCTTGTCACCCACGCGGATGGAGAAGCCGTCCAACCCGCCGAAGAAGACGCCCGGTCTCAGGTTCAGCGCCGGTTTCGCGCGGGTGACGTCCCACAACAGGCTTTGGAATTTCAGGTTGGCCACCGGCAATACGTTGTTGCTGAAATAGAACGAGAACCCCGCGAGACCGACCACGAACACCACCAAGGGGGCCATTATCTTGAACAATCCCAGGCCAGCGGACCTCATCGGCGTCAGCTCCGATCGTTCGCCCAGCCCGCCCATGGTCATAATGGAACTGAGCAGTACCGCGAGAGGAAGCACGGCAGGGACGAAGGCAGAGGTGGCGAACGCGATCAGTTTGGTGAGCACGTCCCACGGCAGGCCCTTTCCCATCAGGTCGTCCACCCATTTCCACAGCCATTGCATGCTGAAGAGGAAGAGCACGATAAGGAAGGTGACGAGCAGAGGTCCCCAATAGACCCCGATGATCATGCGGTGCAAACGCTTCATGCGCGGTATGCAAAGATCGCCAAAACGATGGCGCTGAGGTCGAACGCTGAACATCGGCGTCCGAAGAAGTACGGATCAAGCGCCCAGGACCCGGGTAAGGGTGTGGATCTGCGATTCCCAGAGGGCCTTTTCCTCTTCCAGGTCCCTAGGCCACGCGTGATCCGTCACCACCAAGCAGGTCTCATTGGTCATGCCGTCGATACGGATGCGCAGTTCAAAATAGGCGTTCGGGTCCTCGTCCATGTCGTCCGCCCATCGAAAGCGGATGTACTCGCCGGACCGTTGGTTCAGGCATTCCGCGACCTCGGTATCTTCTCCCCATTTGAAGGTGTACATGCTGTCAATGACGTTCACGTCATCGCAGAACCATTTGCTGAAGCCACTGGGCGTGCTGATATGTTCGTAGAGCGATGCGACGGAGGCGTTCAGGTAGAATTCAAGCTGGTATCGCTGCTTCAGGGCCGATTTTGGCGGACGTACCGGGGCCGCTTCCTTCTTCGGGAGCTGCGCCACCGAGGGGACTGTTTTGGCGGGGGCCTTCTGTGCCGGGGCCTTTTTCACGGGCGCCTTCTTTGCGGGAGCATTCTTCACCGGGGCCTTTTTCACGGGCGCCTTCTTTGCTGGGGCCTTTTTCGCTGGGGCTTTTTTCTCGGGTGCCTTCTTTGCTGGGGCCTTCTTCGCCGGGGCTTTTTTCACGGGTGCCTTCTTTGCTGGGGCCTTCTTCACCGGGGCCTTTTTCACGGGTGCCTTCTTGGCGGGAACCTTCTTTGCCGGGGCCTTTTTCACGGGCGCCTTCTTGGCTGGGGCCTTCCTCGCCGGAGCTTTTTTCACGGGCGCCTTCTTGGCGGAGGACTTCTTTGCGGGAGACTTATTCGCGGGCGCCTTCTTGGCGGAAGCCTTTTTCGTGGATGCGGCTTTTCCCTTGCTCATTTTGCGCCCGACGGACGGTTTGGCGGGTTTCGCAGCCTTACTGCGGGGCTTGGTCTTCAATTGCGCCATGGTCGAAAAGCTCGGTATCGGTGTGGGGGAAAGGTAAGCAGATCCGGTTGCCGTGCAAGTATGGCCCAGTTTTCAAGGTTCGGGCACCTTGCTATATTCGCGGCCCGAAATGGCGCGGTAGCTCAGCTGGTTAGAGCGCGTGATTCATAATCACGAGGTCGAGTGTTCAAGTCACTCTCGCGCTACTCCTACGGTAGCAAGCCCTTCAGCGAAAGCTGGGGGGCTTTGTTTTGGGAGCGGGCGTCAGGAGTTCAATTTCGGCCCGGTCATTCAAATGCGGCAGGGTGGCAGGTCCGCAGGATCCTTAGCTTCGGCCTGTGTCCAGAAGTCGGCTTAGGAGAGTCCTATTTCAATCCGACCAGAGGCCCCACATGTACATTAAGATCTTCCCTGTCGTGGTCCTGTTGTTATTGGCAGCTTGCGCGGCTCCCACGTTCTCCTCATCGGACATGGATGCCATCCGTTCAACCATTTCCCAACAGGAAAAGGCCTGGAATAACGGCGACATCCCCAGCTTCATGCAGGCGTATGATGACAGTGCTTGCTTCATCAGCCTCAAGGAGAGGACCTGCGGAAAGTCCGTGGTAACGGCACGCTATGAAAAACGGTATCCGGACCGGGAGGCGATGGGGACACTTGATTTCGGGCAGTTGGAGATCCTGGGTGCAGGGGCCGACCATGCCTGGTGTACGGGCACGTGGCGTCTGGTCCGTTCGCAGGACACCCTTTCCGGCGGCTTCAGCCTTTTCTGGGTGCGAACACCCCGAGGCTGGCGGATCTTGCGAGACCATACATACTGAGGGTGGCGGCTAACTTGCGCCCATGTCGATCACCCTCGTCATCATAGCGGTCACCGTAGTGGTATCCTTGGCTGCGCTCAACAACCAGCGGTTGTTCGAGAACCTCTTGTTCCAGCCTTTCGTGATGCACGATAGCAAGGACTGGTTCCGCTTCATCTCGCACGGCTTCGTGCATGGAAGCATCATGCACCTGCTGGTGAACATGTACGTGCTCTGGATGTTCGGCACGGCAGTGGAGAACGCTTATGGTGAACTCACTGGCAAAGACCCACTGCTGCCATATCTCATTCTGTACCTCGGCGGCATCATCCTGAGCTCGCTGCCCGGCTACTTCAAGCACCGTCATGATCCCCAATACCGTGCGGTGGGCGCATCAGGCGCCACTTCCGCCGTGGTGTTCTCCTTTATCCTGTTGCATCCGGACACCAAGCTGATGCTCATCTTCCTGCCCATTCCCATGGCGGCCTGGATCTTCGGCGGCCTCTATTTGGCCTACGAATGGTACATGAGCAAAAAGGGAAGGGACGGCATAGCGCATGACGCGCACTATTTCGGTGCCTTGTACGGTATAGCCTTCACCGCTTTGCTCGGCCCGCACGTGGTGTCGCACTTCATTGAAGCGGTCAGTTTCTGATATGGGCGAAGGAAGGGCCGCTTTGTTCCTTGACCGCGACGGTGTGATCAACCGGGAGCGCGGTTCGCACACTTGGAAGTTGGAGGATTTCGAGATACTTCCGGATGTGGGGGAAGCTGTCAAAGCGGCGCATGCGGCGGGGCTGCCCGTCATCGTGGTGACCAACCAGAGCGGGATCGGACTGGGTCTTTACGGCCACGGCGATGTGGAACGTTTACATGGCTATCTTCACCGGCAGCTTGCCCTGCAGGGCGCACAACTCGACGCCGTGTACTACTGCCCACATCATCCCTCCCAAGGCCGGTGCCTGTGCCGCAAGCCGGCCGGCCTGCTTTTTGAACGTGCCGTGGCCCGCTTCGGCATCGATCCATCACGGTCCTTGATGGTGGGCGACCGCCAACGCGACCTGGACGCCGCCGCCACGGTCGGCATTCGCGGGGTGCTGGTACCGGCCGACCAAGCTTTAATGCCATTGTTGAAAAAGGAAGATTTTATCTGATGGGGGCCTACGTAAATCTCAATGGAGCTCTATGCCCGGCCGATGCGCCGGTGATCCCCTTGGACAACCGGGCCTTCCACTTTGGTGATGGCGTGTTCGAGACCATGCGGATCGTGCGCGGGCGCATCTGCTTTTTGGATGCGCACTGGTCCCGCCTCGTGGAAGGGCTGAAGGTCCTGCGGATCTCGATGCCGAAGAACCTGGACTTCGAAAGCCTGGAACAGGCGATCACGGAACTGTTCGAGCGCAATGAGATGCCTAATGCGCGCTGCCGCCTCACGGTGTTCCGTGATTCACCGGGCTTTTTCAGGCCGGAACGGAACGACGGTGCGTACACCATTGAACTAATGCCCGTGGAGCGGGACACCTATATCCTCAATGAACGGGGACACACTGTAGATCTCTATCCCGAAATGCGAAAGGCCGTCAATCTGCTCTCCGTCCACAAGACGTTGGATTCGCAGCTTTACGTGATGGCCTGTCTGTGGTCCATTGAGAACCACCTGGACGATTGCCTTTTGCAGAACGACCGCGGCAACATCATTGAGAGCAGTTCCGGGAACATCTTCATCGTGAGCAACGGTGTACTGTACACGCCTCCGCTTACCGACGGCTGCTTAGGCGGCATCATGCGCATGCAGGTCATCAACGTCGCGCTGGAGAACGGCATCAAGGTGTACGAGAGCTCATTGACGCCGCAGAACTTACTGGTGGCGGATGAGCTGTTCTTCACCAATGCGGCCTTGGGCGTACAGTGGGTGGGCGCTTATCGCACCAAGCGTTATGCGCACCGCATGGCCTTGCGCTTGCAGGACCTGTTGGTGAAGAAGGTGCTCAGTTGAGCGAGGGGTCTTCCGGAAAATTCGCGAGCGGTGCATAGGCGGGACCCATGGTCCGCAGCGTGTTAGCCCACAGGTTTTCCGTACGGGAATTCATCACCACGCGCTTGTCCGCAGGATGGATCAACCAGGAACGTTGTTCGATCTCCGTGTTCAATTGATCCGCGCCCCAACCACTGTATCCTACGAAGAAGCGGACATGCTTGGCCAGTTTCGGCGCTGCGGAGAGCATTGCTTTGAGCTGGTCATAATCGCCGCCCATGTGGATGTCGTCCACCACCTTCATGCTTCCTTCAATGCGCGGCCCCAAGGTGTGCAAGTAGAAGAGGTTGCCGCTTTGCACAGGACCTCCGATACCTACGGAGGAAGGTACGGTCGGCATGTCCTCCATGAGATCCGATACGGCCATGTCGATCGGGCGGTTGAGGACCAGACCGAAGGAGCCCTCGTCATCATGCATGCACAACAGCACCACGGACCTTCTGAAATACGGGTCGGCGAGATAGGGGCCGCTCACGAGCAGTGTTCCCGGAGCGGGAGGCAACGGGTTGGGCGGGTCGAGTTCAAGCGGGTCGGTCGACATGGTGCAACGGATGAAATGTACGATTTCATCCGATCATGCCGCAACGGATAACTTCGCCGCAACAGAAAAACGCAGGCCATGGGCGAGGAACGAAAAGTGGGGGAACGGAATGAGTACGATCGGTCGTCGCTGATGGAAACGGATGCGGGGATGGACCCGATGCGCTTGTTCCTGTCATGGCTGGACGAGGCGGAGCGAACGGGCCAACCGGACCACAACGCGATGATGCTCTCCACCGTCGGCAGCATGAGCATCAGTTGCCGCGTGGTGCTGCTTCGTCAAGCGGATGAGCGCGGCTTCGTCTTCTACACCAACTACAACAGTCGCAAGGCGATGGACCTGGAGCGCGATCCAAGGGCCGCGCTCACCTTTTTCTGGCCGGCGTTGGAGCGTCAGGTCCGGATCGAGGGAAAGGCGGTGAAGCTTCCATCGGAAGAAAGTGATGCATACTTCGCCGATCGCCCGAGGGCAAGTCGGATCGGTGCTTGGAGCAGTGACCAAAGCAGGACCGTGGAGGACCGGGCTGCGATGGAGGAGCGATTCGAGCGCTGGACCAAACGGTTCGAAGGACAAGAAGTGCCGCGCCCGGAACATTGGGGCGGCATCCTTGTAAGGCCGGTGAGGATGGAACTGTGGCAAGGACGTGCGAGCCGCTTGCATGACCGGCTTGCCTACGAGCGCTTCAGCGACGGTAGCTGGCAGCGCATGCGGCTCCAGCCCTGAACCGGCCCCGCGTCCGTACTTATGCATGACGACCTGAGGGATGGTCATCATCCGGGTTTTCGGGACCGTGCCGAAGAGGGACGGTCCGTGAGGGAGCCCGGTGTCATTCATGTGGACTTGCGTTCCGATGATGGTGTGACGGAACATCCATATAGCAGAAGACCCCCGATCTCTCGGGGGTCTTTGCTTCTGTCGCGTTCTGCCGCTTACTTCTTCTTCTTGGCAGCGGCCTTCTTCTTAGGAGCTGCCTTCTTGGCGACTGCCTTCTTAGCGGCTGCCTTCTTCGGCGCTGCTTTTTTAGCGGCTGCCTTCTTCGGCGCTGCCTTTTTAGCGGCTGCCTTCTTCGGCGCTGCTTTTTTCTTTGGCGCTGCTTTCTTGGCAGCGGCCTTCTTGGCAGAGGCTACCGTGCGCTTGGCAGGACGAGCCTTGCCTTTGCTACCAGCGGTACGCTTACCCTTCTTCGTCTTCATATCACCTTTACCCATTGTCTGGAGTGTTTAGGATTTGATCCAAATCTATCCGCAAGTTGTAACGCGCACATCATGAGTACGGTTTCATTTCTCCACTGAACTGTGTTGAGAACCATCGGTCCGATCAACGGTATTGATGGTCATCGCAAATGCGGGTTGAAGTTGCTTGAGCGCTGAACGCCTTGTCAACGCTGATGTTTTTAAGTGCCCGCATCTTCAATGTGATCTACTTCGTGCATGTTCGTGATGATGAAGATGGAGTCGTTCAACACGTGCGATCATGTTCTCATGGACGGTCGCGAAGTGAAAAAAAAGTGCGTGACCGGTCGTGCCGTCATCGCAAGATCGTGTTCGCTGGATCATGGAAGGGGCGATCACTCCGATACTTCCTCATCGGAAATGCCGTCGGCCTCCTTGTCGAAACGCGCTTCAAGGAATTGCGCGGAATGCACGGTCTTGCGCGCCCACGAAAGTTTGAGCGCGTCGATCGCGCTTTCGTCCAACCGCCATTCCACGTCCGAATTGCGCAGACGTTGCATCACTGTATAAAGGACGATCGCCGCGGACACCGAGATGTTGAAGCTCTCCGTGAAGCCGTGCATCGGAATGCGCAGGAAGGTGTCGGCGTGCTCCATCATGCCATCGCTCAGTCCGGTGAGCTCGGTGCCGAAGCAGAAGGCCATGGGCTTGTCCAGCGGAATGGTCTCCGGTGTCATGCTGTCCGCCCGTGGAGAGGTTGCGACGATACGGTAACCGTTCTCCTTCAATGCGGTCACGCAGGTGAGTACGTTGTCCGCGGCACGATCGCGATAGCGGATCATGTCGGTCCACTTCGAGGAGCCCAGTGTGACGTCCGGGTTCACGGTGTACTTGTTCCGATTCTCTATGATGTGGATATCCTGCACGCCTAAGAGGTCGGCCGTGCGCACCACCGCGCTTGCATTGTGGGGTTGGTAGATGTCCTCTAACACCACGGTGACATGCCGTGTGCGCTCTTGGGCGATGCGCTCGAAGAGGGCCCGCTTGTTGTCGGAAATGAAGGGGGCAAGTTGGGCGTATCGCTCGGCGTCGGTGGCCATGGGTGAATGTTGAAGTGGTACAAAAGAAAAGGTCCCCCACGAATGGAGGACCTTTCCAATGTCGGGTGATGATCACTTCACCTTCTTGCTCAGGTCCGCACCGGCCTTGAACTTCACCACTTTCTTAGCGGCGATCTTGATCTCCTTGCCGGTCTGCGGGTTGCGGCCTTTACGGGCTGCACGCTTGGTGATGCTGAAGGTGCCGAAGCCAACGAGGGCTACGCGCTCACCTTTTTTCAAAGCCTTCGTGGTGTTGTTCACGAAAGCGTCCAAGGCACGCTTGGCGTCCGCCTTGGAGATCTTCGCCTCAGCGGCGATCGATTCGATCAATTCTGCTTTGTTCAGTCCCATGTTCTTTTGGTTTTGAGTGTTGGTTAGATGATGAACTCGGAGCAAATGTATTTGGAAAGCCCCTGCTGTCAAGGGTTTCAGAGGGATTGAGCGGAAAATGTTGAAAAATCAGGGGGTTTGTTCATAAGTCGGGCGCATAACTACTGATACCAAGGGTTTGCGGGAACGGTCCCAAATGTCTCAAGGAGGAGGAAGTGAAGAGCCGGATCCCCTTCACTTCGACGGTGATGAACAACTGGGTTTTTATGCGACGTGGATCCCTGTCCGGTTATGAAGCCCGCGTAAAAAGGCCTCCGCGCTCATCGGGCGTTTGCCTTGCATCTGCACTTCCAGCGCCTCGATCGGACCGTTGCTACATCCGATCAACAGGCGATCGTCCACCAGGGTCACCTGGCCGGGCCGTGACTTTTCCGTGGAGGCCGGTGCGCGCCGGGCCGCGAGGATCTTGAACTGGCGATCGTCGTGCCCCTCCTCCTTCCATGTGGTCCATGCACCGGGATAAGGTGATAGTCCTCTTATATGGTCGTGGACGCGTTGTGCGGAAAGATCCCAGTCGATCCGGGATGAGAGCGGCGTCAACTTCGGTGCATCGTGTACGCGGTCCCCGGCGAACTGTGCCTGGGGGATGCTTTCCACCGTGCCGTCCAGAATGTCCTTCGCCGTACGAACGAGCAGGTCGGCACCGATGCTCATCAACCGGTCATGCAGGGCGCCGGTGTTTTCTTCGGGACCTATCTCGACGACCTCTCGGAGCAGGATGTCACCGGTGTCGATGCGTCCGTTGATCATGAAGGTGGTCACCCCGGTGCGCTGCTCGCCATTGATCACGGCCCAGTTGATCGGGGCCGCACCGCGATAGTCGGGGAGGAGCGAGGCATGCAGGTTCACCGTGCCATTCTTCGGCCGCGCCCACACCGCCTCGGGCAGCATCCGGAACGCCACCACCACATAGAGCGATGCTTTCGTTGCATCCAATTGCGCATGGAACTCGGGCGCTTTCAAGTTCTCGGGCTGAAGTACAGGGAGGCCGAGTTCCAACGCGCGTTCCTTCACGGCGCTCATGCGCAATTGCCGCCCGCGCCCCGCAGGCCGATCTGGTGCGGTTACCACGGCGGCCACATCCATTTTGGCATTGATGAGCGCGTTGAGGGAGGCCACCGCGAACGCGGGGGTGCCCATGAAAACAATGCGTCGGTTCATTTCAGTATACGGGGATCGAAGTGGAAGCGATAGGGGAGCAACGCATCCTTGCCGGCATAGTCCACGCCGATACGCGGGCCGATGATAACGGAAGTCCGGGGAATGGTGATGCCGTGGTCCTCGACGGTGATGAGATCGCCCAGCAGATCGGTGCCGGTATGTGCCGTTCGGATGCCGAGCGACTGGGACAGTGTTCCGGGGCCGGTGGTGGTGAGCACCTTAGCGTTACGCCTTCGTAGCATGGTCTCTTTTCCTTGCAAGGGATGGATGGCGCGCACCAGCACGGCATGAGCGATGCCCGGCATGTCGGTGACGATGTTGAAGAGATGGTGGATGCCGTAGCAGAGGTATATGTAGGCGAAGCCCGGTTCTCCATACATGATGGCATTCCTCTTGGTCACCTTTCCCCCATACGCATGCGATGCACGGTCCACTGCGCCGGCATAGGCTTCGGTCTCGGAGATCACACCTGAGGTGAGCTCCCTGTCGATGTTCGTCACGAGCACCTTGCCTAAAAGTTCGCGCGCCACTTCGACCACATCGCTATTCGCATAGAATCTCCGGTCCAACTTTTTCATGCTCAGTTGCGATCGCGGATCGCATGCCCTTCATCCACCTCCCAACGAACAGGCGGCTCCTGCACGATGTTCGTCCGGTCGGCTGCCTGGCAGTTGTCGCACCGGCGACAGGGCGCTTGCGGTGTCTCCCCGAAATAACGGAGCACCGCGGATTCCCGGCATCCAAGATCATGGAATGCGAACGCCACCATCGCTTCCATCCGCTCGCGTGCGCGCTCCTCGCGTGCCTGTAGAGCTTCCTTGTTCAGTGTCAACGTCCGTGCATCGCGTCGCGGGATGAGCAGCGTCGCCGTGGGTGAATCATTCCTTGGCCGATAGAAGAGCACATTGGTGCGGGAGAGGTCGAACAGCAGGTTGCGCACGTGCATCACGGACTTGCCCAGGTGTTTGGCCAGCGCTTCCTCGTCGATGATGGCGGCTTCCTCGAAGAGCCCGCCATACAGCCGCAACAGGGCCTCCAGCAAAGGCCCGGCGCGGTTGTCCTTCACGCGCAGGTCGTGTACAGTGTCCGCCCCGGCGCGCATCAGCACGCGTGAGGGGGAATGCGCACCGTCCGACAAGGCGATGCCACCGTCGAGCTCAAGGGCCTTCAGCGCGTTGTTCACTTTGGCCACGGGCAGGGTCGCCCTTCGGCCCAGTTCAGCCAGGTCCAGGTTGTAGGCCTCGAACTCGCCGGCGCCCAAGGCGATACCATGTTGATCGGCGAAGGCCTGGTAAACGCGGCGGACCTCGTTGAGCGACGGGAAGGAAGCATCCACCTTTTCGCGCAGCTTCCCCTCGTCCGCCGGATGGGTCAAGAGGAATGCATAAGCGGATTTGCCGTCGCGTCCGGCGCGCCCCGATTCCTGATAGTAGCTCTCCATGTCCGGCGGTGGTTCCAGGTGTACCACGGAGCGCACGTCGGCCTTGTCGATCCCCATCCCGAAGGCGTTCGTTGCAGCCACGAAGCGCGTTTTTCCTTCCGACCATTCACGTTGTACCCGTTCACGGTCCTCGAACGGGAGCCCTGCGTGGTAGGCTTCGGCGCTGATGCCGTGCTGCTTCAGGTATTGTGCGATCCGCACCGTGCCGCGGCGGTCGCGCAAGTAGACGATGCCGCTGCCTTGCACCTTGTGCGCGATCCGCAACAACCTTCCGAGCTTGTCCTCGCCACGGCTTACCCAGAAGGTGAGCTCAGGCCGGATGAAGGAGCCGCGTAATTCGTTCTTCTTCCGGAAATCCAGCCGCTTCATGATGTCCTTCGCCACCTCCGGTGTGGCCGAGGCGGTCAATGCCAGGATGGGTACCTTGGGATGGGCTTCGCGGAGCGAGCCGATAAGCATGTACGCGGGCCGGAAATCATAACCCCACTGACTGATGCAATGGGCCTCGTCCACCGCGATGAGACCGACGGGCATACGCGAAAGACGCGCCTTGAAGAGATCCGAGCCCAACCGTTCCGGCGAGACATAGAGGAAGTCCAACTTACCGAGCATCGCACTGTCCAAGGCATTGTCGATCTCCACATGGCCCATGCCGCTGGTGACGGCAGTGGCGCGAACGCCCTGTTTACGGAGCCGTTCCACCTGATCGCGCATCAGTGCGATCAGCGGCGACACCACGATGCAAAGCTTGCCCATTGCGAGGGCCGGCACTTGAAAGCACAGGCTCTTCCCTCCACCGGTGGGCATCAACGCGAGCGTGTCTTCGCCGTTCATCACGGCCCGTACCACCTCTTCCTGCATGGGCCGGAATTCGGGATAGCCCCATACGGAGAGAAGGACTTCTTGGATATCGCGGGCCATTGGAAGCACAAGGATACGGGTCCGGGTTCTGGGAATCCTTAGCGAGAGAGGTTACATTTGGGCACAAACACAGCGAAATGATCAGTGCTGCACCAAGTATGGATATTAGGAACATCGAACGTTCCCGCCTTCCGGAGACCGATCTGGAGCATTTGAAATTCGGCCGGGTCTTCACCGACCACATGTTCGTGATGGATTTTGTGGACGGTGCATGGCAACGGCCGCAGATCGTGCCTTTCGGCGATCAAGAGATGAGCCCGGCCACGCTGGTGATCCACTATGCCCAAACGATATTCGAAGGCATGAAAGCCTATCGAAATGAACAGGGCGAGGTGACGCTGTTCCGGCCGGAGGCGAACATTGCCCGGATGAACCGCAGTGCGAAGCGGATGTGCATGCCCCAGATCCCGGAGGACCTTTTTCTGGAAGGGCTGAAGGAACTGGTGCGCCTGGACGGGGCCTGGTTGCCGGAAGGGAAGGACGGCGCGTTGTACATCCGTCCGTTCATGTACGCGGACGACGAATACATCGGTGTGAAGCCCAGCGACGGCTACCGCTTTATCATCTTCATGAGCCCGGTCCGTGGCTACTATCAGGAGCCGTTGAAAGTGCGTATCGAACTGGAGTACAGCCGGGCCTTCCCCGGAGGGACCGGCGAGGTGAAGTGCGGCGGCAACTATGCGGGCGGGCTTTATCCCTCGAAGATGGCGCAGGATGCCGGCTACCACCAGTTGTTGTGGACCGATGCGATGGAGCACAAGTACATCGAGGAGAGCGGTACGATGAACGTCTTCTTCATCATCGACGGCGTATTGACCACCCCCAGCTTGGACGGGACGATCCTGGCGGGGATCACACGGGACAGCATCCTGAGGATCGCCGGTGAAATGGGCCTGTCCGTGAAGGAGCGGAGAGTGACCGTGGAAGAAGTGGTGTCCGGTGTGGGCAACGGCAAGGTGACCTCTGCCTTCGGCGCCGGTACGGCCGCCACGATCGCGCCGATCGCTGTGATCGGCTACAAGGGCGAGGACCTGAAGCTGCCACCGGTGGACGAGAACAGCGAAGTGATGCGGATCGGCAAGTTGCTGGACGACATCCGGCGCGGCCGCGTGTCGGACACCCGCGGCTGGGTGGTGAAGGCTTCTTGACGCTACCGGACCTGCACAGAGACTACCGGCCGTCCGGTACCGTTCCATACCGTAATGTCCTCCGTGTCTTCCCGCATGGATCCAGTGCAACGGTCTTGGTACCGTCTCTTGCCATGGGTCACCGCCTTTGCGGTGGCCATGGGTTTCCTTGAATCCGCCGTGGTGGTCTACCTGCGAGCGCTCTATTATCCGGACGGGTTCAACTTCCCCTTGGTGCCGATGGACACGACGCTCGTTCTGACGGAGCTGCTCCGGGAGTTCGCAACGTTGGTGATGTTGCTTGCACCAGGGGCGTTGATCGCGAAGGGGCGCATGGAGCGGTTTGCCTGGTTCTGTTGGGCGTTCGCGATCTGGGACCTTTTCTACTATGTCTTCCTGAAGGTCTTGTTGGGCTGGCCGGAAAGCTTCTTCACGTGGGATGTCCTCTTCTTGCTGCCCACGGTCTGGGTTGGACCGGTGCTGGCACCGTGCATGGTGTCGTTGGGCATGCTCGGCCTTGCGGCGGTGATCTTGCATGGGCGTACACGCATGCCCAACTATGGGCCGACACGTGTCCAATGGAGCCTGCTGATCGGTGCTGGCGCGATCATGTTGTACACCTTCATGTCCGATCCGATCAGGTACCTGCGGACCTTGGAGCCTGGCCGGGGCGTGGAGGCCACGGGGATGTCCGCGCTGGCCGACTATGTGCCCGTTTCCTTCCAATGGCCGCTATTCCTTTCCGCATGTGTTATAGCGTGTGTAGCTTTATTCTCCATGCTTCGCGATACGCGCCGGGCAACTGCGAAAGGGCATTGATCCTGCTTCCTGATCATGCATTCGGGAAGGATGTCGCATCTTTCCCTTGATGAAGCTGCGCTCGAAGCTCTTCCTTTTTGTACTGGCATGTGTATTCGCGTTGACCGGGCCAAAGGCGGCATCCGCTCAGACCGGCTCGCGGACGGTGCTGGTAGTGGACAGCCTGGATGGGCATCCCATTCCCGAGGTGTCGATCACCGTGGACGGCGTTCCGCAGCGAACAACGGAGGTGGAGGGCAAGGCGCAACTGCGATGGGACGCTCGATCGGATGTGAGGTTGCGTTTCGAACACGTCAGCTATCGTGCGTTGGAAGTCCGCTTGAAGGATATGGAGAAATTGGATGGTGCATGGGTCGTCCGCTTGGTGCCGAAGGACTATCAGCTTGGCGCGGTCACCGTAGGGCGCGCTGTTCCTGAGGTTGTCTTCGAGCGCCCGGACCTGCATGCGGCGGATCTTTTTATCAACGATGAAGGGCTCTGGGTGCTGGCCTACGAGCATCCGCGCATGGTGCGCTCGCAGGTGGATGCGAGCAAGGAGATCCTGCGTGATGTCCGGCTGGTGCTGCTGGATACGTCATTCAACGAAGTGGTCTCATGTCCGGTGCCCGAGGATGTGTTCGGGCTTCGGCACGACCTGCGGAACGACGTGGTGATCGAGGGCACGCGGCACGCGTTCAGTGTGGGACGCTCCGGCGATGAACTGGTGCTTCGGCCGTTCGGCTTGGATGAACTGCGCCGGGCGGTGTTGCCATGGTCGGACAGCATCCCCGGCTGGGTGTTGGGCTCGAACGCCGCCCCGGAATATCCGGCGCTGGACCACCTCGCCTTCGATCCGGAACGCGACACTACGCGACGGATCTGTTCCGTGGTGGACACCTTCATGATGGACCTGTTCCGCAGTTCGTACAAATACATGAAGGGGCCGGACAAGGTGGCGGCGATGAACCTTGCGGCGCAGCTTGGCGTGGACAAGGAAGTGGTGGCGGGATACATGAGCGGCTTCAGCCATAACATCTGGTACCGGCCGGTTTATGCGCCGCTCTTCGTGGTGGGCGACACCTTGTTGGTCTTCGACCACGAGCGTTGGCGATTACGGAAGTTCGCACGCTCCTTGTCCGCGGCAGGGGAGGTCGCGCTGCCGTACCAAGTCAAAGCGGAGGGGCGGTTCTGGTCCGGGGAACTTGTCCAAGACCGGATGACCCAACGGATCTACGCGGTGTTCCAGCGCAACGGGATCACGTGGTTGCGTTCCATTGATCCCGTTTCCGGCGCATTGGGCGATCCCTTCCGCTTGGCGAACAGCTATCCTGAACGTGTGCAGGTGCAGGCCGGCAAGGTGTACTACATCTGGCGCCCATACGCTTCGTTGCAGAAACGCACGGTCTACAGGGAACGGATGTAAGGTGATCGGCTCATCCCTGGTCGCTCTTCGGCGTATCCCACCACTTGAGCGTACCGGTGCCAGCGACGACCTCTTGCCAAGTGGCCACATGCAGATCAATACGAACGGTGGCACAGGTTGGCATGTCGCCGATGCCGTTCCCGGTAAGCAGTTCCACCAGTTCGCTCACTCCGGGGTTATGGCCGAACAACATCGCTTGTCGCACACCATCGGGCAGTTTGCCTATGATGTACAGGAGCGATCTGCGATCAGCCAGGTAGAGCTCCGGGATCTCATGGACAGGTGCGTTCTCCAATGCCGCAGCAAAGAAGTTGGCTGTGGTGAGGGCGCGTTTGGCGGGGCTGCTCATCAACAGATCCACGGGCTCCAGCCTGCCGTCAAAACGTTCGGCCATCATCGGTGCATCGTGCATGCCGCGCTCGTTCAAGGGGCGGTCGAAGTCGCTCATGCCCGGGTCGGCCCAGGAGCTTTTCGCATGGCGAACGATATACAACGTGCGCATCCGGCCGGACGGTAAAAGCTCAACCTTTGGTGAATTCCTTCAGCCCACCGATGATCGAATAGAGCAGCGCATTGGGGTCGTTGCTCACCAGTAGCGGCACTTGCATGGATTGAGCATCGCTGAACTGGTTCTTGCTCTCCGTGCCTTTACTGAGGTGCAGGAACAAGGTCTCCGGATAGTTGCCGGTAAAGAGCAGGTCCACCACCGCGCCACCGCGCATGCGCAGGTCGAACCGCGGATAGTGGTTCACGGTGTCCTTCCATGCAGTGATCTCGTCAAGCACATGGCCCTCCTTGCGTAAGTCGGCCTTCCATTCGTCCATCACGTAGAGCAGGACGTCCTCCACGAAGATCTCAGGGTCAGTGGGGAGCAACAATTGCTGGTGGTCCAGCGGTGCGAGGAGCCGTGCGTGCGTTTGGCGCAGGGCCACCAGCATTTCGTCCAATTGGGAAGTGAAAGTCATTTTAGTCTTCTCTGATGGGACGCAAACTACTCGCACAGGGGATGCGCGGTGGAAACGTCAAGGACGTGTTATGCACGATCGATCAACGATCGGGACTTTGCTCAGTTGCAATGGCCGAGCAGCGCGTAGATGATGATGAAGATCACCACCGTGCTGAGGCATCCGCCACCGAGCTTCTTTGCTCCATAGCCGGCAATGAGGGTTTTGAAGAGTCTGTTCATGACATTCGGTCTGGTTGATAACGCACAAGAACGCTTTCAGTTCGGGCTACGGCTCAAGGCGTGAGCGATCAGGGTCCAGGGGCAGCCGGTGCTTTTGAACTCAATCCCAATAGAGGTACCCGATCACTTGCGCTACAACCCCATTGTCCAAATAGACCTCTCGAAGCCTGTAATTCTTGCTTGAGGGACTCCTGCTGTATTCTAGGCCGACAAAGTGGGCCTTTTCGGGATATGGGGTATGCGGAAAGTCATAGGGACTCCATCGTGCCAAAGGTTCGCCAAGAATGTCAAGGACCTCATGCTCCGTCATCCCTTTCCGGATACGGCTAAAGCCTTCTTGGGAATAGCCATCCGCATATTTCGTGTCTGTCATTAGAAGTAGATCGCAGACCTCACCGGAGAAACCGTCGATCCGGATACGATCGGCCGCTATATGGTAATAGATGCCGAGCAGGAGCGAGAACAATACCGCCGCTGTGAAAAGGGTGCCGAGGCGCTTTGCCATTTTCAATTTCTTGCCATCGATCACGACGTAATCCTCCATCGCAAGGTACGGGGCGATCTTGACATTCGGGCCCACGGCACTTGCATCGTGCGCATCAAAGCGGCACACGTTGCCGTTCCACGATCTGTTTTGAATGGCATTCTCACCGTGCGCATGTCCAAGAGATCGACGCTGATGGGCAGGTCACTTTCCGCGAAGGCATATCGCAAGTCGCCGAGGGTGCCGATGGAAAGTTCATCCTCTGCTTCGATCGCGATGTCGAGATCGCTGAACTTTTTAGCCGTGCCAAGCACACGCGAACCGAATGCCCACGCCTTTGCCTGCGGAACATGTTCCGCTAGGATCGCACGGACGATTGCGAGATGATCGGAGGACAATTCAAGCATGGTGTTCTTTTAATGCACGGAGCAGCTTGGCTGCATCCTTGGTGAACTGCTTGAGGAGCCCCGCCACTTTGCGCGCATTGTCCTCGTCATAAGTGTTCGCCGTGAGGTTCCGGGCTTCATGGTATTCGAACCATGCCAACGGCTCATCGATCAACGCGAACCGTGCGGCTTGCCGAAATAATTCGCGCCGCGTAGTAATGGGCGAGTCGGTCATGCCTGCCCATTCCAAGTGCCGCCGCATCATCTTCCATGCGATCTCGTAAGTGAACTCGAAGCGCTTAATGGCCGCATCGCGGACCACTTCATCCTCCAAGTCCATCCGGGTCACTTTCCGCAACGCGGCAAGTGATCGCTTGAAGGAGGCAAGATCCAGTTTGGCAGGTGACATGGCAGGCCGAAAACACGATAGCTCTCTTTGTTCCGTCTGAGGCCAAAGCAGTACCGTCGCGGCAACGCCTGACAACTGACAACCAACAACTGACAACTCCCTCACGCCTCCGCCTTCTTCCGCTTCCCCTTTTCCTCACCGTCCACCTTCTCCTCATCCTCAAGCGGCTTGCGGAAGACAATCTTCCCGTCGAAGACGTCGATCACCATCGGTGAGTTGACCTCCACTTTGCCCTCGATGATCCAGCGGCTCAGCTCGTTCAGCAGCTCCTTTTGGATCATGCGCTTGATGGGGCGCGCGCCGAATTGCGGGTCGTAGCCCAAGAGGGCGATGTGGTCCACCATTTCCTCGCTCGGGGTGAGCAACATGTCGCGCTCCGCGAGCTTGGCCATTAACGCATCGAGCTGGATCTTCACGATCTCCCGCACGTTGGCGCGGCTCAGCGGCTCGAACATGATCACCTCGTCAATGCGGTTGAGGAACTCGGGGCGCACGCTCTTCCGGAGCAGGTCCATCACCTCGTCGCGTGTCTTCTCCAGCACTTGCGCGTGGTTCTTCTCATCGATCTTCTCGTAGTTCTCCTGGATGATGTCCGAGCCGATGTTGGAGGTCATGATGATGATGGTGTTCTTGAAATTCACCACCCGGCCCTTGTTGTCGGTGAGACGGCCGTCGTCCAGCACTTGCAGCAGCACGTTCCACACGTCGGGGTGCGCTTTCTCGATCTCGTCCAGCAGCACCACGCTGTACGGTTTGCGGCGCACGGCCTCGGTGAGCTGTCCGCCTTCCTCATAGCCGATGTAGCCCGGAGGCGCGCCCACCAAACGGCTGGTGCTGTGGCGTTCCTGGTACTCGCTCATGTCGATGCGCGTCATGGCGTGCTCATCGTTGAAGAGCACTTCGCTGAGCGCCTTGGCCAGCTCGGTCTTGCCCACGCCGGTGGTCCCTAGGAAGATGAAGGAGCCAATGGGCCGCTTCGCGTCGCCCATGCCCGCGCGGCTGCGGCGCACGGCGTCGGCCACGGCGCGCACGGCCTGGTCCTGTCCCACCACGCGTTTGTGCAGTTCGTCCTCCAAGGTGAGCAGCTTCATACGCTCGGTCTCCAGCATGCTCGTCACGGGAATGCCGGTCCATCGGCTCACCACGGAAGCGATCTCCTCCACGTCCACTTCCTCCTTGATCATCTTGGAAGTGGTCTGCAGTTCAATAAGGTCCGCCTTGGCCTTCGCCAGTTGGTCCTCGGTCTCCTTCATGCGTCCGTAGCGGATCTCCGCCACCTTTTCGTAATCGCCTTCACGCTCGGCCTGCGCGGCGTCGAACTTCAATTGCTCCGCACGGTCCTTGGCCTCATTGATCTTCTCCACGAGGCCGCGCTCGCTTTCCCAGCGGGCCTTCAACGCGTCGCGCTTGTTGCCTAATTCGGCGATCTCCTTGTTCAAGCCCTCCAATTGGCTTTGGTCGCCTTCGCGCTTGATCGCCTCGCGCTCGATCTCCAACTGCATCACGCGGCGATCCACCTCGTCCAGTTCCTCGGGTTTGGAGTTGATCTCCATGCGCAGTTTGCTGGCCGCCTCGTCGATGAGGTCGATGGCCTTGTCCGGCAGGAAACGGTCGCTGATGTAGCGCGTGCTGAGCTCCACGGCAGCGATGATCGCGGCGTCCTTGATCAGCACCTTGTGGTGGCTTTCGTACTTCTCCTTCAGGCCGCGCAGGATGCTGATGGCGTCCTCGCGGGAAGGCTCATCGATCAGCACTTTCTGGAAGCGGCGCTCCAAGGCTTTATCCTTTTCGAAGTACTTCTGGTACTCGTTCAGCGTGGTGGCACCGATCGCGCGCAGCTCGCCGCGCGCCAATGCTGGCTTGAGGATGTTGGCCGCGTCCATCGCGCCTTCACCCCCGCCCGCGCCCACCAGCGTGTGGATCTCATCAATGAAGAGGATGACGTTGCCTTCCGCGCTGATCACCTCCTTCACCACGGCCTTCAGGCGCTCTTCGAATTCACCTTTGTATTTCGCTCCGGCCACCAACGAACCCATGTCGAGGCTGAAGACCTGTTTGCTTTTCAGGTCGTCCGGCACGTCGCCGCTGACGATGCGCTGCGCGATGCCTTCCGCGATGGCGGTCTTGCCCACGCCGGGTTCGCCGATCAGGATCGGGTTGTTCTTGGTGCGTCGGCTGAGGATCTGCAGCACGCGCCGGATCTCCTCATCGCGCCCGATCACCGGGTCCAGCTTGTTCTCTTTGGCGAGCTGGTTGAGGTTCTTCGCATATTTGTTCAACGCATTGTAGGTCTCCTCCTGGCTCTGACTGGTCACCTTGCTGCCCTTGCGCAATTCTTTGATCGCAAGCACGAGGTCCTTGTGGTTCACGCCGCCATCCTTCAGCAGTTGGGCCACATTGTCGCTGCCCGCCTCCAGTCCGATCAGCAGGTGCTCCACGCTGGCGAATTCATCGCCGAACTCCTTCAGTGAAGCCAACGCCTTGTTCAGCACCGTAGCACTTTGTCGGCTCAGCACCACATCGCCGCCCTGCACCTTCGGGTAACCGTTCACAATGCGGTCCAAGGCTGAAAGCAAGGTGGCCGTGTTGACGTTCAGTTTTTTCAGCAGGAATGGCGTCACGTCCTGGTCCACCTCCAGTAGTCCCTTCAGCAGGTGGCCGGTCTCGATCTGTTGCTGGCCCAAGCCGGTGGCGATGGTCTGCGCCTGTTGGATAGCCTGCTGCGAGCGGATCGTGAATTTGTTCAAGTCCATGTTTGTATTCAGTATTTCGCTGATCTTGGAAAACGCTCCTTCAGCGTTATGCGGCATGATCAAAGTTCGCACCAAGCGGAATCTGCGCTCAATACCTGAACAAATGGCACGAAGAATGGATCGCGGGGTGACGGGATGGCGGGGATTTGTTGTGTCCTTGGTTCATCCCATCGATCCACGATGCTACATTGGCAACATGATCGGCCATTTGTTGCCAAGCTTTCATGCCGACCGTTTGGCATTTCTTTTTTCGCTGAAGCGTTTGGTCGTTGTATTGGTGCTCGGAGCATTTGCCCCGGCACTTTTCGCCCAACATTGGATCACCAAGACTTCCAGCCCGCAGGCCGATCACATCGCTGACATGGTGTTGGACGGTTCGGGCAACAGCTACGTGATCGGCGACTTCAGCTTGGGCGCTTCCTTCACGCAAGGCATCAACACCTTGGGGAGCTTGAACTCGGCCGGCGGCAGGGACGTGCTGGTGGCGAAGTTCGCGCCGGACGGATCCCTGCTTTGGGCGAAGCGAGCGGGCGGTAATGCACTGGATGTCGGGCTGAAACTGGTGTTGGGCACAGCGGGGCTGGGCATCACGGGGCTTTTCACCGGTACGGCGGACCTGTTCGGAAGCTCGCATTCCGCGCAAGGCGGCAGCACCGACCTCTTCGTGGCGCTCTTGGACCCGGCGAACGGCAATGCGCTATGGGTGCGCACCGCCGGCGCACCGGGCTATACGGACACGCCCGGCGGCATCACCATGCGGCCGAATGGCGATATCGTGCTGGCCGGGAAGTTCAAGGGCGATGCCGTCTTCGGAACGGACACGCTACACAGCGCCTTCGACCCATGGACGAGCACTCTGGGTTTCGACGTCTTCATCGCTTCATGGGCTTCCGACGGCACGTACCAATGGGTGCGGCAGGGGAGCGGGCCGCATGACGATCAGGCCGTGGAACTCACTTCAGGCCCCGACGGCATGCTCTACATCACGGGGCAGTTCAGCGACACCATCACCTTCGGGGTGGAGCACCCCAACATCTCGCTCAACAGCATGTTCGTGGTGAAGTACGACGGGCAAGGGCAGGAGCAATGGTACCGCAAATGCGGCGGCAGCACCTTCAACCAGGTCAGCGACATTTTGTTCTCCTCGGAAGGCGACCTGTTGATCGCCGGCGATGTGGCCAACACGATGTACTGGGTGGACAACATCGCTACGCCCATACCGAACCCGGAGCCGCACGCCTACTTCATCCTGCGCGTGGACACAGCGGGCACCCTGCTCCGCGCCACCACCATGGGCTCGGTGTCGAACGTGCATGCAGCTTCGATCACGGAGCAGGCGGATTCGGTAGTGGTGTACGGCGAATTCGAATGCTCCTTCACCGGCCTTCAGGATGCGTACAACGCCAACGGCCTCTTCATGGCCACGGGGCTGAAGGACCTCTTCATCGCGAAGCATCTGGCATCGGATCTTTCCTTTGTTGAAGCACAGCAGTTCGGTGGAAGTGGGGCGAAACGGGCGGGTGCCGTGGCTTGGGCCGCGAACGGGCTACTGTTCACCGGTTCGTTCGAGCAAGAGCTGTTCCTGCCGCGAAGCTTTCCGATGTGGGGTGACCCGGTCGAGACCTTTCCCTTCGGCTGTTCCTATCTCGTCGCCAATGCCGGCCTCACCTACTGCGGCGACCCCAATTACGGCTACTTCGCTTGGGCTGTGAGCCAAGGACTTTCGGACGGTTTCCTTTCGCGGGGCTATGAAGAAACGCGGCAACCCTACGACTGGTGGAAGCGCCAGAACACGCCGCCTTGCGATAGGAGCGACCGTGGAAGCGAAGTCTGCATTTCCGAGCAATACCATTCGTGTACGGACACCATAGAGGCATGCGGATATGCCGTGCTCATGGTGAATGCACCGTTCCCGACGCAAGATGACTATTGTGGGATGGGGTTTAACATTCCCACAGTCGGGCCGTATGCCTACCAATGGTGGAATGGTGCCTTCCCTTTTGGTTCGACTGTGACTGTGAGTACCACCGGCTGGGTCGGCGTGACCGTCAGCACAACCAATAGTTGCACAACCTACACGGATTCCGTGTACGTGATCATCCACCCGGCCCCCACCGCCACCGTGAGCGACAGCAGCGGCATCTTCATGGACGACCTTTTGCCGCAACAGTACCAGAGCTGCGTGCCGATGGTCTTTTGGGCCACGCAATTCGCGCCCACCGACCAAGTGTACTGGACCTTGGGTACCGACACCACCTGGAGTGATACCATGCGCATGGACACCTCCGGTATTTACCGTTTACACCTGCTTTCGGTCGATGGCTGCGATAAGGAGTATACCATGAGCTTCACCCTGTTCCCGACCTCGGTCCTGCCGAACATCACGGATGCATCCTTCCATTTCGGCATAGGTGACACGCTCGTGTATTGTGGTACCTCGGCCTGCCTAACTGCATATCTGTATCCGGATTATTATGTGGACGGCCAACTGACCAGCCTGCCGCTAACCGTCCACATGCAGTATCAATTCCAGCGCACGTGTACGTCCACGAACCCGGCACCGCAGACGAACCCGTATGTGAACGCCCCCATCCAGTGGTCCTTGCCGCTCACGGGGCCGGGCTGGTATACGGTGGGGGTGCAGTGCACGCTGAATGCGCTGCCCTGCGACACCAATACCTACAGCTTCACCTTCTTGGACAGCATCTACGTCCTTCCGGGCGAACCGCCGCAGTTCACGGCCAGCAACGCGTTCCGTTGTACCGGGGACACGATCGCCATTCCATTCCAATGCACCAACTGTGACAGTGTGTCCTGGACCGGGCCGGGGATTGTTTGGACCTCCGCGAACGGGGATTCGATCCGGGTGAACGCAGATGGCCAGTACCATTTCGTCGTGTACAATACCAGTGCGGGGAACACATGCCAAACGAGTTCCTACCGCACAGTGTACGCTCCCCCGCCGCCGCCGATCTATATGCAGCCCTACTACGGCGTGATCTGCCCCAATGACTCCGTGCTGCTCTTCACGACCACGGTCGGCACCAACTATGAATGGACCGGTCCCGGGTTCACCACGATGCCCAACAACGACTCCATCTGGACCGACGATCCCGGCGACTACTACCTCACTGTTACGCATTATCCGGGTTGCACAGCGACCAACGGGCCACGAACGGTGCTCAGCTTCAGCTCGCCCTTTATTGAAGCGCTGCCCACGGGCTCCATCTGCCTCAATGGCACGGTGGACCTACAGGTGGCTACGGGCCCGGGCAGCACCGTGCAGTGGCAGGCTCCACTTTCGGGCACCGCGTTCGTGCATACGGTGAACGCGCCGGGCACCTACCAATGCATCGTGTCCAGTTGCGGCATCGATTGGCCGTTGAGCTACACCGTGCAGGCCAGCGGCGTCACCGCGGAGCTGGACACCACGGTCTACCTGCTTTGCGGCGCGGAACCTGTTACGCTCACCGGGCCGGACGGCGGGAACATTTACCAGTGGCTGCCATCGGGCACCACGGGCCAGTCCATTACGCTGAACGTGCCCGGGCAGGTGCAGTTGGTGGTGTTGGACGCCTTCGGTTGCGCGGACACTTCGGCCATGATCTCCGTGAACCCCTTTGCCTACACGCAACCGGCGATGGCCTTTGGCGACACCGTTTGTGCCGGTGGATCAGCCACGGTTTCGGCAACCGGTTCCGGCGATCTGTTCTGGTATGCTTCCGCGGATACGAACCTGCTTCTGAGCAATGGCAGCACATGGACGTTCGTGCCGTTGGGAAGCGACACCGTTTATCTGCTGCAAATAGAGGACGGCTGCGCAAGCACCTTCTTGGCCGTTCCCGTGGAAGTGGCCCCGGTCTCACCAGCTCCGTCCATCACTGGTGTCGTGGCGTACTGCGTCGGGGATACGCTGCTATTGATCGCCGAAGCGAGCGGTCCACCTGTGGAATGGAGCACGCCAGCGGGAATGGTGCAAGGCGGCTCCATCGGCCCGATGTTGGCGCAACCGTCCGCTGCGGGGCTGTATTCCTGCTGGGTCGTGGCCAGCGGTTGTGGCAGCGACACGGCAAGCGTGGAGGTGGACGTTTCCCTTGTTCCCGACATACCGGTGATCACCGGGGATACACTGCTTTGCGTAGGTGATACCTTACTGTTGGTCGCCGATGCCACGGGCGGGACCGTGCTGTGGCAAACGCCTTCCGGGCCCTTCAACGGTACCACGCTCACGGTGGATGGTGTGCTGTACGCAGACCAAGGGGAGTACCTGTGCATGGCATTCGATGGGGCCTGTGCCAGTGCGGCCGCCATGGTCCTGGTCCTGGTGGATCCATGCACTTCGGACACCACCGACTTTATCATCCCGAACATCTTCAGCCCCAACGGCGACGGTGTGAACGACGGCTTCTTCCTCGGCGGAGAAGGCATCCGCCGAGTGGATCTCCAGGTGTACAACCGGTGGGGTCAGCTAATGGCGGAACTGAGCGGAAGGAGCGTCCGCTGGGACGGCAGGACCGCCGGTGCAGGCGTGTTGTGCAGCGAAGGGGTATACTACTGGGTGGCGCAGGCCACGCGGAACACGGGGGAGAACGTTCAGCTTTCCGGTTATGTGCAGTTGGTGCGGTGATGACTTCTTGGGCTGGAGGACTTTCTCGTAAACGGGTCGATCTGGTTTTGACAGCGAGAACCCCCTCAAGAGACCAAAAAGCAGCGCTTAATTTTGAAACCGCCCTTTTTTCGGGAATTGGACCGCATGATCGTTCGGACTTTCTCAAACGCTGAACAAGGAACACGGGTCCTGTTGTCCCTTGTCCTGTTCGTGGCCGTCTTGTTCACGCCCGTTCGCGCCTACTCCGCAGGAAACCACCAAGATGCCACCACTTGCGAGGCCCGCATCGCGCAGGCCAAAGTCCTGCTGACCAGCGATCCGGATTCCGCCTTGGTGCTCGCGTTACAGGCCGAGAAGCAACTGGGGGAGCTTCCCACGGGGTGGCAAAAGGTTCGTGCGCTGATGGTCCTGGGCGACGCCTACCAAGCTGCCGGGGAAATGCCCGATGCCTTGGCCGCTTTCCAGCGGGCGCAGCTCATGATCGATGAGAAGCCGGACGACCAGGCCGCCGACACCTCGCTCATCCTTGCCCGCGTGGACCTTCAGCTGAAGATCGGCACGTTCTATTCCGACCTGCACGACTTTGACAAAAGCGTGGTCCGGTTGAACGACGCCTTGCGCATGCTCGATGCGGCGCTGGATGCCCTGACCCCGGAACAGCTGAACAGCAGGAAGGTCCGTGCCTTCAACAACATCGCCGGGGTCTACCTCCAGCGCTCGGACTATACGACGGCGTTGCCGTATTTCCAGCAGGCCGTGGCGATGAACGTATCGCTGAACAACCTGCGCTACGAGAGCGCGCTGAACAACAACATCGGCATCTGCTATATGGAGATGGGCAAGCACGACAAGGCTGACCAGCATTTCCTGAGCTCCCTTGCGGTACGCAAGCAGACCGGCGACGTGCGCGGGCAGGCGCAGGTGTTGAACAACATGGGCAAGAACCAGGCACTCATGGGCCGCTTCAGAGAGGCCCGCACTTATTTCGAGCAGGCGCTCGCGCTCGGCCGGTCGGTTGGCAGCCTTGCATCCATGGCCATTTCCTTGGAATCACTTTCCACCGCGTACGACACGCTTGGGGAATACAAGGCGGCGTTCACGGCCTTTCGGGAGTACAAGGGGATCAACGACAGCCTTTACAGCTCGGAGGCACGGACGACCATCGCCCGGATGGAGGACAGGTTCCGGCGCGACAAGGAGAAGAAGGTGTTCGAGCTCGAAGCCAAGCGCAAGGATGCCGTGAACGAGCGGCAGCGGCTCTTGAACATCGCACTTGCGGTGGCGCTGTTCTTCCTTCTGCTCACCGCCTTTCTGCTCTTCACGGTGATGCGCTCACGGGTGCGTACCAGCGCGCTGAAGCAGGAAACGCTCCGGCTGCAAAGCGAAAAACTGGAGGCCGAGAAGGTGATCCTGAAGGAGAACCTGGAGTTCAAGGAACGCGAGCTCACCGCCAATGCCTTGTTCCTGCTGAAGAAAAATGAGTTGATCGCGCACATCGTGGAGCGGCTCCTCAAGGCGAAGTCCACCTTCCGGCAGGAGAACCAGAAGATCGTACAGGACATCGTGCATGACCTTCAGGCGAGCCGTGATGAACATAACTGGGAGGAGTTCGAGGCGCATTTCACGCGGGTCCATACCACCTTCTACCAGACCCTGCAGGAGCGCTTCCCGTCGCTGACGCCCAACGAGCGGAAACTGTGCGCCTTCCTCCGGCTGAACATGAGCACCAAGGACATTTCCGCCATTACGCACCAGAGCCTCAACAGCATCACCGTGGCGCGGTCGCGGTTGCGCAAAAAGCTGCAGATCGATGGCGAGGATGTGCATTTGATCGATTTCCTGCAGTCCATCTGACCGTTTTCGGGCACACATTATAAACGTCTGTGGATCAGGTGCATGCTTGTTCCTGTATGGTCGGTGTAAGGTCATTTTTCGGCGTTGTACCGACCGTGTAAGGCCAATGTCTTAGCGTGTGCCGCTGATGTAAGGCTGTTCCCGGTATCAATGGGAAATTCCATGCGCAACATTGCGGCCCTCCAAGAAATTCCGCTTTGAAAACCCCGAAAACCGACGCCCTTCGATCGAAGGAGCTTGAAAACCTCGAACGCTTCCATCAGAAGATGAAGGACGAGGCCGAAGCTTGGCAAAAGCTGTTGGAGAACCTGGACAAGATGAAGAACCGCCGGACCGATAAAACTGAACCCAAAAACCCGACCGAACGATGAACACACGTTACTCTTTACTGGCAGGCTGTTGCCTTCTGCTGTGTACCGTCCCGCTGCTGCAGGCCCAGCCCGGCGCGCTCGACCTTACCTTCAACGGCACCGGTTACGAGGTGGATCCGGTGAATAGCTTGGACGTGGGACAGAAGATCCTCGTGCAGGACGACCAGAAGATCCTCGCCATCGGATCCAGCTTCGATGCCACCTACACCGCCCGCGCGTATGTGTTCCGTTACCTGCCCGACGGCACGCCCGACGCAACGTTCGCCACCAACGGGGTGTTCTCTTATGAACTGGACAACGAGGTGGATCTCTATTCAGCCGTATTGACCCCGGAGGGGAAGATCCTCCTTGCCGGAAGTACAACGGACTATCAGACGTACAGGCTGCTGCTCATCCAGCTCAACGCGCACGGTTCATTTGACAATTCCTTTGGGATCAATGGGGTACTGGTCCAAAGCGTAAGCGTGGTGGAGGCAAACGCCGAGGACATGGGGTATGACGTGGCGTTGGACACGCAGGGCAACATCCTCGTTTGCGGGTCCACCTACGATGCGGATACGATCCGTCATCCGTTCATCGCCCGTTTCTCGCCCAGTGGTGAGCTGGATACCTCCTTTGGTGTGAACGGGATAGCGACGATCCCCTCCTCCGGGGAAGGGTCGAGCGCTTTCAAGGGGATCGTGGTACAGCCGGATGGGAAGATCGTGGCCTCTGGATATTACGGCAATACCATTCTGTGGTATGTCATGCTCGTGGTGCGCTTCAACGCGGACGGCAGCCTCGATCCCGCTTTCGGCGACGCCGGTGTGGTCAAGTACAACTACGGAAATGTCGACGATGAAGGCGATGACCTGCAGTTGACCGCGGATGGTTCCTTTCTGGTCGCCGGAGTGACCGTTACACAGACCTACAACTACAGTGCGCTGCTCGCGAAGTTCACACCGGATGGCATGCTGGACACCACCTTCGGCAATGCGGGCACGGTGAAAGAGGACCTGAATACCTTCGATTTCGCCTCTAACGTTGTGGAGCTCCCTGATGGTAAGATCGTCATGGCCGGTTCGTCCGGTGTAGGGCCTCCAGGTGCCTTTGACCTCGCCGTGTGGAAGTACCACGCCGACGGTACGCCGGACATGACCTTTGGGACCAACGGTGTCGCCCAGCACGTGATCCCGCAATACAGCACCATGATCTATGCGATGGGCATACAGGCCGACGGGAAGATCCTCATCGGAGGCCAAGCGCGCACCACGACCAACCAGAACTATTTCTACATCGGCCGGCTGCAGAATGACCTCAGTACCGGGATCACGGAACGGAACGCTTCGGCGGAAGTCTTGGTGTACCCCGATCCCGCCACGGCAAGCTCCACGGTGACGCTGCAGGTTCCGGAAGCCGTTCTGCCCGGGGCACGGATCAGCCTGTATACTGCTGACGGCCGACTGGCCTTCACCTCCGCGGTAGATGAACTTCAGCATGACGCACAGCACATCAGCATTCAACTGCCCTCCGCTCTCGCACCCGGCGTCTATCAGTTGGCTTTCCAGCAGCAGGGCACCCGCCTTTCAACAAGCCTCTTCATCACCCGTTAACAACTGAAAGAACACATGAGAACATTGTACATCCCCTTGGTCTTTGCCGCGCTGGCCGCGGTATCGGCCTCCGCGCAACACAGCGCGACCATCACTGTCACGGACCTCGGTTCCGGCATGCCTGTGGAGAACGCGACTGTCTCGTTAGACGGCAACTTCATCGCCACGGATCCGGCCGGCCAGGCCATTTTCCCCGGACTTGCGGACGACACGTACGACTATTCCGTGTTCGCCACATGCTACAACGAAGGTTCCGGATCGGTCACGATAGCCGGCGCGGATGGCGCTTCATCCGTAATGTTGGACCCCTTAAGCACCAACAACGTGTTCTTCTTCATCGGTGATCCGCTGGCGATCACCGGTGCCACGGTGCAAGTGACCGATGGCGCGGACTACAACGCGAGCTTCGTGACCAGCGACCCGTTCGGCGGGGAGATCTTGGCGGACGTTCCATACGGCGACATCAGCTACACGATCAGCGCGCCTTGCTATGCGACGGTGACCGGCATGGTGACGGTGGACTGCAACAACGGTGACGGCATCGCGGTGTTCGAGAACCCGGCCCCGGCGACGACCAACAACGTGTTCTTCTTCATCGGCGATCCGCTGGCGATCACCGGTGCCACGGTGCAAGTGACCGATGGCGCGGACTACAACGCGAGCTTCGTGACCAGCGACCCGTTCGGTGGGGAGATCTTGGCGGACGTTCCCTACGGCGACATCAGCTACACGATCAGCGCGCCGTGCTATGCGACGGTGACCGGCACGGTGACGGTGGACTGTAACAACGGTGACGGCATCGCGGTGTTCGAGAACCCGGCCCCGGCGACGACCAACAATGTGTTCTTCTTCATCGGCGACCCTTTGGCGATCACCGGTGCCACGGTGCAAGTGACCGATGGCGCGGACTACAACGCGAGCTTCGTGACCAGCGACCCGTTCGGTGGGGAGATCTTGGCGGACGTTCCCTACGGCGACATCAGCTACACGATCAGCGCGCCTTGCTATGCGACGTTGACCGGCACGGTGACGGTGGACTGCAACAACGGTGACGGCATCGCGGTGTTCGAGAACCCGGCCCCGGCGACGACCAACAACGTGTTCTTCTTCATCGGCGACCCTTTGGCGATCACCGGTGCCACGGTGCAGGTGACCGATGGCGCGGACTACAACGCGAGCTTCGTGACCAGCGACCCGTTCGGCGGGGAGATCTTGGCGGACGTTCCCTACGGCGACATCAGCTACACGATCAGCGCGCCTTGCTATGCGACGTTGACCGGCACGGTGACGGTGGACTGCAACAACGGTGACGGCATCGCGGTGTTCGAGAACCCGGCCCCGGCGACGACCAACAACGTGTTCTTCTTCATCGGCGACCCTTTGGCGATCACCGGTGCCACGGTGCAGGTGACCGATGGCGCGGACTACAACGCGAGCTTCGTGACCACGGACACCTTTGGCGGTGAGATGCTGGCGGACGTGCCTTTTGGCGACATCAGTTACACGATCACCGCGCCTTGCTATGCGACCGTGACCGGCACGGTGACGGTGGACTGCAACAACGGTGACGGCATCGCGATCTTCACCGATCCGGCCCCGGTCGTCATCGATGTCAACGTTACTCTTACCGGCAGCACCCTCACCGCCACAGCGACCGGAGTGGGCTACCAATGGGTGGATTGCGATAACAACAATGCCCCGATCGTTGGTGCTGAAGGACAGAACTTCCTACCTGCGGAAAGCGGCGATTACGCCGTGGTCCTTACCAGCGGAGATTGTTCGCAGACCTCTGCATGCACGGAGGTGATCGTGACCGGCGTGGACGAGCTGGCAGGTCGTGATGCCTTCGCGGTGTACCCGAACCCTTTTGGTGACAGGATCACTGTGAGCACCAACGGCAAGCTCGGGCCTGTCCGCCTGGAACTTCTCAGCTTGACCGGCCAGGTCCTTTTGGATGAGACCCGAAGCGGCATGGAGATCTCTCTGCAGACTTCGGTGCTTCCTTCAGGCAGCTATATCCTGCGCATGAGCTCCGACAACGCGCGCTCCACGGTCCGTGTGGTGAAGTAGAACGGACCGTAATACGGGAAGGGGCCGTCTCATTGCGAGGCGGCCCTTTTCTATTACAGTTACTTACAACCCCAACTTCTTCACCAGCGCTCCCACTTCGGCCTCCGTGCTCCGCAGCATCTCGTTGCAGAAAGTGATCAGTACCACGGCGCGTTTCACTTTGCCGGTGAGCTCGTCCACGGAGATCTTGTCCTCCTGCAGGTCCTGCATGATGCGCTCCAGCTCGCTGTATGCTTTTTCGTAGGTGAGCTTCTCCTCAACTTTCTGCATGGGGTTCGATGGTGTTGATGGTGGACCAGGCCTTGCCTCGTGCAAAGGTCGTCTCCAACTGGTCACCGGCTTGCAGGGTACGTGCATCCTTCACGGCATGGCCTTCCTTGCGGGTGATACTGAAGCCACGCTCGAGGTGCTTCTCTGGTGAAAGCATCTGAATGGCGTCGTCCATGCCTTGCAGCCGGCCGAGTACGAGTTGGAAGCCGCGTTGAGCGATCACTGAAAGCGATCCGCTCATCTCGCGGATACGTGCGGATTCCACCTGTGCCAGCTTGTGGCGCGGCAACAGGGCGAGGTCGTGGGCGAAGGTTTCAAGGCCCCGGCGGGAAACGGCGATCTTGTCTGTCACGGTACGCGCGAACTGGCCCGTGGCGGTGTTCAACAGGCCCCGCTCGGTACGGCAGCGTACGGTGGGCCGCATGGCGACCATCTCTTTGAACATGCTCAATTGATCCTTCCGGTCGGAGAAGGAGGTGAGCATCGCGTTGTGGATGTGGACCAGCATGCCGGTCATCGCGGTCTCGAAATACAGCGTGCGGTCCACGAGGAAATCAGCGACGGCGGTGGGCGTCTTGTGGTGGCCGTGCGCGATGAGGTCCATTACGGAGACGTCCACATCGTGCCCAATGCCGGTGAGCACGGGGATGCGTATTCGTGCCGCCACGCGTGCCAGTTCCAGGTCGTTGTAGGGTTCGAGGTCCAGCTTGGAGCCGCCGCCACGGATCAGCACCACGGCATCGAATTGTTTTGGATCGATCGAGGATAGGGCCGCACGCAGTTCCTGCGCGGCCGCATCGCCCTGCACCACGGAGTTGAACACGCGCACATGGAAGCGGTAGCCATGCTCGTTGCGCTCCAAGTGCTGCATGAAGTCCGCGTAAGCCGCAGTGCCGACGGACGCCACCAAGGCGATGCGCTGCAACACCATCGGCATCGGGATGAAACGGTTCCGGTCGTACAGGCCCTCTTCTTTCAGCGTCGCGATCGTTTCCCGCTTGCGCCTTTCCAGCTCGCTGATGTTGAAGCTCAGGTCGATGGTCTCGATCACCAAGCTCAGCCCATGGACGAGGTGGTAGTTGGTCTTGGCGAGGAACAGGATCTCCACGCCGTCCTTGAGGATATTGCGGCTTTCGCTGCCCAATTCCTCCCGGATGCGGTGCAACGCGGACATCCAGATGGCACCGCGCATCACGGCCACTTTCTCACCGGCTTGGTGCTGCACAAGCTCCAAGTACGCGTGCTTGCCCACGTTGATGGACGCGATCTCCGCCTTTACCCAGAAGGACGCGCCGTGGGTAGCCTCCTCGATCCGTTGCTTGATCGCATTGCCTACCTGACGTAGCGTATAGATCTTGCGCTCCTCCATTTTCCGGGGGAACAAGTGTACCAACTATGGTGGTGAAAGGGGTGAGGGAGGTAAGGGAAGCGAGGGAGGTCACGGAGGTGGTGCCATCCCTCTCCTCCCTGTCCTCCTTGACTTCCATTACCCACTTTGCATAGGAGTACGGGAGGGTCACACCACCCGCTTGATCATCCGCAGTTTGTGGGTGTACTTCTTTTCCGACGCGTTGAAGATGCCTTCCTGATCGAGGTTGTCGATGCGTACGCGGCCGGAAGCATGGAGGATCCGTCGATTCTCCAGCACGATGCCCACGTGGACGATGCGGCCCTCCTCATTGTCGAAGAAGGCAAGATCGCCGGTGGCGGCCAGATCGATCAGTTCCACGAGCTTGCCTAATTCGGCCTGTTGCCATGCATCGCGGGGAAGTTGGATGCCGCCCACGAGAAAGAGCATCTGGGTAAGGCCTGAACAGTCCACGCCGAAAGGTGAGCGTCCGCCCCAGAGATAGGGTGTGTTCAGCCATTGGTCCATTACCGCGAGTAACCGCATCACCGGCGTGCCATTGGCCTGCGCGGTGGTGCGTCCGGGGAAGGCCAAGTGCTCGTTCCCGATCTCGAACTGCCCGGCGGAGTATGCCGGGAGCACCGCCCCGAAGGGTACCACCAGCGCCCCGGAGGCGGTGGCGACGTGCATGAACTGTTCGATGGAACGCACGGGTTTCACATCCACGCCGTCCCGCGCGGAACTGACCTGCTTGTTGTCCACCCAACCTTCATAGTCGTCATGGTGGAACTTCAGGCGCGTCCATTTGGAATTTCGCTCCAGCACGTCGGCGGTCTCACCGAAAAGCCATTGGGTGACCTGTTCGGCACGGTCGTCCGGCTCGCGGCGCACGGGCACGATGCTCAGCGTGCAGATGGCTTGGTCGTGTTCGCTCATGGCCGCGAAGGTGCATCTCCTACCATCCGTGGCAACGGACTGCCGGGCCAAGTTTTACGCGGGCGGGCGTTAACGAAAGGGAGGGAGGGGTCAGAGCACCTCGATCACCATCGCGCTGGCACCGCCGCCGCCGTTGCAGATGCCGGCCGCGCCGTACTTCCTGCCGTTCTGCTTCAACGCATGTAACAGCGTAACGATGATGCGCGCGCCGCTGCAACCCAAGGGATGGCCCAGAGAGACCGCGCCGCCATGGATGTTCACCTTGGCCGGGTCGAGCCCCATCAACTTCGTGTTCGCGATGCCCACCACGGAAAAGGCCTCGTTGAGCTCCACTAGATCGATGTCCTCCATCTTCAGCCCGGCTTTCTTCACCGCCAGTGGTACGGCCTTGCTGGGCGTGGTGGTGAACAGCTCAGGAGCCTGCTCGGCATCCGCGTAACCGATCACTTTCGCTAGCGGCTTCAGACCTAATGACTTCGCCTTCTCTGCGCTCATTAAAACCAGTGCGGCCGCGCCGTCGTTGATCGTGCTGGCGTTGCCGGCGGTGACGGTGCCTTCTTTGGTGAAGACGGGACGCAGCGTCTTCAGCTTCTCGAAGTTCACGTTGGAATATTCCTCATCCTCGCTCACCACCGTGTCTCCCTTGCGGCCCTTCACGGTCACGGGCACCACTTCATCCTTGAACTTTCCTTCTTTCCACGCCTTGGCGCTTCGGGTGTAGCTCTCGATGGCGAAGGCATCCTGTTCCTCGCGGCTGATCTTGTTGTCGGTGGCGCAGAGGTCGGCGCACACGCCCATGGCCTGCTGGTCGTACACGTTCATCAGCCCGTCCTTGCCGATGCCGTCGATAAGTTTGCCATCGCCGAATCGGTAGCCGTAGCGGGCGTTCTCCACATAGTAGGGCGTGCGGCTCATGTTCTCCATGCCGCCTGCGACCACCACTTCGGCATCGCCTAAGAGGATCTCCTGCGTGGCGATCATGATCGCTTTCATGCCGCTGGCGCAGACCTTGTTCACGGTGGTGGCCGGGGTGCTGTCCGGGAGTCCTGCGAACTTCGAGGCTTGGCGCGCGGGTGCCTGTCCCAGATTGGCGGACAGCACGCAGCCCATGATCACGTCGTTCACGTCCTCCGGCTTCACGCCTGCTTTTTCCACGGCGGCCTTGATGGCG
Source organism: Flavobacteriales bacterium (assembly GCA_016700415.1). Classification (NCBI taxonomy): domain Bacteria; kingdom Pseudomonadati; phylum Bacteroidota; class Flavobacteriia; order Flavobacteriales; species Flavobacteriales bacterium. The sequence goes on from CP065018.1 coordinate 290,478, forward strand.
GCGGCGCCCAGTTCGGTGGCGGGCACGGTGGAAAGACTGCCCCCGAAGGAGCCGATGGGGGTGCGTACTGCGGAAACGATGACGACTTCACGGGCCATGGGAAATGAATTTTGATTTGGGCGGCAAAGGTACGGATGGTGGAAATGGCAGGGTTTTGGGTGGAACCGCCATAGTTAGAGAGGTGAAGGAGGGAGGGGATCGCTTCGCGATCTCGACCTTGCTGTTTTTCTACCGCAACGTGCGCAACGGACACAACGACGTTGGCGAAACTGACCACCTCGGCGCCGCACCTATTCCGTTGCGCTCGTTGCGTCCGTTGCGGTTCCAACTTCTTGGCAGAACCTTGCTTGGCATTCCGCCCGACACGCTGCGAGCACGCCTTTGTTGGAGGGGATCGCGCGAGGCGCGCTATCCCTTTTGGGGGAGGCTTCAATGCAAAACGCCCGCTTTCGCGGGCGCTTGCACTGGCGGAGAGGGGGGGATTCGAACCCCCGGTACAGTTTAACCCGTACGGCAGTTTAGCAAACTACTGGTTTAAGCCACTCACCCACCTCTCCAATTCGGGCGGCAAATATAGCCGCCTCTTTGAAAACTTCGTGATCCCGGTTGGATTCGAACCAACGACCGCCAGCTTAGAAGGCAGGTGCTCTATCCAGCTGAGCTACGGGACCAAATACTTCGGCGAAAATAGAGATTGCATGGCCATACAGAGCTTCCGAAGGCTCAGCCGGATAGAGCGGCGTGCCTTTTTTGCGCTACGCGCGGGCTAGCTGAGCTACGGGACCGAGCCGCGAAAATAGGCGTGACGATCAGAACGAGGAAGCTCTTTGACAGGCATTTACCATGTGGTCACCCACGAAAAAGGGCCACCTTTTGCAAGATGGCCCCCTCGTTTTCCGTCGGGGTGGCAGGATTCGAACCTGCGACCCCCTGCTCCCAAAGCAGGTACGCTAACCGGCCTGCGCTACACCCCGAAAACGGGCTGCAAAGAAAGGCTTTTGGGCGACGCGCCCGACAGATCGCGGATTTTATCCATTTGTACCGGCTCCACGATACTACCGGTCCTGCTGTCACGTTCCCCGGTTTCACCCCATCCGATCCACCATGTCCGAACAAATGAACGGTCCCGCCCCTGCCACAGGTCCCATCGCTCCACGCCCGGACCGCTTGAGCTGGCTCCGCCGGTCGATGACCATGCGCGCGGTGTTGGTGGCGGTGCTCGTCCTGCTGCTGTTGGTCCCGCTGGCGATGGTGCAGGACCTGATCCATGAACGGGAGTATCGCAAGGACGATGCGGCCCGCGAGGTGAGTGCCACCTGGGGCGGTAGCCAGACCATCACCGGGCCAGTGATCACCGTGCCGTACCAAGCTACCGTGCGCGTGGACATAGGCGACGGGAGAACGGAGATGCGGAACGTTACGCAGTACGCACATTTCCTGCCGGAAAAGCTCGACGTGAAGAGCAGCTTGGACCCGGAAAAACGCCATCGCGGCATTTATGACGTGGTGGTGTACAAGGGCCATGTGGAACTATCGGCCACATTTCCGGCCATGGGCGGGCTGTTGCCGACAACGGCTTCCGCATTGCGCTGGAACGAGGCTGAGCTGTGCCTCGGGATCTCGGACCTGCGGAGCATCAAACAGCAAGTTTCCGCGAAGCTGGCGGTAAGCAGCCTGGCCTTTGAGCCCGGGCTCCCTTCGGATGATCTCATCGCCTCGGGGCTAAGTGCCGACATGCCGATGGACAGCAGTGCCTTAAGCAGGCCGTTCGATCTGTCCATCGTGCTGGAACTGAATGGCAGCGGCAGTTTCCGCGTTGTGCCCACGGGCCGGAACACCTCGGCATCCGCGCGCTCCTCTTGGCCGGACCCCAGCTTCCAGGGCGCATTCTTGCCTGACAGTTCCACGGTCTCGGCAGACGGCTTCACGGCGCATTGGACCGTGCTGCATTTGAACCGGCCCTATCCGCAGGAATTCACCGGGAGCCGCAATATGGAGCTTGAGGCGAGCGCCTTCGGTCCGGACCTGATCCTGCCGGTTGACGAATACCAGAAGAGCACGCGGGCGGCCAAGTACGGCCTGATGTTGATCGTGATGGTATTCCTCGTGTTCTTCTTCGTAGAGGTGCTTCAGAAACTGCGGATCCATCCCATCCAGTATTTGCTGGTGGGCTTGGCACTGTGCATTTTCTACACCTTGCTCATCGCGCTCAGCGAGCACATCGGCTTCAGTTCGGCCTACATCGCCTCAGCCATTGCAGTGATCGCGCTGGTGGTGTTCTATGCGCGGAGCGTGTTCAAGCAGATAAAGGCCACGCAGCTGTTGGGCTTGGTGATGGTGCTGGTGTTCGGCTTCATGTTCACGGTGATCAACCAGGAGGACTATGCGCTGCTGATCGGCAGCATCGGCCTGTTCATCGTGCTGGCGATCGTGATGGCGGTGAGCCGGAAGATCGATTGGGACCGGGCAGGGGAACAGTAGAGGATCGGCGCGCTCATCGGCTGGGATCCCCGCTTGTCGGGTGCTTGGGGCAGGTCGTCGAATTGTTGATCAATGGTCGGCAATATGTTGAGGCTGAGGCAGGTTCATAGGGATCTTCGCGGCACTTCAACGGTCATTGATGAACCTCATGCGCAACTTGCTCCTTCTCGCCGGATTGCTTTCGGCACTGCTCGCCTACTCCACGGACTACTACGTTTCCCCGGGCGGCAACGACTCCAACAACGGCACTTCACAGGGTACGGCTTGGAAGACGATCTGGCGGGTGAACCAAAGCACCTTCTCGTTCAACCCGGGTGATCGGGTGCTCTTTGAACGCGGCGGCGTATGGCGCGGCGAGATCGTACTGGGGAATTCCGGGACCGTCAGCCAACAGATCACCCTGGGCGCCTATGGAAGCGGGGCCAAACCGCTCATCAAGGGCAGTGAATTGGTCTCCGAGTGGTCCGTGTACCAAGGCCACATCTGGCGTGCCTCGGTAACCTCCGGCAGGGTGGAGCAGGTATACCTCGCCGGGCAGCGGATGACCCCGGCCCGCTATCCGAACACCGGCTGGTTGCGCAACAGCCAAGGCGGGGGAAGCCAGATCCAGAGCGCGGGCCTCACGCAGGCCAACGGGTATTGGAACGGGGCCTTGGCGATCGTTCGCAGCTCCAGCAGTTCCTTCGACACCATGAGCGTGTCCAGCTATTCGAACGGTACGCTCTACTTCTCCAACTCCACGCTCAACATGGGCAGCGACCCATGGGGCTTCTACATGCGGGGGAAACTTTCCGAACTGGACAGCCCCGGGGAGTGGTACTACGACGGTACGGCACAGCAGCTTTATTTCTGGCCGCTGAACAACGGCGACCCGAACAGCCAGTCCGTGGAGGCCGCCGTGTACAAGAACGGCGTGAACTGCTATTGGCATCGCGCCTACCTCCGTGTGGAGAATTTGGAGTTCCGGCATCAGCGCCTTGCGGGGGTGCTGAATGACGGGGCGGACCATGTGACGGTGGCCGGCTGCACGTTCAGGGACCTCTACCACGGCATCCGCTGTGCGGGAACAAATAGCAACTATAGCGGGAACATCTTCCGGAACACCTATGCCACTGCGGCCATGGCGTTCGGGGACAATGCGACGATCGCCGACAATACGCTCAACCAGATCGCCGTGGTGGACGGCGCGGGGGAGAGCACATGGGGCTATTTCGGAATCCGCACCACGGGCAACGGGGTGACCATCCGGAATAATCGCATGGACACCATCGGATATATCGGCATCATCGCGGACGGCACCGCGTTGATCGAGAAGAACGTGGTGCGGCATCCCCTGGCCACCATGAACGACGGTGGCGGCATCGCCATCGACCATGCGAACGGAATGATCATCCAGGACAACATCGTCAGTGACCCCATCGGCTCCTTTGCCAATGGGGCTGCCACCAATGCGCCGCATAACGAGCACATGGGCATCGGCATCTACTTCGGCAATACCTCCATCACGAACACCATCGCGCAGCGCAACACCGTCTACAACTGCCCGCAGTCGGGGATCCATGTGGACCACACCATGGTGACCACAGGCCTGCAGATCAAGGACAATGTGTTCTTCAACAACGGCGTACAGATCACCATTTCCGACTACTCAAATGCGACGGGCACCGGTGCCACGCCGCCCTATTACGTGCCCAACTACAATGATGTGTTCAGCGGCAACGTGATGTACTGCCTGAAGAAGGAGCAGTTGTGCATGCTACAGTACAACACGCACGGTGCGGACCCTGTGGACTTCGGTACCTACACCAACAACCGCTACTTCAACCCTTACAACGAGATGAGCATCAAGGTGATCAACTTCGTATCAGGGTCACCGCGCTATTATGCGCTGGAACGGTGGAGGACGGAGAAGAACGAAGATGCCGGCAGTACGCGCAGCCCGTTGCGTCTTCCGGATCATGTCACGATCCAGGAACTCAGCGATAACTTGGTGCAGAACGGCAACTTCACCAGCAATGTGAACGGTTGGACCGGCTGGCCGGACAATGCCCAGGTGAGCCGTGTGACGGACCACTTGGACAACGGCTCGCTGAAAGCCTATCTGCCGAACAACAACCAATACAGCAGTTTCGGCTTACACAATCCGGATCTTTTCCCGATCCAGGACCAAGCGTGGTATCGTGTCCGCTGTAGCGTACAGAGCGACACCGAAGGGGATATCATCGTAGGGGTGAAGGGCGAGTCCACCTTCTCGAACCCGTATTCGACCTGGGAACGGCAGGTGCCCTTCGATACGGAACGCCGTGACCTTGAGATGTATTTCCAGAGCGACCTTACCGATCAAGCGCAGGTCCAATTCATCAATCAGTGGACCGAGCCGATGTATTACTTGGACAACGTGGAGGTCACCAAGGTGACCGCTCAGGTGTTGGACCCCTTGGACCGGCACAAGCTGTACGTGAACGACCAGCCGACGCAGCAGAGCTTCGATCTGCCGGAGGGCTGTTGGAAGGATATCGATGGCAACTTGCTCTCCGCGTCCATCACGGTCCCGGCCTATTCATCCAAGGTGACCTACCGCTATGACGGACCGGAATGCGGTATCGTGGTGCCCTCCGGGGGGGTTCTGATCAAGATGCTGCTTGGCGGCGCTTTGGACGCCGGTAGCGCATTGATGCGCGACGATCTGCGCACACAGGGGCTGATCCCCGCCACGGAACCGTATACTGCTTTGGGCTACACGCTGGAGAATGCCGGTACGACCGCAACACCGAGCGTGATACAGGCCACCGGGGACCAGTCCGTGGTGGACTGGGTAGTGGTACAACTGCATGAGGACAACCCCGGATACACCGTGGCCGGCCGCCGGGCCGCGTTTGTACAGCGCAATGGCACGGTCGTGGACCCTCAGGGGAATGAGCTGATCAGGTTCAATGGGACTGCGGCCGGGCGGCACATCTCGGTGCTGCATCGCAATCACTTAGGCGTCCTCTGTACCGCATTGCTTGCGGGCAATGGAGAGTTGGTGGACCTTAGCCAAGCTTCCACGCCGACTTTTGGCAGTGAAGCGCAAAAGGTCATCGACGGCCGCAGGGCATTATGGCCCGGCAATGTTTCCGACGATGGGGAAGTGAAGTACACCGGGACCGGGAATGACCGGGACGGTATTCTGGTCACCATCGGGGGTGCGGAACCCACGAACTTCGTTCCCGGTTACTATGCGTCCGACACGAACTTGAACGGTTTTGTTTCCTATACCGGTTCGGGCAATGACCGGGACGTGGTGCTGATCACCACCGGAGGCACCTTGGGCACGGAGGTCCGCATGGAGCAGATGCCATAGGAGTCCAGGATCCGTGCGTAGCGGACCACGGTATTGAACGGATGCCTTGTTCCGGTTCGACCTGATCATGATCGAGGACCGGACCTTCACAAGAGGAGCCGGTTCTCGGCCTTTCCGGTACGGCCCCCGATCAGATGATCTCGATCGCTTCCTGCGGTACCCATCCCACCGCGCCGCTGGCCAAGCGCACCTCCTGCCATCCGTTCTGCTGCTGCAGAGCACCCACTTTGGTGCCTTGATGGAGGATGAAGAGCCGTGTGGCACCGGAGCGCGGTTCACCGAGGATCTCCACCGAGGGTGACATGATGATCGCCTGCGAGCGGCTTTCCACCTCCTGCACGCGATAGGCGGCCAGCGCGGTGGATACCAAGGTCGTCACCAAAGCCAATGCGGCCAACGCGAACAGGGTGCGCTTGAGCGCGCGCTGCCGCAGCAGGAGTCCTGCTATCGCGGCCAAGGCCAAGAGGGCACAGGCCCACAGCGAACGCCGCGCCCATTGGTCCACATCGGTGCCGCCCTGCAAGCGGTCCCAGATGGAACCGAGCGTGAAGGCCGGTAACTCGTTCACCCGGTCCACCACCTTGGAACGTTCGAGGTCCAGGTTGGCCTGCACGTCTTCGGCCCCGGGCGCCAACCGGAGGGCACGTTCGTAGTACAGGACCGCATGGGGCGTGTCGCCCAGCTTGCTCCAGCAATTGCCGATGTTGAAGAGGAGAGCAGGGGAGGTGAAGGTGGTGTTCACCGAGTCGTAAAGGGCGAGTGCTTTTTGGTGGTCCCCCTTGGAATAAGCGTCCTGGGCCTCTTGTAAAAGCTGCTTGGTGTCGGCAAGCGAAAGCAGCGGCAGGCCGATCGCGATCATGAGCGTGACGATGGGACGTATCATGTGCGAAGCTGGTTTTCGATCCGGCTGATGATGGCACTGGCCTCGTCGTAGGTCTGGCGCTGTGGCTTGTTCTCCATCGGTGCGAAGCGGGCCATTTCCGCGTCGCGGAGCAAGGCGATGTAAGCCTCGGCGGTGCGTCCCTCGTCCAAGCCTCCCAATTTGGCCTTGATCGTTCCGGCGTTCACTTCGGCCACGCCGAGGTTGAACTTGTCCGCGAAGTAGCCTTCAAGCGCTTTGCCCAGAGCATCATGGAAGGCCTCCCGGTCGTTCTTCTCCAAGGCCGTGGCCGCGGCGGCTAGGCGCTGCTTGGCCACCTTGTCGGCACCGCGCCGGCGTTGTCCTTGGAAGTCGCCCAGGCGTTGCTCTCTGCGCCGGTGCCAGAGGAAGACCAGCAGTATCAGGGCGGGCGGCACCGCCATACCCAGAACGTAGGCCCACGAACCGAAGAGGTGCTTGCCCTTCGCCTTGAGTTGGAGGTCGCCAGTGCGGATGTAGCGGATGTCCGAGCCCAATCGCTTCACATCGCTTTTCATCGGCGTGTTCACCGAGGCGCCCGCATCGGCGTCGCCGGGCTGCACATCGAAGGTCAATTGGCCGGAGCGCAGTTGCTTGTATGTGCCGCTGGACGGGTCGAAGTAACTGAAGGACAACGTGCCGAGGTCGAATTTTCCGGGGTGGCGCGGGATCAGCAGGTATTGGAATTCCCTGCTGCCGTTCATGCCCGCGCCGTTCACCGTGATCTTGTCGTTGACCTTCGGGTCGTAGCTCTCGAAATCAGGAGGGAGCTCGAGTTTGGGAGCATCGATCAACTTCAGGTTGGCGCGGCCGGAGAAGCGGATGGAGAGGTCGATGGCCTCGTTGGCCTTCACGGTCGGTGATCCCGCTTTCACCTCCATGTTCAGGTCGCCCACGGCACCGATGAAATCCGCGGGCTTTCCGGCGGGCAGTTCCGAAACGCTGACCTCGCTGGTGTTGCTCTGGATGCGAACGGGCGTGCCACTGCTGAAGAAACCGGGGTTCACCAAGTAGTTCAGCGTCATCGGTTCCACGCGCAGTTTTCCGCCACGCAGAGGGATCAAGACCTGTTTTTTCAGCACGGCCACATTGTAGCGCAGGCCGTTCACGGTGCGCGGCGTGGCTTCCCAGTTGCTCTGCCCCATGTCCACTTCCTCCGCCCAGAAGCCATTTAGCTTAGGCAGGTCGTAGTCGCGTGCTTGCAGCGAGTTGTAGCGGGAGAAGAGCGTATAGGTGGCGATGATCTGCTCGCCCACGTACGCCTTGTTCTTGCTGAGGGTGATGGTGCAGAACAGGTTGGCATCGCGCTTCTGGGCCTGGTCCGTAGCGGCATTGGAGCCAGCGGACGATTCCCCTTTGCTCACCTTTATGGCAATAGGGTCCGTCTGAAGCGTTCCCCCGCCCACGCGAACGGTGGAAGAGCCGATGGTATAACTGCCCGGTTGCGTGGCAGTGAGGTACCAGGTCCGGGAGGAGGAGCGGCTCATGCGTCCGTTGATGCTACTGAAACTGCTGCTCTCCATGGGGCCCTGTGCCACTACGAGACCGCCCCAGTCCGGGGTGGTCATGCCCCCGCCGGAAGATGCGTTTTCCAAGGAGATGGTGTACTTGACGGCCTCCCCGGCGGCGATCTCATTCCGGTCCACGCTGGCTTGGAACGAGACCTCTTGGGCCTGCGCGGACACGCCTATGAGCAGGAGCAATGCGATGGTATGGGTCAGCTTCTTGAACATGGTTCACCAGTCCTTCTCCGCAGGCGCGGCGGGTTTCGGCTGCATGATACGGCGCACTTTGTCCTGCACGTCCTTCTCCTGCTGCTGCGCGGCGTCCAGCATCCGTTTCGCATCCTGCGGGTTGATCCGCTCCTGTTGCTGTTGTTGCTGCTTCTTGTCCTGATCGTCCTTCGGTTGACCATCCTTCTCTTGGTCGTCCTTTTTCTGTTGATCCTTGTCCTGCTGGTCCTTGCTCTTTTGGTCCTGCTTCTGCTTGTCCTGATCCTTTTGGTCTTTGTTCTGGTCCTTGTTCTGCTGCTGTTGTTGCTGCTGGGCGAGTTTTTTCTGTGCGTATGCCAGATTGTAGCGGGTATCGTCGTCGTCCGGGGTCCGCTTCAACGCTTCCTTGTAGGCGTTCGCGGCCTCTTGGTAATTGCCTTGGCGCATCCAGCTATTTCCCAAGTTGTGGTAGGCGCGGGCCTGTGCCGGTGCGCCCTTGGCCATGGAGGCGGCGTTCTCATAGGTGCGCTGGGCCAGAGCAGTGCTGTCCTGCCGGTAGTAGGCGTTCCCAAGGTTGAACATGCCCCGCTCGTCCTTCGCCGCACCGGAGTAATTGGTGACGGCATCCTTCAAGTCGCCCTTCTCGTAGGCGGAATTGCCTTTGCGCAACGAGCGGTCCACCTCCTGCGCTTGGAGACCACAGGAACAAGTCACTGCTATCAGGATCAAGGTCAGGCGTGCCATGGCATCAGTTTATTCCATTTCAGGGACAGGGTGCGCTCACCGATGAGCATGCCAAGGAAGACCAATATGCAGGCCACGGCCAGAAAGTATTGAAAGCGGTCTTCGTGCCCGGCGAATTTGTAGGTGCCTAAGTCGGTCTGGTCCATGCCGCGCAATTTGGCGATCAAAGTGTTCACGCCGGTATCGCTGGAGGTGGCGTGGATGTATTCGCCATTCCCGGCGGAAGCGACACGGGAGAGCACGTCCTCGTTGAGCTTGGTGATGACGGTCTGTCCGTCCTTGTCCTTTTTGAAACCGATGAGCTGCCCATTGCGTCGCATCGGGATGGGGGACCCCTCCGGCGAGCCCATCCCGATGGTATTCACGATGATCCCTTCAGCGGCCGCATCTTTTGCGGCCGTGATGCCATCGTCCTCGAAACTTTCGCCATCGCTGATCACGATGATGGTCTTGCCCTTGGCGGCATCGGCCCCGAAGCTCTTCCGCGCCTGGTCGATGGCCGCTCCGATGGCGGTGCCTTGGGCACGCACCAGGTCCGGCCCGATGCTATTGAGAAAGATCTTGGCGGCGCTGCGGTCGGCGGTGATGGGCAATTGGGTGTATGCCTCCCCGGCAAAGACCACGATCCCCAGGCGGTCGCCGCTCATGCGGTCGATCAGTTGCGAGAGCGCGCGCCTGGCCACTTCCATGCGGTCCGGCTTCAGGTCCTCGGCCAGCATGCTGTTGCTCACGTCCAAGGCCACCACCACGTCCACGCCTTTGGCCGTGATCTCTTCCAAGCGTGTGCCCATTTGCGGACCGGCAAGCGCGAAGATCGCGAAGCTGAGGCCGTGGCGCAGAAGCAGGAATTTCAACGCACTGCGCCACGAGGAAACGCCGGGGACCATGGCGGTGATCAACAGGTCGCTGCTGAAGCGGCGCATCGCCCGGTTCTTCAGGGCCAGCCCGGTCAGGTATAGCATCACCAGCAGCGGCCCGGCCAGCATCGCCCAAAGCACTTCCGGACGTTGGATACGGAACTGGGGCAGGTAGTGCGCCATGGAGAACCAGAGCGCCAGGCCGATGCCCCAGGCCAGCACTTCGATGATCACGACGGTGGTCGCGATCGGGCCCGTGCGATATGTGCCGCGGGTGCTCATGGCGTGGTACGAAGCAATGTATTTCCCAGGAAGAGCGAGAGGAACAGCAGGGAACAACCGGCGAGCAACGGCTTGAAGTACTCCTCGGTGCGGCTGCTGTGCTCGGTCACCTTCACGCGGGTCTTTTCCAAGCGGTCGATCTCCTGGTAGATCTCCCGGAGCTTTTTCTCATCGGTGGCGCGGAAGTAGCGTCCGCCGGTCATGTCGGCGATCTTCTTCAGCATGCCCTCGTCGAGGTCCACGTCGACATAGTCGTACTTGTACTGTCCGTTCGGATAGATGGCCACCGGGGAAAGCGCGCGGCCCCGTGTGCCCACGCCGATGGTGTATACCCGGATGCCAAGTTCCTCCGCGATCTGTGCGGCGTCCAGCGGTTGGATGGTGCCGGCGTTGTTCATGCCGTCAGTGAGGAGGATGATCACTTTGCTTTTGCTGGTGCTTTCCCGCAGGCGGTTCACGGCGGTGGCGAGCCCCATGCCGATGGCTGTGCCGCCGGTGATCAAGCCGGTCTTGGCCTGTGCGAAGAGGGTCTTCAGCACATCATGGTCGGTGGTGAGCGGGCATTGGGTGAAGGCCTCGCCCTCGTACACCACCAGTCCGATACGGTCGTTGGGCCGGTCGTCGATGAAGTTCATGGCCACGTCCCGCGCGGCGTCCAAGCGGTCCGGCTTGAAATCTTTGGCGAGCATGCTGGCGCTGTAGTCCATGGCGATCACGATGTCGATGCCATCATGGGTCACGTCCTGCCAGCTGTCCTTGCTCTGTGGGCGCGCCATGGAAAGGAGCATGAAGGCCATGCCGAGCATGGCCACAGCGAAGGGCAAATGGCGCAGCCGGGCGAGCAGGTCGACGGGGCCGTTCCGCAACGCGCTCAAGGTGCTCAATGTGGCGTGCGGCCTGCGCCGGTTCCGGCGGATCACGTACCAGATGCTGAGGACCGGCACCAATAGCAGGCCCCAGAGCATCCGCGGGGAGGCCAGTTCGTAGTGCTCGCGCAGCCACCACGCCGCCACCAAGGCCGCCACATGCACCAGCACGAGCAGCACGATGAGGATGATGAGGTCACGCGAGCGGCGCATCGGGTCGGGTATCAGCGGTTTCCTGCACCAGCCTGATCGCGCTGGCCATCACCTGTTCGTTCTCTGTCGGCAGCGCTTTCCATTTGGCGAACTTCACCATGTCGGCCAAGCGGAGCAGTTGGGCCAATTGCTCGCGCGGTGCGGTGGGCATGCTGCTAAGGCGAAGGCCCGCCAGCAGTTCATCGGTGGTCTGTTCCAAGGCCGGGATGCCATAGCGTTCCTCAATGTAGCTCCGTAGGATGTCCGTAAGCTCGATGTAATAGTCCTTCGTCCGGTCCTGCTCCCAGAGTTTCTTCTGTTGCAAGGCCTCCAAGGCCAACAAGGTGCGCACATGGAGCGGTGCTTTCGGGGCCTCCGGCACGGGCGGCTTCGGCCGGCGCGAACGGCGGACAAGGAAGATGATCAACGCGGTGAGCATGGCTGCGCCCGCGATGCCGCCTGCGACCCACGGCCAGTATTCGCGCAGCCAGTCCAGTAGGCTGAAGGGAACCGTGTAGATCTCCTTGATGTCGCGGTACGCCTTGGAAGTGTCCGCCTCCACGGTGTTCACCGTTAGCAGGAGCGGCGTCGTGCCCACGGTGTCTCCGTTGATCACGAAAGTGAACGGCGGGATCGCCCAGTAGCCGGAATCCCACGCCGTGATCGTGAGCATGCGCGTTTGCTTGAAGAGGTAGGGGTCGTTCTGTTTGTCCGGCAGGATCGTGTCCACATGGCTGTCGTGCAGGATCGGCAACTTCGAAGTGATCGTATCGGTGATCATCGGCCAGATGACGTTCACAGCCCATTTGTTCACATGGTAGGTCACGCTCAGTTCCAGATGGGCCTGTTGACCGATCAGTATCGTAGCCGTGTCCAGCTTGGCCATCGGCTTCACATCCTGCGCCATCACAGGGGAGAACAGGCTCAGCAATGCGCAAGCAAAAGCAGTGATGAACTTGGTCACCCTGGATCTCCGTTGCGCCCCTGGCTGCCGAAGGCATGCTCCGCGTCCCCTCATCTCAATCCCGCTGGCGGAATAAGTTCATCAAAGGCCGCACATAGCCCTCCCGCGTACTGATCACCGCATGATCGACCCCCGCCCGGCGCAAGGCATCGCGGGAACGCGCTTGGTGCCGCAGGGCCTGTGACCGGTAGTGGTCACGCACGGCTTTGTTCCGCGTGTTCACCCATTGGGCCTCACCGGTCTCCGGGTCCGCGAACTGCACCAGGCCCATGTTCGGTAGTTCCAGTTCACGCGGGTCCGTGGTGCGCAGGACCACGAGGTCGTGCCGGCGGTTGGCGATCTTCAGCGCATCGTCGTAGCCCTCGTCCATCAGGTCGCTGATGAGGAAGGCGATGCTGCGCTTCTTGATCACATTGTTCAGGTATTTCAGTGCCAGGGTGATGTCCGTGCCGCGGCCTTTGGGGCGGAATTCCAGCAGTTCGCGCACGATCCGTAGGATGTGGCCCCGTCCTTTCTTCGGAGGGATGAAGAGCTCCACCTGGTCGCTGAAGAGGATCAGGCCCACCTTGTCGTTGTTCTGTATGGCACTGAAGGCGATCGTAGCGCAGGCCTCGGTGATCAGCTCGCGCTTCAATTGGTTCACCGTCCCGAAATCACCGCTTCCGCTCACGTCCGCCACGAGCATTACGGTAAGCTCACGCTCCTCATCGAAGATCTTGATGTACGGATGCCCCAGCCGCGCCGTCACGTTCCAGTCGATCGCCCTCACCTCGTCGCCCGGCACATACTCACGCACCTCGCTGAAGGCCATGCCCCGGCCCTTGAACGCGCTGTGGTACTCACCGCTGAAAATGTGGTTGCTCAGGCCGCGTGTCTTCAGCTCGATCAACCGCACCTTCTTGATGAGGTCCTTGGTATGTTGTAGTGTGGCGATGGGTTCTGGTGATTGGTGAACGGTGATTGGTGATAAGTGACTGGTGACCGAACAGGCTCAAGACTCATGACTCCCGACTTCTGACTCAAGACTTCGTCAGCAAATGGTTTTCAACTTTCACCTTTCCACTTTCAACTTTCTCAAGGAACTTCCACCGTATTCAAAACCCGGTCAATGATCTCGTTCACGCTGATGTTCTCCGCTTCCGCCTCATAGGTCAATCCGATGCGGTGGCGCATCACGTCGGGGCAGACCGCGCGGACGTCCTCGGGGATCACGTAGCCGCGCCGCTTGGTAAAGGCATAGGCCTTCGCGCCCAGTGCCATGTTGATGCTGGCGCGGGGGCTACCGCCAAAGCTGATCAGGGAGCTGAGGTCGCTGAGGCGGTAGTCGGCGGGCTTACGGGTGGCGTAGACGATGTCCACGATGTACTGCTCGATCTTCTCGTCCATGTACACCTCGCGCACCAGTTGCCGGGCTTGTACGATATCCTTGGGATGGATCACCTTCTGCACTTGGGGGCGCGCACCGGCACCGGTGTTCTGGCGGATGATGGCGCGCTCCTCCTCCTTCCGGGGATAATCCAGTACCACCTTCAGCATGAAGCGGTCCGTCTGGGCTTCCGGCAGGGGATAGGTGCCTTCCTGCTCGATCGGGTTCATGGTGGCCATCACCAGAAAGGGTTCCGGCAGCTTGTAGGTCGTGGAGCCGATGGTGACCTGCCTTTCCTGCATGGCCTCGAGCAGCGCGCTCTGCACTTTGGCGGGGGCCCGGTTGATCTCGTCCGCAAGGATGAAATTGCTGAAGATCGGCCCTTTTTTCACCGAGAACTCCTCGTTGCGCGGGCTGTAGATCATGGTGCCCACGAGGTCGGCGGGCAGCAGGTCCGGGGTGAACTGCACCCGGCTGAAACCCACGTCCACCACATCGCTCAGCGTCTTGATGGCGAGGGTCTTGGCCAGTCCCGGCATACCCTCCAACATGATGTGCCCGTCCGCCAACAGCGCCACGAGCAATTTTTGCACCATGTCCTTCTGCCCCACGATCGACTTTTGCATCTCCTGATCGATCAGGTCCACGAAGGAACTGGCCTGCTGGATGCGTTCGTTGAGGGCGCGGAGGGTATCGGAAGTGGATGCGGGGGCCGGAGCGGCCAAAGGGGATGTCTGTTCCATGTCCATAAAATGGGTTCCCGAAGGTTCGGGACGCAAAATTGCCACTATTGACGGGCCTTTCCGGGTGATTTGCAGTTAAGTTGTGTTAACCGGTATTAGCACCTATACATACCTTGTGACACCAATTTGACCGGTTTCATCACGACCGGTTTCAACCCTGCCATCTGACCCATGACTTTGCAAGAGACCATCGATCACGTACGCGCCTTCCACGATGCGTTCGGCATCGCCAATGCGGATGCGCCCGAGGCCGCGCTCAGCCCCAAAGAGATGCGTTTGCGCCATGAATTGATGCGCGAGGAGAACGATGAATACTTGACCGCAGCCGAGCAGGGCGACCTGGTGGAAGTGGCCGACGCCTTGGGTGACCAGCTTTACATTCTTTGTGGTACCATCCTGAAACACGGGCTACAAGACAAGATCGAAGAGGTTTTCATAGAGATCCAGCGCAGCAACATGAGCAAGCTGGACGCCGAAGGCAAGCCCATCTATCGTGAGGACGGGAAAGTCCTCAAAAGCGAGCGTTACTTCCGTCCGGACATCGCTGCCGTGCTGGACCGCTGAACACAGACCATGGAACTCGCACCGATCCTCGCCAAATCGCGCAATTCGGCTTTCACACGCTGGTGGATGAATATCGGCCTGCACTGGATGGTCCCTTTCAACCGACCCCACGGCTTCCGCGTGGTGCCGATGCCGGAGGGCGGCATCCGGGTGGAGATCCCGAACTGGCGTATCAACCGCAACCACATCAAGGGCATCCATGCCTGCTGCTTGGCCACCGCCGCCGAGTATTGCAGCGGGCTGGCACTTATGGAGCATCTGGACCCGAAGCGTTACCGCATCATCATGAAGTCCTTGGCCATGGACTATCACTACCAAGCCAAGGCCAAGGCACACGCCGAATTCGCACCCTCGGCCAGCGAGTTCGACGAGCTGATCCTACGTCCCCTACGCTCAGGAGAACCGGTGCTGTACACAGCGGAAGTGCCCTTGCACGACGTATCCGGGAACCACTTAGCCACGGGAAGGATCACCTGGCAGATCAAGGATTGGGGTCAAGTGCGCACGAAAGTCTGAATCCGCGAACAGCGCTCACCCCAACAAACCGCAAAGCGGTTTCCATCTGCGCCTATTTGCGCTTCAACCGGTCGGCAGGCGCACTATCTGCGCGCATCTGCGAAATCTGCGGATGTTCTCTTGTCGGCAGGCGCATTATCCACGTAGATCTGCGAAATATGCGGTTTCCCCTTGATGGAAGCTGTTATCCGTGCCCATCCGTGTTCATCCGTGGTTCTTCTCCTTGTCGGCGGATCACTTCTTCCCGCGCACTTCCACGCCAGTGGCCGTGTAGATGAAGTACAGGTCCACGAAAGGCCGCATCAGCACCGGCATCCGGCGGTTCTTCTCCACCGGCACGATCAGCAGAACCTTATCGTCCCAGCGGGCGCCTAAGTATGCGTGGTACTTTTTGAATTTCTCCAGCATCGGGTAGCGCTTCTCGAAGCT
The DNA here is from genome assembly GCA_016700415.1 of Flavobacteriales bacterium. Taxonomy (NCBI): domain Bacteria; kingdom Pseudomonadati; phylum Bacteroidota; class Flavobacteriia; order Flavobacteriales; species Flavobacteriales bacterium. Next base: position 306,435 of record CP065018.1, read on the forward strand.
GTCTATGCCGTCGGGCCAGTTGCGCTCCGTGCTGCGGAAGATCACCGCATCGATCTCCGGCCTGCTCATCCCGGCCTTGTACAAAGCGCGTCGGCCGACGGTGTCCAGGGCCAGGTCGTAGGCTGCGTACAGTTGGTCCGGCTTGATGATCTTCACCTTCGCGTTCTTCTTCCACTGGGGGCCGCGGCTGATCGTGGGCCGGGGTTTTGGGACTTCGGCATTTTTCAAGGCCCGGTCCGGTAGCACGAGGTAGAGATCCGCCAAGGGACGCATGCCTTCCGGCATGTGGATGTTGCTCTTGGCGGGGATCATCACCAGCGACATCCGGCTGGTGTCCTCTTGGAATTCGCAGAGGCGGAAGCCCACATAGTTCTGGACGTACGGCGCATTGGCGGCGCGGCCGGTATCGGTGCGGATGCCCTCCGGCCATTGGTCGCGGTCGCCGTACTGAAGGATCAGCTCGGTCTCCTCGTCGCTGAAACCGGCGGTGCGCATGGCTTCCTGCACAGCCTTGTCCTTGCGGACATTTGGTGCATCGGCCAAGGCCTTGGCATCGGTGATCTTCACTTCCTGCTGCGCGAACAGGCTGGAAATAAAGGCAAAAGAGAGTGTCAGTAGCAGGCTGCGCATGGTTCTTCTTTCGTTCGGGATCCCGATCCAGGGCCAAAGATACCGGCGGAGCTTGGCTTTGATCGCGCAACTTTGTGGCCAAACCATGCACATGCGCAAAGCGATCATGCTACTTCCCCTGGCCGTCCTCGGTTGTGGAAGCACACCGGATGCCAGTATCATCACGGATCAACCTGTACAAGAACCGACCATCATGAATTTCCATCAGCTCACTGCTACGGACATCAACGGCAAGCCTTACGACATGGCCCAGCTTAAAGGCCACAAGGTGATGGTGGTGAACACTGCCAGCGAATGCGGCTTCACCCCGCAGTACAAGCAGTTGGAGGAGCTTTATGAAAAATACAAAGACAAAGGCCTCGTCATCATCGGTTTCCCCAGCAACGACTTCGGCAAACAGGAGCCGGGGGATGAGAAGACCATCGCCGCCTTCTGTGAGAAGAATTACGGCGTCACCTTCCCGCTGATGTCGAAGATCGCGACCAAAGGTCCCGAGCAAAGTCCGGTGTACACGTGGCTCACCGAGAAGAAGCTGAACGGCAAGTTGGACAGCAAGGTGAAGTGGAATTTCCAGAAATACCTCATCGATGAGGAAGGCAACCTCGTCACCATGTACCCCAGCGCGCAGGAGCCGATGAGCGATCCCATCCTCAACTGGTTGGACGGAAAATGAGCATTGAGAAGGTGGACATCCTCTGCATCACGGCGCACCCGGATGATGTGGAGATCGGCATGGGCGGCACCGTTGCACGCCACATCGCCCAAGGCCGCAGCGTTGGCTTGGTGGAATTGACGGCGGGCGAACTCGGCACCCGCGGCTCGGCGGAGATCCGCAGGAAGGAGGCCGAGGCCGCCGCCCAAGTGCTCGGCGTTTCCTTCCGCTACCAGCTCGGCTTGCGCGATGGCTTATTTCGGGCCGACGAGGAAAGCCTCTTGAAAGTCGTGGTCGCGCTGCGCAGGCACCGGCCCAAGGTGGTGTTCACCAACGCCGTCCGCGATAGGCACCCGGACCATGGACGTGGTTCCGAACTGGTCTCGGAGGCCTGCTTCCTCAGCGGCCTGCGCAGGATCGTTACCAAGCATGAAGACAAGGAGCAGCAGGCGTGGCGCCCCGTCACCGTGCTGCATTGCGTGCAGGACCGCTGGATCGAACCCGACCTCGTGATCGACGTCAGCGCGCATTGGGAGAAGAAGATGGAGGCGTTGAAATGCTTCGCCTCACAGTTCCACGATCCCAAGAGCACCGAGCCGGTGTCGCTCATCAGCGTGCCGGAGTTCCTGCCCACCTTGGAAGGCCGCGCCCTCGACATGGGCCGCTTGATCGGTGCGACCTACGGCGAGGGCTTCACGGTGGAACGGCCGCCGGGGGTGGGGGATGTGCTGGAGCTGGGGTGAACCCGGTCTGGTTTAATTTCCCGAAGCGTTCTTCCTTACCAGCACCGCTTGCGCACCGTTCGGCCCGAAGGCTCTTCCCGCCGTGATAAAGCCGCCGTCCGGTAGGACCGAGAGGCGGTGCAGCACATCCTCGTTCTCGATGTCGTAGGTGCGTTTCCAGATCTGGTCGCCGGTGGCGGAGATGCGCATCACCATGCCGTCCGTGAGGTGGCTGTTCCCGGCTTGCCCGGCCAGGAAGAACTCGCCGTTGTCGGCCACTTGAATGTCCTCGGCAGCACTTGCCTGACCAATATCGCCGATGGTGCGTGTCCACAGGGTATCCCCGGCGGCGTTCAGGGCGATCAGGTAGACACTGCGGACATGGAGTGCGCCCACCTGTGGGCCATAGCTATCCGTGTATCCGGCCATCACGAATTCGTTCCCGCTGCGTGCTATGCCTTTCAGCACTTCCTGATTCACGCCGCCCCAGCTTTGCCACCACTGTTCTGCGCCCGCATTGTCGGTGCGCAGGACGTAGGCATCCACGTTGTTGTCGAAACCGGTGATGCGCCCCGCCGCCATATAGCCGTTGCCGTCTAAGGCTACGCTGTTGGCAGTCTCTTCGGCGGTGGTGCCGTAGCGCTGCTGCCATTGCAGGTTGCCCGAAGGATCGAGCCGGACGAGCAGGGCGTCGCTGTCCGCCGTATCGCGCCGCGAGCCGCAGGCGATGTATCCGCCGTCGTCGGTACGCCGCACGTCTATCAGTTGCTCCTGAAGGCTTGGTGTGTTGGAGGTCCAACTCCAGAGCACTTCACCCGTAGGTGAGACCTTCGCGATCAGCGCGTCCTGATCCGAGCGGCCCGGCGCGATACGGGAGCCGCAGAGCGTGATGTTGCCATCGCCGGAGGGCACGGCAGCCTGTACGAAGCATGCTCCGGGGATCGCCACGTCGTACCACTGCTGGTTCTGCCCTTGCAGCGTGGTGCGCAGGATGCGGATCCGCATTTTGTCACCTTGTGGGAACGTTTCGCGGACCAGCGTGGTGTGGCCCGTGGCATCGCTCACCGTGGCCACGGCATCTTGCAGGTTGGCGCCCCCGAATTCAAGTTGAAAGCTCTGCGCGAAGGCGCCTGCCGTGGTGAGCAAGGAGAGGAAGAAAAGCCGCGATCGCATGGCGTGAAACTACAATGTGAGGTACGGTCACTTTGCGTTGGCTTCGGCCCCGGGCTTCACCACCGTCACCCATTGTCCGCCGTTCCGTGCGTTCACCGTGTTGTCGTACATCGCCGAGCAGGTGGTGCTGGGCAGGTGGAAGCGCCCGGTATAAGCGGCATTGAGGAAAACGCGGTAGGTCACGCTCTGCCCGGCGCTGAGGTTGAAGTAAGTCATCACGCGGTCGTCGCGGATGTCCTGGTAGTTGAAGTTGCTGTTCTCCTGTGCGCTTTCCGTGCCCTCCAACCGGCTGTTGCGGATCTCCCACCCGCTGGGGAACACCTGCGTGAGGGCGAGTTCCTGGTAGCTGCCACGTGGGCCGGGGTTCTGCACGGTCACTTCAGCTTGGAAGTCGCTGCCTTGGTCGAGGCTGGCGGGGTTGATGGGCTTGCCGTCCATGGTTTTGTACCTCACCTGCATGGCCAAGCCATTGCTGGCCGGGGTCTCTTCGCCGGCGATGGGCGTGCCCGTACGCACCAAGCGCAGGTACAGCAGGTTCTTGCCGGTGTTGGCGATGGTCACGCGCTTTTTGGCATCGGGCACGGGCAGGTCCAAACGGACGATCGGTTTCGCGCTCACACGGTTGTCGGCTTTCCCAGCTACGGTAGATGTGAAGTGCATCGTCTTGTCCAGCGCATGGTCCGCAGCAAAGCGGCTCACGACCATCATGCCCCATGCGGTGCTTTGGGTGCTGTACCAGCCGCCACTGCTGAGCTGTTGGGCGATCTCCCGGACCACGCCCGCCGCGCTGGCCTTGTCGTCCATGCGCATCAAGGCCTCTGCGATCACGGCCTCATCGCGCAGGTCGCTGCCGTAGGTCCAGCCCATTTCGCGGTACGGCGAAACGTTCGTGGTGAGGTCCTTCACGATCTCTTTCGCCACGTCCTTGCGGTTGTTCAAGGCATACGCTGCCGCGAGCATCCAGCGCGCTTGGTCGCTCAATGCGGGCGTGGTGCGCAGGCGGTTCATGGCACCGGCCTCGGCGCTGTTACCCAAAGCGAGGACATACAGGCGATAGGCCTGTGCCAATTGGTTCCGGCCACGGCTCCATCCGTCGTGCTCGCTCGGTGCCCAGTCGCGGGCTTGCCTGCGCGCATAGGACAGCCAAGCATTCTTCACGCCGGGCGGGGTAGTGAAGCCCTTGCGTTCGGCCTCGATCATGAAATGCCCCGCGTAGGTGGAGGTCCAATCGTTCGCTTCGCGGTCACCCGGCCAGTAGCCGAAGCCGCCGCCCGAGGTTTGGAACTGCTTCAGTTTACCCAGCCCGGCCTGCACGTTACGGCGCGGTTCGTCCACGGTGGCATCGCTCGTCTCCATCACGTCGGCGATGTAGAGCTGCGGGAAGGCTTTGCTGGTGGTCTGCTCCAAGCAGCCGTGCGGATAGTCGATCAGGTACTGCAGGCGGCGACCGAGGTCCACGGGTGGCATGGTGCTCAGCTCGAGGTACGCGCTGTTGGTACCCGCGATGCCGAGCGCTTCAGGGGCCACGTCCCAGCTTTTGCCGGGTTCGATGATGGCTTCCGCCGCATCCGTTTCCGGCTGCCCGGCTTGCCGCACATCGATCTCGATCGTCTGCGTGCTCTTCTCTCCGGCGCCTTCCGCTGTCAGCGTCACTTTGCCAACGCCGATGCGGTCCTTCATCTTCATGCGGAACATCACCACCTGCTCGCCGGTCTTGGGGAACACGAGTTGTTGCGACGCACCGCCTTCGATGCTGAAGAGGTCGTTCGCCGCAAGGCTCAGCGTGACGTTCCGCACCTTCGGGTCCATGGCGAAAACAGTGACGGGCAGGTCCACGGTCTCGCCTGGGCCGACCACGCGCGGAAGCGTGGCGAGCAACATCAAAGGCTTCTTCACCGGCACGGCTTTTTCGGCATTGCCATAAGCGCCTTGCGGGGTGCTGGCCACCACCATGATGCGCACGGAACCCACGTAGTTGCTGATGGTGAATTTGTGCGAAGCTTTCTTCCCCTTGGCCAACGTGAACGGTCCGACATAGCGCACTACCGGCTTGAAACGCTGTGCCTTCTTGGCCTCGGCGGGATTGGCCTGGTCGCTGCCGCCGAGCGCAAGGACACGCCGCAAGCGTTGGCCGAAGGCACCGATCACATCGTCGTAAAGGTCCCAGGTGCGCACGCCCAAAGCTTCCCGGGCATAGAAATGATTCCACGGGTCCGGAGTTTTGAAGCGGGTGAGGTCCAGCAATCCCTCATCCACGATGGCGAGGGTGTAGGACATGGCCTTGCCGTCCTTCTCCGTCACATCCACCGTGAAAGGCGCGTCGGTCTTGAATTCCTTGGTCGATCCGATCACCGGCGTAAGGTGGGTGGCCGCGTTCTCCACGGGGATCGGGATCACTCCGTAAAGGCGGATCGGCAGATCATTGTCTGCGCTGGAAGTGCTGTCTGAAGGTGCTGTCAGCGCGTGCGGCTGGATCAAGGTGACATGCGCGTAGATGTTCGGCGCCATGGCCCCGGTGATGGCGAAACCGTACTTCGTCTCCTTGTCCTTCAGGTCGATCCACTTCGCCTCGATGATGCGCGTGCCGGTCTCCAAGCTCACCAGGGCGCGCCCATGGCCGGAGCTGGGGATGGTCAGTTCGCAGCGGTCGCCCACGGCGTATTTCTCCTTGTCGCTGTTGAAGCGGAGCATGGCGGCGGCCTTACCGTCCTCGCGCTGGCTGCGGCCACCGTAACCCGGCCAGTCCACGTAAAGTTGTGCGGCGGAGGTATGGCCGCTCTCGGGATCGGAAAGGCGGATGACGAAGCGGCCCCATTGCGGGCGGTCCACGCGGAAGTTGAAGCTGGCTTTGCCGCTGCCGTCGGTGTTGAGGTCCTGCTCGCTGATCACGCGCGAACTCGGTGCGGTCATGTAGTTGGATGGATCGTCCATGTCGCCGCTCCACCACCAGTTGGAGCCGAGCTTCACCACCTGTGCTTTCAGCGCGTGATGCGCCAATGGCTTGCCGTCCGCGTCCACCGCGACCGCTTGGATGGCGTAGGTGGTATCGGTGATATAGCTGCCCCAGTAGCTGTTGCCTTCCGGGATACGCAGACCAGCATAGGCTACGTATGGATAGTACTGCACATCGGTGCGGTCGATGCTGGCGTCGCCACCGGCCTCGAACACGCGGGTGACGATGTTGGCCTTCACCGCTGCGGGCGCACGGCCGTTCATCTGCAGGTCGAAGGGGAAGGAGGCATGGCCGTTGGCGTCCAATTGGCCTTCATAGATCGGCGTCTCCTCTGTGTTGAGGTCGCTGTTCAGGTCGTTGAAGTCGTACTTCTCAAAGCCCTTGAAGCTGGCGTTGGAGCGCGTGAGGCTCACGGTGACGCGCGCAGTGAGGTCCTTTGCGGGCGCGCCGTGCAGCCAGTTGCTCTGGAGCTGAGCGGGCTTGTTGTCCGTCGCGGTCAGCCGTTCGCCACCGAGGTCCAGCAGGATCTTCAATCGGTTCGGCTTCACGGTTTCAATGCGGATCGGCTTGTAGAAGGAGGTGCCGCCCACGGTGACGCGCGCCCCCCATACACCCGTCGGTGCATCCGGCGAAGTGGTGCAGCGGAATGCATACGTGCCCTCCACGCCGCTGGTGCGCACGATCCGCTGGTCCAGCCTTCCTTGGGGATCGGTAAGCTCCAGCGTCACCGGGATGTCCTTCGGCAGCTTTTGCACGGACTGCTGTAGGATGAAGGAGAGGAAGAGGGTGTCGCCCGGGCGCCATACGCCGCGTTCACCGTAGAGGAATCCTTTCAAGCCCTTGTCCACGCTTTCACCGCCCACGTCGAAATCGCTCACGCTCAACGCGCTGCCGTCGTCCAATTTCAAATAGCCGCGCTGCTTGTCCTTTGACGCCACCAGCAGGAAGGGCTTGTGCGCCGTGGCCGGCAGGGTGATCATGCCGTCCTTGTTGGTCTTTTCCTTGGCCATGGTGCGCTGCTGCAGGTCCAGCACCTTCACCTCCACGCCATTTACGGGGTCGGTGGTGCGCAGGTCGCTCACGGCGATCAGCAGGGAGCCGTCGTTGCCGCGCTTGGCGATGATGCCCAGGTCCGAGGCGAGGATGTTCCGCTGCACCACGCTTCCTTTGTTGCGGAAGTAGCTCGGGGTACACGGGTCTTCTCGATCCCTGTAATTGTAATCTTCGTCGTAGTAGCCGTAGTCATCATCGTAGTAGTAGTAGTAGTAATTGCGCGGCGTGTCCCATTGGTCGTCCTCCAGTTCGTCCGGTTCTTGCGCCGTGAGCGGCTGCACCGCGGGCGTGCCCCCACAGGGATAAGTGGAATAGACCTGCCGGAAGCCGAGACTGATGCGGTAGATCGCGCCGGGTTCCTCCTTGATCAGTTTGTCCAGGTCCAAGTAATAGCGCTGCCATTGGCCGGCGCGCACTTTTTCCTTGGCGTCCAAGTGTACCGTCTTCTTCATCACCAAGCGGCCTACGCGCGCCAATTCCTGGTCGCCGCTCATTCGGTTCACTTGCAGGAACTGCGGCACATTGTCAGCATAGATCCGCACCACGCGTACGTCCACGGCGTTCAGGTTCACCGCCTCGAAGGGGAAAAGGAGGCCGTCCGTGCTGGGAAGGATGGTGCCTTTGCCCACCGTGCGCACATTGGGCTTCACCTCCTGAAAGGAGAGATCCACCGTGAGGTCCTTCCCGATGGCGCGGCCGTTCACGTTCTTCAAGCCCGCGGCTACGAAGGCAGTCTGATCGCCGGTAAGGCGGTCCTGCGGATAGAGCATCAGCTTGTTGCCCGTCACCGCAAGGCGCACGTTGTCCGCCCCGGCGATGCCCGCCAGCCCGTTGAGGTCCTGCGCCGCGTCCAACGGATCGCTGAAGAGCAAAGTCGCATACTGTTCGCCTTCGGTGAAGGTCTCGGCGGAGATCAGCTGGAGGTCGCCGATGGCCGGCACTTCGAAAGTGAGCTCACCATCACCCTTGCCGCCGATCTTGTCGGCATCCCATTTGAACACCACGCTGCTCGCTTTTTCGCCGCGCAGCACACTGTCCGCCACGGCGCGGTGAAGGGTGCCGCCGGGCTCATGCTCCCAGGTCATCTTCAACTTGCGCCCGTCCTGTGTGGCGCTCACGCTGCCTTCCAAGTCCGATACATATCGGACCTCTCCGGTGGCATCATCACTGGTGAACACGCCCACGATCACACGTTGCCACGTGAGGTCGGAGGGCGAGAGACTTTGCAGGTCGTTCACTCGAAGGTCGATGCTTTGCTCGAAGGTGCTGACGGTGAACTTGAGGTCCTGCAGGTCCTTCGGCACCTCGGCCAAGCGGCCCAAGTGGAAGGTGACGGTGTAGTCCGTGTTCTGCTTCAAGCGCTCCCGCGGCTGGAAGGCGAGGGTGTACGCATCCTGCCAGCTCACCACGCCGTCAGCAGCGGGGCTCAGCGAGAAGAGTTTTTGCAAGGCGTTGTCCGAGGTGTCCTTCAACGCCACACCTTCCGCGATGCGAACACGGATCGCCGCTCGCGCAGAGATATGCCCGGAGGTGAACGCGGAGACATAGGGAATGAAGGCCGCATCCGGTCGTATCGGGAGCTTCTCACGTTGGCAGCCGCTGGCCAGCAACAGCAATAGAACAGGAATGAACGAGACGCGGAACAAGCTGCGGTAATTCAACATGGGCTGGGGTGGGTCACGGGGCAGAAAGATAACGGCCCGGATCAAGAGAACGTGTGTCGTTCCTTGGGCATGCACGCGCGACACGCGAGCGCATGCATCGGTCGCACCTACTTGCCCTCAAGCAGCTTCTGGGCGTCCTCGGCCTTGATGATCCGGCCGTTCATTTCACCCACCACGAAGGCGTCCTTGAAACCAAGGTTCTGCAGCTCATTGCGGGCTTCTTCGGCAGCGGCACGGGAAGCGTATTCCCCGTAGAGGTAACGCACCACACTCTCGCCGGCCACTGGTTTCACGTTGCCCAGGTCCACGTACTTGCTCATGGTCTCCATAGGAACGTTGCCAGCGAACGTGCCCACCTGCACGCGGAAAGAGAGATGTTCCGGATTGATGCTGCCGGCCGGGATGTCGTTGAGGTTTTCCGGGCCGGTGAGCTGTGCGCCCGCCTCGGTGATGGAGACGCGCTTGCCATCCTTGAAGGCCACTAAGAAGGCACCCTCGAACCCTTTCAGAAGCATGTTCACCTTGTGCTTCGCCGCATCATTGATGTCGGTGAAGGTGCCGGTGTAATAGCGCGTCAAGCCGTCCTTGTCCTTCAGGGTCACAAGGTCGGAAATGCCGGTGAAGATGTTCTGTGAAAGCCGGTGCCGGAATGCGCCGAGCTGCACGCGTACCACCACTTTGCCCGTTTTCTCAGGCTCGACCGGGGTGATGTTGGAGAGCACCTCGTTCTCCCGCGGTGTGATGCCGCCTTCGGGCAGGTCCATCAGCTTGCCGTTCTGTTCGATCATCACCGTGCCCTCGAAGCCTTGGCCTTTCAATTGCAGTTCCCGCTTGATAGCATCAGGCAGCGCATCGTAGTTGCCCACTATGTAGAAGGTGGTGTCACCGCGCTCGATCGTGCGCACGTCCGGCAAGCTGAGGATGCGCTGGATCAATTCCTCACTGATGCCTTCCACCTGGGAGCCCACCTTCACGACGTAAGTGCGCTTGGCCGGTGTGGCGGCACGGGTCACCTTCGGCTTGCCGATGGGGCCGAAGGACTCCACGCGGCTGCTCACGATAGTGACATTGGCGGAGTCCTTGTAGTTCAACCATGCACGAAGCAGGTCATCGTCCGTGAGGGTGACACCGCGCTCGTCCACGGGGGCACCGGACAAGGTGCCCGGTTCATCGTCCATGTGGTCCGGAACCCCGTCGCCGTCGCTGTCCAATGGGCAGCCATGTTCATCCACGGCCGCGCCTGCCGGAGTATGCGGGCAGAGGTCGCTCCAGTCCATCACGCCATCACCGTCCTCATCGTCATTGAACGCGATGACGTCCATCTGCTCCGGAGAGAGCGTAGGCTTGAATTTTTTCTTCCTCGGCGTCGTGTTGATGGCGTATCCGACGGAAAAGGATGTAAAAAGGAAGCGATCCATGCGGCCGTCACCTTTTCGCTCCCCGATGCTCAAGTCGGAGACGCCGTCGATGAAGTCGGTGCGTGTGAAGTGCATCGTGGCACCGACGCGTGCATCGAAACCATGGCCGAGAAGCATCTTCACGCCCACGCCCACCGGAATGGCCCAGGTCTGCTCCTCGTACTTGCCGAACCCGTCGATGTTGCTTTCGCGCACATCGCTCTCATACGTATAGTCCCGCGGGATCTCCACGGCATCGGCCGCGTTCAATGCGTTTTCCGCGATATCGCGGATGGTGCCGTCGCTCCAATAATTGTAACGGCGGCCATGCGCGTCCATCAGATCGGTCTTGCTGAGGAATTCCAAGCTCTCAAAACCAACGCTCACGAAGGGTTCAACCACATGCCCGGGCTTCAGCAGTTGGTTGAAGGTGTACGTGAACTGCACTCCACCGGTGGTGATCCGCGACTCGAAGTTGAGGTTGCGTTCCACGCTGCGTTCGTTCGCGCTCAAGCGGCCGTGCATCGCGAAGAGGCTCACCTCCAGCCATTCAGTGATGGGGGAGGAGGCCCGCAGCTCATAGCCGATACGCGAGACCAGCGGACTGTAATTCTTGCTATTGAACCCGACATCGCCGTAAAACCCGAGCATGCCCGTGCCCAAGGAGAACGAGGGCTTAAGTTGGAAGCGGGCGGAATCGGACCGGACCTGTGCGAACAGTGTTGCGCATATGGACATCACGGCGCTCAACGCAAAGAGGCGGAGCGGGGAGGGCGTTGCCGGGATGCGCATCCAAGTGGGTTATGAAAAATTCAGCTCACTGCGCCGCGCTTTGTTTGGCGATCATCAAGGCTTCCTGCACGGTGATCCGCTCGCCGTTGTTGTATGCAGTGACGAAGGGGCCGGGGAAGTTGTAGTTGGCGTCAAGATAAGCCTGACGTTGGTCGCGGGCGGCGCGGTAGCGGTCGAACATGCCGGTGACGTACTTGATCCATCCATCGTTCCGCTCGATGCTGAAATCACCGTCGTAGCGGTGGCGCTGCACGAAATAGGGCTTGCCAACTTCGCGGTGGGCGGCTGTGATCTGCACCTTGAAGGTAATGCCGGATTCCGGTGCCGGGGTGGAAGTCACCTTGGCCTTGGAAGGTTTGGAAGCGACGGCATCCGTGGAAGGCTCTGTCCGGGTGGACTTGGTCACCGTGGGTACCGGTGTGGTCGTCGCCTGCTGCGTGGTGGTGGCCGCTGTGGAAGTGTTGGTTTCCGGCTTCTTCACTGGCGTGTTGTCCGCGACCGTTCCACCAACAGAGAAGTTGGTGGTGCCGATCACTGCGCGTTGTGTGAGGTCATTCAGCAAGTATCCGAATTCGCCGTTCACTGCGAGTTCGCCGCTGGCGGTGGTAGGCGCGATCAAGCGGTAAGTCACCTTCATCTCTTCTTTCGAAGGCAGGTTCAGCCAAACGAATTTGGCCATGCGGCCTTTGGTGCTGAAGATGGCATCATCGGATTCCTTTGCCACCACGGTGAATCCTTCCGGTACCGTCTCCTGCAATTTCCCGAATCCTCGCAGGAGGCCTTTCTTGATGGTCACCGCCACAAGCATCTCCGTAGCATTGACCGGGGTGATGGTGCGTGATGCGTTCACATCTCCGGGGCCGGTCTGCGGGAGGATGCTCGATATATCGGTCGCGGCGACATCGGGTATCACGGACTGTTCCAAGGCTGCCGCGATGGCACCTTGTGAGGTTAGGGCCTCTTCTGCCTGAGTGTCTTCGGTGGTCGTGCCACCCCCGCTACCCGCCGCTTGCTCGTTGACGGAGGAAGGTGTGGAGGCAACAGCGCTGCCGGTGCCGACGGTGATGTTGGACGGCACCATATCCACGGTCTTACGCTCGTTGTCCTCGATGTAGGACAGCCGACCGGTCACTTGCATGGGACCTGCGGCATTGGCATCGGCACTGAGGGTGTAGCTCACCTTGAAGGAAGGCTGGGTGGGCAACGCCATCCAGATGAATTTGGCCTTTCCGTCCGCGAAGGTGAAGGACGCTCCTTTGGTTTCGATGGAGGTTGCAGTAAGTCCCGGAGGCAGGTCAAGTTGCAGTTTGGCGAAGCCGGAGATCTTGTCCTTGTTGATCGTAACAGTGACGCGGACCTCCGTCCCCGGGTCCATTTTTGCAGGCATGTCCTGTACGATGCTGATGTCCCCGACGAAGAGCAGGTTGAAGAGGAACAGACCTGCTACATTGAGTAAGGTAAATATCTTGACCATGTGATCGGGCTTCGCGGATGGTTGCTTTTTTCGACGTGAGCAAACTTATCCGCGCGCCATGTGCCGCGCACCGTGCGCAGTGCGCCATCTTCCAACAACGGCGTGTTGAAGAGCAGGCCGCCTTCCATTTCTGGGAGAAGGCGTTCGTGCGACAGGCACGGTTCAGTTGAAGAGCTCGCGTTCCAGGAATTTGGCGGTGTGTCCGCGCCCCGTCAACGCCACTTCCTCCGGTGTGCCGTGCGCCACGATGCGCCCACCGCCTTCGCCACCTTCGGGCCCCATGTCGATCACATGGTCCGCCACTTTGATGATGTCCATGTTGTGCTCGATGGTGAGCACCGTGTTACCGTGCTCCACAAGTTTGTCCAGCACGTGGATCAATTGGCGGGTGTCGTCGAAATGCAGGCCGGTGGTGGGTTCGTCAAGAATGTAGAACGTGCTGCCGGTGTGGCGTTTGCTCAGCTCCGTGGCCAACTTGATGCGCTGTGCCTCACCACCGCTTAGCGTGGTGCTGCCCTGTCCCAAGGTGATGTAGCCGAGCCCGACGTCGAGCAAGGTGCTGAGCTTTGAACTGATGTTGGGGATCTCGCTGAAGACCTCCATCGCTTCTTCCACGGTGAGCGCAAGCACGTCGGCGATGTTCCTGCCCTTGAAGCGGACCTCGAGCGTTTCGCGGTCGTAGCGTTTTCCGCGGCACGTTTCACAGGGCACGGCCACGTCGGGCAGGAAGTTCATGGCGATGGTGCGTACGCCGGCGCCCTTACAGGTCTCGCAGCGGCCGCCCGGTGTGTTGAAACTGAACCTCCCCGTCCTGTACCCGCGGATCTTCGCGCTGGGCAGTGCCGCGAACAGCTGTCTGACGTGGTCGAACAGGCCGGTGTACGTGGCCGGATTGCTGCGCGGTGTGCGGCCGATGGGCGATTGGTCCACTTCGATCACCTTGTCGAGATGCTTCAGCCCTTCGATGCTTTTGTAGGGCAATGGATGGGTCTGCGCACGGTGGAAGGTCTTGCTGAGGATGGGGTAGAGCGTGTCGTCGATCAGGGTGCTCTTGCCGCTGCCGCTCACGCCGGTGATGCAGATGAAGGTGCCCAAAGGAAGCGTGAGGTCCACGTCCTTGAGGTTGTTGCCCGAAGCGCCTTTCAGGCGGAGCACGTGCCCGTTGCCCTTTCGACGCACTTTGGGAATGGCGATGCGTTCCTCTCCGGTGAGGTAACGCGCGGTGAGGGATCCGCTGCGCATCAGTTCCTCAGGTGTGCCTTGCGCCACCACATGCCCACCATGGATCCCGGCGCCGGGCCCGATGTCGATGATGTGGTCCGCGTGCATCATCATTTCTTTGTCGTGCTCCACCACCAGTACACTGTTCCCGCCGTCCCGCAGGTCCCGCAGGCTGTCGATCAGGCGGTGGTCGTCGCGCATGTGCAGCCCGATGCTGGGCTCGTCCAGGATGTAAAGCACGCCGGTGAGCTGGCTCCCGATCTGCGTGGCCAACCGGATCCGCTGTGCCTCGCCACCGCTAAGCGTGCGGGCGCTGCGGTCCAACGTGAGGTATTCGAGGCCCACGTCCAGCAGGAACTGGCTGCGCGATGCGATCTCCTTCACCACCTCATGCGCGATCACCGCTTGGCGTTCGTTCAACTTTTTCGGCAACGCCTGCATGTGTGCGTGCAGTTCGTTGATCGGCATTTGTGCCAGCTCCGCGATGTTCTTGTTCCCGATGCGGAACCAGCGCGCTGTTTTCTTCAGCCGGGTACCTTCACACAGTGGGCATTCCACCATGCGTGTGAACTGCCCTGCCCACTTGCGTGCGCTTTGTGGGCCGTCCTGCGCTTGCTCGAGGATGAAGGGGATGATGCCGTCGAAGCGGATGGTGCGATCGCTGAGGCCCGCCTTGCTGACGATCCGCAGTGGTTCGTCAAGGCCGTTCAGGATGGTGGTGAGCACCTCGTCCTCCATCTCGTCGAACGGCGTGTTCGCGTCATGCCCATAATTCTCCAGCACGGCTTCCACCTGCCGGAAGATGCCCATGGGTTTGTAGCTGCCCAACGCCGGGATGGCACCTCGTTTCAGGCTTTTGGAACGGTCGGGGACGATCTTCTCAGGTGCCGCCTCGGTCACCTGACCCAGGCCCCCGCACTGTGGGCACGCGCCATAGGGGCTGTTGAAGCTGAAGAGGTTCGGTTCGGGTTCCTCGTAGGCGATGCCGCTGACGGGGTCCATCAAATGGCGGCTGAGATAGCGCGGAGAGTCCGGATCCTTCGTGTCGAGCGCGATCATGTTGCCCTTGCCGTACTTCAGCGCGGTGGCACAGCTTTCCTTCAGCCGTTTGGCCTGTGCGGAGGATACCTTGAGCCGGTCCACCACCAGTTCGATGTCGTGCGTCTTGTAGCGGTCCAAGCGCGGCCGTCCGGTGATATCGATCACGTTCCCGTCCACGCGGGCGCGCAGAAAGCCTTGGCGCAGGAGTTGCTCGAAGAGCTCGCGGTAATGTCCTTTTCGGCCGCGGACCAAGGGTGCGAGGATCAGCAGGTCCTGCCCTTCGTGCTCTTTCATCAGCAGGTCGGTGATCTGCTTGTCGGTGTAGCGTACCATGCGCTCGCCGGTGACGTGGCTGTACGCATCGGCCACACGGGCATAGAGCAGGCGCAGCAGGTCGTAGATCTCCGTGATGGTGCCCACGGTGCTGCGCGGGTTCCGGCTGATGGTCTTCTGCTCGATGGCGATCACGGGGCTGAGCCCGGTGATCAGGTCCACGTCCGGCCGCTCGATCCCGCCAAGAAATTGACGGGCGTAGGCATTGAACGTCTCGATGTAGCGCCGTTGGCCTTCAGCATGTATCGTGTCGAAGGCAAGTGAGCTTTTTCCGCTCCCGCTAAGGCCGGTCACCACCACCAGCTTGTCCCGGGGGATGCGAACGTCGATGTTCTTCAGGTTGTGGACGCGCGCACCGAGGACCTCGATGTGCTCCTCCTCCAGGGGATCTGCCAACATACCGGCTTCCGCTGCGGAAAGGTTGTTCCCCTTATTGCTCATCGTCCGCCGTGGCCTGATCGAACCCTTTGTCCGGCAGCAGCACGGTATAGGTCTTCCCGGGATGGTCCGTGAGGATGTTGTCGCGCAGCCAGGGATTCAACAGTTTCAAGGTCTTATAGTTCGTTCCGTTCGCATTCGCGAAGGCGTTCAGGTCGGCCGCGGGAGGCGCCAACGTCACGGCATGCGTATGATACGGAGGGTAGAGGTCCTTCTTGCGCAGATGAAAACCATAGCGCTCCGGATCGGTGATGATGGACCGCATTGCCAGTACGCGGAAGATGTAGCGCGAGGTCTCTTCCGGCAGCAGCAGGTCGAAGTAGTTGGTTTCCTTCTGGCGGCCGAGCTGCTTCTCCAGATTGCCTTGGCCCAGGTTGTAGCTGGCAGCGGCCATGGCCCAGGAACCATAGCGGGCGTGGGCCTCCTTCAGGAAGGCGCAGGCGGCTTCCGTGCTGCGGACCACATTGTACCGCTCGTCCACCTCGTTGTTCACCTCCAGCCCCTCAGCGATAGCGGTGGCCTGCATGAACTGCCAAAAACCCACCGCGCCCGTAGGGCTCACCACATGGGTGAGGCCGCTCTCCACCAGGGGGATGTACTTCATGTCGTCCGGTACGCCCTCCCGCTTCAGGATCGGCTCGATCACCGGGAACCACCTGTTCGCCCGCTTGTGCGCCAGTAGTGAACTGCTCTGCCAGTAGGTGTTCACCAACAGCTCACGGTCCAAGCGTTCGCGCACGTCCACCTGTTCCAACGGCACTTTCTCGCCGCAGAATTCCAAGTGCGTGGGCAGGTTGAGGCTGAAGATGTTGTAGCTCTCGTTGAAACGCCGTTGATGGTCCAGATCGGTATCCTCACCGCTGGTACTGAAGGCGAGGACCTGTAGCGCAATGGCACCACCACCGATGAGCAGCAGCATCAGCATGCTTTTGCCGATGATGGAAGGGAAGTTGCGCATGGGGCTACAAAGGTCGGTCGATCCTCCGCCTTTTCGTCAAGCCGAAGAGAAAGATGAACACCACCAAGGCGTACCCGAGGAAGAGAAAGGAATGCAACGGACGCCAGACAGGGATGAAACGGAGCGCGATGAAGCTGAGGAAGCTGGATACCAGACCGAGACCACCGAACACCATGGCCACCTGTGAATCCGTGAGGCCGGCATAGCTCATGAAGTGCGTTGTATGGTCCTTGCCGCCCACGAACGGGGATTGGCCGCGCAGCATGCGGTTGATGGACACGGTGGTGGTGTCGGCAAGCGGTAGGATGAACACCATCGCGGTGATGGAGATCTGCCGCCAGGGTTCGATGGCCCCTGCGAGGGAAGTGCCGTTCCAGAAATAGCGGATGCCGAGATACGCTATGAAAACCCCCAGGAATTGGCTTCCCGTATCGCCCATGTACATCCGCGAGGGGTGCCAGTTGAAGAAGAGAAAGCCACCGATGGCTCCGCAGACCGCGATGATGATCACCGTGTTGACATCGGCGGCGTTGCCCAGGGGCAGCAATTGGATCAGCGCGGCGACAAGGATGGCCAAGGTCACCACCGTGGTGATGGCGTCCATGTTGTCCAGCATGTTGATCGCGTTCATCATGCCCACCACCCATAGGATGGTAAGTGTATTGTCCAATGCGGGGATATTGAAGAGGTGAATACCGGTGCCGGTGCCCAGCAGCAACACCCCGCAGGCCACTTGGGTCGCGAATTTCAGCAGGGGACGGGTATCGTAGGCATCGTCGGCCAGGCCCATGAGGAATCCTAGGCCGGTGGCCGCCAACAGGCCCAATAATTTCGGTTGGAACGGGTCGGATGCATTGTTCGGGAAGAGGACGCCGTAGGCAGCGAAGGCAAAGAGGAACACGATGAAGAAACCGATCCCTCCGAAGGCGGGTTTCGCCGAGGCGTTCCAGCGTACCATCGTCGGGGCGTCCTCGCGGATCCCGAAGGTCCGGAAGAAGCGCATGAACACCGAGTTCACCAATAAGGAGAACACCAGCGCCAGAAAGAACAGGCCGCTCAGGATGAGGAACAACTGGTTCGCTGTATACATGGGCCTAATTCTCCCAAGCTCGCGATGCGAAAGAGGAACCAGCGAGGTCTTTCGCACTGATCAATGGCTTCTCGACGCCCCAATGGATGCCCAGGTCCGGATCGTTCCAGAGGATGGTGCGTTCCGCTGCCGGGGCGTAATACGCGGAACACTTGTAGGCGAAGATGGTGTCGTCCTCCAAGGCCAGAAAACCATGCGCCATGCCTGCGGGGATGTACAGCATGTCATGGTCCACATGGTCCAAGCGGATGCTGAAGTGCTCACCAAAGGTGGGACTGCCCGGGCGCAGGTCCACACAAACGTCAAGCACGGCACCTTTGACCACCCGGACCAGCTTGGCCTGGGCATGCGGGGCGGTTTGAACATGGAGGCCGCGCAGCACACCTGCCGTGGATCGGCTTTCATTGTCCTGTAGGAACTGGTCGGTGATGCCCGTGGCTTGCGCGAAAGTGGCCGAATTGAACGGTTCCATGAAATGGCCCCGTTCGTCAGTGAATACCCGCGGGCGTAATCGCAATAGTCCGTCCATCCGGGTTTTGAAGACTTCGATCATATCCGGTTGAATAGCTTGGAGAACCAGTTGGAGGGCATTTTTGTTTTGGCGCGGTCCTCATAGTATCCGTAGCCATACCCATACCCATACCCATAACCATAGCCGTATCCGTAGCCATAGGCATAGCCGTATTTGTTGCGGTCCACATCCACTCCGTTCAGCACGGCACTGAGCCGTGTAATGTGGTTCTCGTTCATCAATCTGTCCACGTTCTGGACAAAGGACTTCTTGGAATAGTCCGCCCTGAAAATATAGATGGGGATATCGGCGCTTTGGATGATGGAAATACCGTCCGTCACCAAGCCCACGGGCGGGGTGTCGATCAGCACGACATCGTATTCCTTCTTCAGGGACTCCAATATGCGGGTCATGTTCGCGCTGATGATCAGCTCACTGGGATTGGGCGGTATCGGCCCGGCAGTGATGAAGTCCAGCCCCGGCAGATCGCTGTGCTGGAGGCAACTCTGGATCTCGTCCTTGCCGATGAGCAACGTGCTCATCCCCCGGATGTTCTCCACCCCGAAACCCAAGTGGATCTTCGGTTTCCGCATGTCCAGGTCAAGTATTACCACGCGCTTTTCGCTGAAGCTGATGATCCCGCCCAGGTTGATCGCCACGAACGTCTTGCCCTCGCCGGAGATGGTGCTGGTCACCGCGATCAATTTTGGTCCGGGGGAATTATCCACGAACTGGAGGTTGGTACGGACGCTGCGGAAGCTTTCGGCGATCAACGACTTCGGGTTCTTGTCCACCAGCAGTTGGCTTACGGGGATCTCCTTCTTGTATTTGGGCACCATGCCCAGGATCCCCACCGAGGAATTGCTCGCCTTGGCGATGTCGTTCAACGAGGTGATGTTGTTATGCAGGATATAGCGCACCAACACGATCAACACCCCTATGATAAGGCCCGTGAGGATATATGAGAGCATCACTATGCTCCGGTTCGGGGAGATCGGTGTCGTCGGCAACACCGCCGATTCCAGCACGTGGTTCTCGGGTACGAAGCCGGCTTTGCTGATCCGGTATTCGATGTCCTTCTCCAAAAGCTGGGTGTAAAACTTCTCGTTGATGTTGAACAGGCGGTTGATCCGGGCATAGGCCAGCTCCTGTTCGGGCATTTGGGAGAAACGAAGCTCGTATTCGCTCAGTTTCGCGGAATAGTCATCCATGCGTGAGGCAATACGGGAACGCATGGTCGCGACACTTTCCATGATCAGGCCCTGTTGCATTGCGATCTGCCTGTCCAACGCCATAAGGCTCGCATTTTCCAAAGTGACCTCGAAGGCCATCGTTGCTCTTTCCTCGAGCATCTTGCCCAGCCGGGTGATGGCAGCCTCCAAGGAGGAGGCGAAGTCGGTGCCGATCAGCATGGGCGTCAGCTCGTAAACGTTCAGGTGCCCCTCGTCCTGTTTCGCCGCATGCTCGATCTCCTTCAGTAGGTTGTCCTCCATGCGGAGCTTCAGCATCTCGTCCTCATATTCGTCCGAACGCTGGAGAAGGAGGGGGGTGAGCTGGTCCATGTCGGCCACCCGGTTGTCCCGCTTGAAAAACTCCAGTTTCAATTCGCTGGCCCTCAATTCCTCGAACACCGTGTCCTTCTGGCTTTCAATGAACCGGAGTATGTTCTCAGCACTTTCGGACTTCCGTTCCAGGTCATAGGTGATGTATGCGTCCGCCATGGCCTGGCAGATATCCCGGGCAAGTAACGCGTTATGGTCGCTATACCCGATGTTGATGGTCTTGGCACTCGGGTCGTTGATCGTCACGTTGATCCGGCTGGCGAAAACGCTCGTCAGCGACATAGGGTCATTAATTGTGAAATAGAGTGTGCCGCGTTCGATACCTGCGGGCCATTTGCGACCAGCATCGGTCACGATCCTGCCATTGAAATGAGGGGTGCTGAATTCCTTGCCCACGGTCACCGGGACAGTGTAGGGCGTCACGCCGATCGTATAGGTGAGCTGCAGGTTCCCGTCATCGAGCGGCATCACACTGATCGGCCTGCCCCACACCTCCGCGTCGATCACCTTCAGGTGGTCCACGTTGTAAAAGGATTGCCTATAGTATTCCTCGGTCAGGATCTGGCCCCGGAAGAAATAGCGTACTTCCAATGGAAGAAGTGCCACGGCCTTGGCGACAAAGAACTTCGAACGGAGCAGCTGAACATCCGCCTGCAGCGTATTGTTCTCCATCAGGTCGTTCACCTTCAGCACCATTTGCGCATTATTGCTTTGCCCCAACTGGAGTAGGACGCTGCTGGCATAAGTGGGCGCCGTATAACGCAGATAGAGATATGCTGCGCTGAAAGCCAAGAGCAGGCACATGCCGATCCAGATGAGGGACCGCCTGACGATATAGATGAAGAGGCCGAGGTCGAACTCGTTGCTGAAGTTGGTGATGCGCTCGCGGTAGCTGTCCAGCTGGGCCGCATTGTTGCTCACATCATCGTTCAGCATACCTGGGCCCGGTTAAAACGACTTTGCTATGCCGATCACCAGGATCGTTGTGGTCAGCAGGGTGATCAACGGAGTGATCTGCTGGAGAAGTCCTCTTGCGATCTCGGCGTTCGGTTGCACGTAGATCACATCGTCCGCCTGCATCACCATGTCCGCATACTTCAGGTTGTCGATATCGGAAAGGTCGAACTGGAACACCTTCCGGCCCCCGTCGCTGTCCCTGCGGAAGAGCTTGACCCGGTGCGCGTCGCCTCTGCTGGCCAGACCGCCGGCACTGGCCAATACCTCCAGCATCGTGGTGTTGTTCTTTTCCAAGGGGACGATCTTTGCATCGCCGCCGCCGCCGGGAAAGACCACGACACGCCGGTTGCTTACGGCCAACAGGACAAAGGGCTTTTGATAATACACCGTATACAGATTTTCCAACTTCATTTCCGCCTCGCGCACCGTCAAGCCCGAAAGATGCACCGCCCCGATCACCGGAAGCCTGGTCGCACCGTCGGGGTCCACGGTGTAGCTGAACTGGATGCGGTTGGTGGAGCTCATGCTCCCCTGATTTTCGTTCACCAGATCGATCATCTTGAATCCATCGTTGGAGAACATCCGGAAACTGAGGATGTCGTCCGATTGGATCTTGAACTGGCGGTCCAAGGTGTCGGACACCGTGTCGAACTCAAAGTCGTGCGGCGTCTTGAACATGATGTCCCGGTTGATCACGCAACCGGATAACATGAGCGCAGCCAAGGCCAGCACGATCGATACCCTCCCCATTCCCTCTGATTTCGGGCAAAAGTAAACCATAGGCGTCTCCCCTTCAGGCGATCAGCCGTTGATAGAGCTCGGCCGTGTCGCTGATGAGGCGTGAATAGTGGTAGCGCTCGCCCACATGTGCCCATCCGGCGGAGGACAAACGGGCGCGCAAGGGGGCATCATCCACCAGGCGCAGCAGGTTTTCCCCGAAGGACCGTGCGTCGTTGTTGGCGCTGAGCAGGCCGGTCACGCCGTCATTTACCACGTTCTCGATACCCCCAACGCGGGTGCTGACCACGGCGCGGCTGGCGGCCTGTGCCTCGATCAGGCTCACAGGGGTTCCCTCGTTGAAGCTCGTCAAAGCCACGGCGTCAACGCCGGCATGTACGATATCGATCTCCCGCACCCAGCTGGTGAAAGTGATGTCGGCACGGTCCACGATGGGCTTCCCGTTCACGCCATGGCCGAACCCGCCGCCGTTGAAGCTGCGGGCATGCGCCATGCTGAGGCCAAGTTCCGCCGCGGCACGCTGGATGCTCTCCCGTTCTTCGCCATCGCCCACCACAAAAGCCCTTACCTTCTTTCCGGTCCGGTCCCTTACGTGTTTCATCCCCTTCAGGAAAAGTGCGTGGTTCTTCACCGGGACCAACCGCCCAACGATGCCGATGGCCACCTCGTCGTCAGCCACGCCATAAACACGGCGGAACAAGGCCCGTTTCAGGTCCTGGTCCTCACGGAACTTGCTCAGGTCGAGCCCTAACGGGATCACGGTCACCTTGTCGGCGCGGCAGATCCGGTGCTCTTCCACCAGTTCGGTCTTCTGCCGATCGCTGATCGCGATGATCTGCGAGGAACGTCCGGCCAGATAACGCTCCACGTTCTTGAACACCGAAGTGCGCACCGGCCCGAAATAGCTGTGGAAGACGTGCCCATGAAAGGTGTGGACGATCCCCTTCACCCCGAGCTCGCTCGCCGCCATCCGGCCTACTGCGCCCGCCTTCGCGGCATGGGTATGCACGATGTCCGGCTTGAATTCCTTGATCACTTGCTTGATGCGGCGATAGGCGCTCAGGTCCCGGGAGGGGGAAATGGCCCGGCACATTTCCGGCAGTATCATGGCCTCCACCCCCAGTTCGGAGAGGATGTGGGCACTGCTCTCCTCCGTGCCCTCCGGGGGGCCGCCCACCAGCAAAGTCTCAAAACCAGCGGGCATATACCGCGCCAGATAGGCCAGATTGTGGGTGGGCCCCCCCAAGTTGAAGCGGTTATTGATGTGTAGGATGCGGGGCATTTGTGATTTCGGGTGAACGGTCGCCGCAATGGCTTATTCGTTCGGGCCGGGGGCTGCTTTTGATAGACGTTCAGGATGCGCTTGGTTGCCTTCCGTTCCCAAAGTTTCGGGTGGCGAATATCGGCTTTCGGCATGGACCATCAGGTCTGAACTGAGGAACCGGAGCCATGCGGCAGTGCCTTTCCGGTCGGAAAGGCCACGGGCCAAACGGATGGAAGCGTCCGGTAGCAGGTGGTTTGCCGGGAATATTGTGTGGTTCAAAAGGTCCCAGCCCTTGATGGTGAAGTGGCGTTCCACGATCGATCGGGTTTCGCGGAAGCTGTAGCGGTGGATGCGCAGGTCGCTGGTGAGGACATGGTCGCCTCGGCTGAAAAGCCGCAGAGGCCAACGGGCCAGCGCCCTGGTCCAGGAGTCCAGCGCATGCTTGTTGGTAAAGGTGGCCGTGAAGGTCCCGCCAGGGGCCAGGTGCCGGGCGGCGAAAGCCAGGTTCTTTTCCAATTCCTGCCGGTCCATATAGGTGGACACGCCAAGCATGAAGATGGCATGGAAACGGCGGTCGCCCATGGCGTGGTCGTAGGCATGGCCGAGAAGGCGTTGGGAAGCGGGTACTTTGCTTTTGGCCAGCATCCCTGCACTCACGTCCGTCGCGATGAAACGCATGTCCGGGAACCGGGTGATAAGCTTCGCGTACAGGTCCCCGGTCCCGCTCCCGATGTCCAGCACATCCCGGTCCGAAAGGTCCAGACCGAGGATGGCCTTTGTCAAGCGTTCCTGGAAAAAGTGGTCGTGAAAGCGGTCCTTCCCTCCGTACCGCTCCCCGTAATCCGGGGCCAGGCGGTCGAAAAAACGCATTACCCGTCCTTGATCTTCAAGAGCGTTGAATGCCAAGGTTTTCATCCGTGGTTGCCCCGTGGTACCAACCCCGGGGCGAAAGGTCTTTCGCCCCCTATAGGTGGATCACTTCGCCGTATGCCGCGGCCGCAGCCTCCATGATGGCCTCGCTCATGGTAGGGTGGGGGTGTACCGTCTTGATGATCTCGTGCCCAGTGGTCTCCAACTTGCGCATGGCCACGCACTCGGCGATCATCTCCGTCACGTTCATGCCGATCATGTGCGCGCCCAGCAGTTCGCCGTACTTGGCGTCGAAGATCAGTTTCACGAAACCGTCCTTCGCCCCGGCGGCGCTGGCCTTGCCCGATGCAGTGAAGGGGAACTTGCCGATCTTCAGCTCGTAGCCCTTTTCCTTGGCGGCTTTCTCGGTGTAGCCCACGCTGGCGATCTCCGGCGAGCAGTACGTGCAGCCCGGGATGTTGTTGTAGTCCAATGGCTCCGGGTTCTTCCCGGCGATCTTCTCCACGCAGATGATGCCCTCGGCACTGGCTACGTGCGCGAGCGCCTGTCCGGGGGTGACGTCCCCGATGGCGTAGTAGCCGGGGATGTTCGTGGCGCTAAAGCCGTCCACTTTGATCTTTCCCTTGTCCGTCACGATGCCCACTTCCTCCAAGCCGATGCCTTCGATGTTGCAGGCGATGCCCACCGCGCTCAGCACGATGTCGCACTCGATGGTCTGGTCACCTTTCGGGGTCTTTACGGTCACCTTGCAACCCTTGCCGCTGCTGTCCACTTTGGTCACTTCGCTGGAGGTCATCACCTCGATGCCCTGTTTCTTGAAGCTCTTCTCAAGCTGCTTGCTGACGTCTTCATCTTCCACGGGCACCACGTTCGGCATGAATTCCACCAGAGTGACCTTCGTGCCTAAGGCGTTGTAGAAATAGGCGAACTCACTGCCGATGGCCCCGCTGCCCACCACCACCATGCTCTTTGGCTGTGCGGGCAGGGACATGGCCTCGCGGTAGCCGATCACCTTCTTGCCGTCCTGCTTCAGGGCGGGCAGTTCGCGGCTGCGGGCGCCAGTGGCAATGATGACGTGCTTGCCCTCCAGGGTCTGCTTCTTGCCGTCAGCACCGGTCACCTCGATCTTCTTCCCCGGCTTCAGCACGCCGGTGCCCATCACCACGTCGATCTTGTTCTTCTTCATCAGGAACTGCACGCCGTTGCTCATGCCCTTGGCCACGTCACGGCTGCGCTGCACGATCCCTTTGAAGTCGGCCGTCGGCGCCCCCACGGTGATGCCGTAGTCCTTCGCGTGGTTGATGTACTCGAACACGTTGGCGCTCTTGAGGAGGGCCTTGGTCGGGATGCAGCCCCAGTTGAGACAGATGCCGCCTAGGGCCTCCTTCTCAACGATGGCCGTTTTCAGGCCCAACTGACTGGCGCGGATGGCGGCTACATAGCCGCCGGGGCCGCTGCCGAGAACGATCACATCATAGGTCATCTTCGCAGGGAATAGGATTGGTTGTTTTTGCTCGCCCTGAACAGGCGCGGCGCGAAGTTAGCCCGACGGCGCGAAGGCGAAGATCCCTCATTGAGTTCCGCTCCGGCTTGGCCCCGGTACCGTAGGCGCTCAGCTCGCGCCAATGCTCCTATCCCTCCGGTTATCAACGATCACACGGCGATATTCTGCCGGTTCTGCCGATCGTCAGCTTGTCGTGGCCGCTATTTTCGTTCGAACCAAAATCCACATCGGCATGAACGACACGAACACTTCAACCATGGGTGCTGCACC
This sequence comes from Flavobacteriales bacterium, assembly GCA_016700415.1. Lineage (NCBI taxonomy): Bacteria > Pseudomonadati > Bacteroidota > Flavobacteriia > Flavobacteriales > Flavobacteriales bacterium. Next base: position 331,702 of record CP065018.1, read on the forward strand.
GGCCAGGCCCACATTGCTCACCGTGATCTGCATCATCAGCTTCATCATGGGCGCGTGGGGCGTCATCAACGGAATTCAGACGGTGACGACCGACCAGACGGCTGCGATCGAGGAAGGACGGGCCAAGATGGAGGAGGCCAAAGCGCAATTAGGGGATCAGGCGGACGGGATGGCCGGCCGCATGATGGATTCCGCGATGGAGATGACTGAACGGGCCGCTGAGAACGCAAAGCCCATGGGGATCGCGGGGGTCGTCCTTGCGCTGATAAGCCTGTTCGGCGTGTGGCAGATGTGGAACCTGAAGAAGAGCGGCTTCTGGCTGTACGTGCTTGCCGCGATCGGAGGGCTGGCGGTGCCCATCGTATATCTAGGTGGCAGTATGATGGCATTAGCGAGCGTGGGCTTTGTTGGCTTCTTCTCGCTCGTCTTCATCATCCTTTACGCGGTGAACCTCAAGCACATGCATTGAGGCTGACCATCCTTAACGAAAAAGCCCCCGGCGTGGTCGGGGGCTTTTTTCGTTGCTTAGCGCGGTGGAACAACAAATGGAGAAGATCGTGGTGGAAGCGCGACCGGTGATGCTGACGCGGCTCTGCGTGGCCAGCTTCATCAACCAGGGCGTGGTATTCCCGATCTACCTGATCGGTATTCTGGGCGCGTATGCGATAAAGAGCATGAGCGTGGAGGAGGTGCGCCAGATCATCGAGACCACGTGGTCCTCCTACTTAAAGCCGGACCAGCAAGATGCCTTGCTCACCTACGTGGGCGTGATGCGTGCCCACGGCGTGGCGCTCATGGGCGTCTTCGCCTTACGCACCTTGGCGCGCTTCGTCGGTGTCTTCCGCATGTGGAACGGAAAATTCGACGGCTTCCACATATACACCAGCGCACAACTGCTCGGTATGCTGGTCCCGATCATGATCGCAGGGTCGGCAACGCTCAACATCCTCGGTTTCTTCCTGGCCTTGAACTGGTGCTACCTCTACTTCATCCACCGGAAGTCGTTGAAGTAGATTCCACTCAGAGTCTCCGCTCCGGGACCCTGAGTTCATCGCGTCATCTGAGGCCCTCTTTCCGCCACAATTTATCAGCGGTGATCAGCCCTTTCAGCGTCATCTGCGTTCTATGTTCATCGCATCGCGATCCCGCTGATCTCCACGTTCACTCCGGCAGGCAATCCCTTTACCGCGACCGCCTCGCGTGCCGGGGGCACATCACCGAAGTACTTGCCGTACACCTCGTTCACGGCCCCATAGTGGTCCATGCTGCTGAGGAAGATCGTGCATTTCACCAAGTGCTCGAAGCTCAGTCCGGACGCCTTCAGCAGGATCGAGATGTTCTCCATCACCTGCTTGGTCTCCTCGGCAATCGAGGCCATCTGAAGCTTGCCGGTGCTGCCGATCAACGCGATCTGGCCACTGAGGAACACCATGCCGTTCATCTCTACTGCGGGGGAGTATGGCGCCAACGGCTTCGCGGCACCTTCAGGGATAATGGGCTTTTTCATGGCGCAAAGGTCGGATTTTCATCAAATGGCGGAAGGATCGATCTGCGATGATCAACCCTTTCTGCGTCCCCGGCTGCCGTAGGCATGCATTAGGGTTCCATTTGAAGCCCCGCTTAGCTTTGCCCCGCATGGAAAAGACCGATCGCCCTTTGATCCTCGTCACTAACGACGACGGCATTTTCGCACCCGGGATCAAGACGCTTGCGGAGGAGATGAAAGCCTTCGGGGAAGTGCTGGTAGTGGCGCCGGACAAGCCGCAGAGCGCCATGGGGCATGCCATCACCATCCACAACTTCCTAAGGCTCCGTGAAGTGGAGTTCATGGAAGGGGTGCGTGCGTTCAGTTGTACCGGCACACCGGTGGATTGCGTGAAGCTCGCGGTCTACCACATCATCAAGGGCCGTCCGGCGTTGTTGGTCAGCGGGATCAACCACGGCAGCAACCTCAGTATCAATGTGCTTTATAGCGGCACCATGAGCGCGGCCGTGGAAGGGGCGCTGGAAGGCATCCCCAGCGTGGGCTTCTCCCTGATGGACCACAGCATCGAGGCTTCATTTGAGCATACGCGGCCGGTGGTGCGTTCGGTAACGGCCAACGTGCTGGCGAACGGATTGGGCAAGGGCTGCTGCCTGAACGTGAACATTCCTGCGAATTCAGAAGGGCCGATCAAGGGCATCCGGGTGTGCAGGCAGGCGATCGGGCATTGGGAGGACGCCGTTGACACCCGGAAGGACCCTGCGGGCCATGAATACCATTGGCTCAAAGGCAAGTTCACGGCCAACGACCACGGAGAGGACACCGACGTCTGGGCCACCGGCCACGGCTATGCGAGCCTCGTGCCCGTGCAGTTCGACATGACGGCCCATCACGAAGTGGGCAATATCAACATGTGGGACCATGCGCTTTGACAACGTACGGACAGGCGTGATCGCAGGTCTGATCGTTCCATTGATCGGCCTGCTCCTGTATTCGGTCTTCATCGTCACCGTGCTTCGGCCGGAGCTGGAACTGGGATTTTTTCTCCGGGGCATGGTCTTCGGCATCCGGGGGAACATCGCACCGGTGCTGTCGTTGAGCCTCTTGGCTGACGTGGTGCTCTTTTTCGCATTCGACCAACGGCGGATGCTCAAGGCCATGCGTGGCGTCATCGGGGCGATGTTCGCCTATGGCGCGGTGATCGTGCTGTTGCTGCTGCTATGGGGAAGAGACTTTATGTGATCGCGGGCGAGGCCAGTGGCGACCTCCACGGCGGCAACCTGGTGCGGGCGCTCTTCGCTCAGGCCGGGCAAGAGGAACTGAAGGTGCGTGCATGGGGCGGCGACCACATGCAGGCCGCCGGCGCCGAAGTGGTGAAGCACTACCGCGATCTGGCCTTCATGGGCTTCACGCAGGTGCTGATGAACCTGCGCACCATCCTTCGCAACATCAAGGAATGCAAGGCGGACATCCTCGCGTTCAAGCCCGATGCGATCATCCTTATCGACTATCCCGGCTTCAACCTGCGCATCGCCGAGTTCGCCCATGCCCACGGTATCCAAGTGATCTACTACATCAGTCCGCAGGTATGGGCGTGGAAGGCCGGCCGCGTGAAGGCCATCAAGCGGAACGTGGACGACATGTACGTGATCCTGCCCTTCGAGAAGCAGTGGTACGCCGAGCACGGCATGGAGGTGGAGTTCGTGGGCCATCCGCTGTTGGACGCGCTGCCCGTCCACTCGGAAGTACGGCCGGAAGCCGCGGATATGAAGCCTGTGGTAGCACTGCTTCCCGGCAGCCGCACCCAGGAGATCAC